>CANFQF010000109.1 GCA_947449025.1 Comamonadaceae bacterium
CCGCCAGGCGGCTATGACCACCATCGGAGCCAGCCTGCGCTCTGTGGAGCCGGGTCGGGTCGTGATCGAGCTCCCCTTCTCTGCGCACATTACGCAGCAACACGGCTTCATCCATGGCGGCATCATGGCCGCAGCGCTCGACTCTGCGTGCGGCTATGCGGCCTCATCCCTCATGCCGGCTGACGCAGGCGTTCTGACCATTGAATTCAAGGTGAACCTGATTGCACCTGCCCAGGGGCGCTTTTTCCGTATGGTCGGCGAGGTGCTCAAGCCGGGTCGAACCATTACTGTCACGGAAGCCCGTGCCTGGGCCGTTGACGATGACGGAAGTGAAAAGCTGGTCGCCAGCATGAACGCCACGATGATGGTGGTCACCGGACGCGAGGGCATCCGCCACTGACGCGCCAGACCTGTTAGACCATCAATACACCTCATAAGCCCTCAATACCCGGAGACAGACATGAACATGCCCGGCCTCAACTTCCAGCTTGGCGAGGACATCGACGCCCTGCGCGATGCCGTTCGTGAGTTCGCCCAAGCCGAAATCGCCCCCCGCGCAGCGGAAATCGACCGAAGCGACCAGTTCCCGATGGACCTATGGCGCAAGATGGGTGCGCTCGGCGTGCTGGGTATCACCGTCTCCGAGGAGTGGGGTGGGGCCAATATGGGCTACTTGGCGCACATGGTCGCCATGGAGGAAATCTCGCGCGCCTCTGCCTCGGTGGGGCTGTCCTATGGCGCGCATTCCAACCTTTGCGTCAACCAGATCAAGCGCAACGGAACCCAGGCGCAGAAGGACAAATACCTGCCCAAGCTGATTTCCGGCGAGCATGTGGGCGCGTTGGCAATGAGCGAGCCTGGCGCGGGATCCGATGTGATCTCGATGAAGCTCAAGGCCGAAGACAAGGGGGGGTACTACCTCCTCAATGGCAACAAGATGTGGATCACCAACGGTCCCGACGCCGACACCCTGGTGGTCTATGCCAAGACCGAACCCAATCTGGGCGCGAGGGGTGTCACCGCCTTCTTGATCGAAAAGGGCATGAAGGGTTTTTCCATCGCCCAGAAGCTCGACAAGCTGGGGATGCGAGGCAGTCACACCGGCGAATTGGTTTTTCAAGACGTCGAGGTGCCCGCGGTCAACATCTTGGGCGCGGTCAACGGCGGTGCCAAGGTGCTGATGTCCGGGCTCGACTATGAGCGCGCGGTATTGGCTGCCGGTCCGATCGGCATCATGCAGGCGGTGATGGACAACGTGGTGCCCTATATCCACGACCGCAAGCAATTTGGCCAAAGCATCGGCGAGTTCCAGCTGATCCAGGGCAAGGTGGCCGACATGTACACCGTGTTGCAGGCCGGCCGGGCTTTTTGCTACACCGTCGGCAAGAACCTCGACATGCTCGGAACCGAGCATGTGCGTCAGGTCCGCAAGGATTGCGCCTCGGTCATCCTCTGGTGCGCCGAGAAGGCCACCTGGATGGCGGGCGAGGGCGTCCAGATTTTTGGTGGCAATGGCTACATCAACGATTACCCCTTGGGTCGCCTGTGGCGTGATGCCAAGCTCTATGAGATTGGCGCCGGCACGAGCGAAGTCCGTCGGATGCTCATCGGCCGGGAACTCTTCGCGGAAACGATGTAGCCAGCCCATGTGACGCAACTGGGACAATCCGAGCCATGACCAGAGAACTAGAAGACCTGTTTGAACATAACCGGGCTTGGGCCGCTCGCATGGAGCAGGAGCGCCCGGGCTTTTTCACCTCTCTCAAATCCCAGCAGTCCCCGCGCTACATGTGGATCGGATGCAGCGACTCGCGCGTGCCGGCCAATCAGATCACCGGGCTGGAGCCTGGCGAAGTCTTCGTTCATCGCAATGTCGCCAACGTCGTCGTTCCCACGGATCTCAACTGCCTTTCCACCATTCAGTACGCGGTGGACATGCTCCACGTCGAGCACCTGATGGTGGTGGGCCACTATGGCTGCGGCGGCGTGGCGGCCGCCCTCAGTGGTACCCGCGTCGGGTTGGCGGACAACTGGCTACGCCACATCAAGGATGTGGCCAGTCGTCATCGGCCATTGATCGAAGGCACCAGCGCCGAGCACCAGGCGAACTTGCTGTGCGAACTGAACGTCGTCGAGCAGGTCGTGAACGTCGCTCAGACCACCGTGGTCCAGGACGCCTGGGCGCGCGGGCAGTCCTTGACCCTGCATGGCTGGATCTATGGCTTGTCCGATGGCCTTATCCAGGACCTGCGCATGACGGTGGACGGCCCGGGTGATCTAGAGCGCGTGTATCGCGGAGCCATTGGTGCTGTCGGTGGGGCTAAGCGCAGCTGACCCCCAGCCAGGCCGCTCTCGAACTTCCGCCCCACGGCCATCCAATTCACCCCGGCAAGGCCGCACATGAGCGCCTCGCCTTTTTGATCAAACTGTCCAAGGAGACCACCATGTCAGAAGCCATTGTCATCGTCAGCGCTGCCCGCACCCCCATGGGCGCTTTTCAGGGGGACTTTTCTGCCTTGTCTGCACATGACCTGGGTGGCGCCGCGATCAAGGCCGCGGTCGAACGCGCAGGAATCGCGCCCGAGGTGGTGGGTGAAGTTCTTTTTGGCAACTGCCTGATGGCCGGCCAGGGCCAGGCCCCTGCCCGACAGGCGGCCTTCAAGGGCGGCTTGCCCAAGTCGGCGGGCGCTGTGACGCTCTCCAAGATGTGTGGTTCGGGCATGCGCGCGGCCATGTTCGCCCACGACATGCTGCTCGCGGGCAGCCACGAGGTCCTGGTGGCCGGCGGGATGGAGAGCATGACCAACGCGCCTTATCTGCTGCTCAAGGGCCGGGGTGGTTACCGCATGGGCCATGACAAGGTCTACGACCACATGATGCTCGACGGCCTGGAGGACGCCTATGAGGCGGGCCGTTCCATGGGCACCTTCGGCGAGGACTGCGCCGCCAAGTACAAGTTCAGTCGCGAGGCCCAGGACCATTTTGCGACCACAAGTGTGCAGCGCGCCAAGGCGGCCACGGAGTCGGGTGGCTTCGCCAAGGAGATCGTCCCGGTCACCGTCAAGAGCCGCGCCGGCGAGGTGTTGGTCTCGGTGGACGAGGGCCCGGGCAAGGCCCTCCTCGACAAGATCCCGACGCTCAAGCCTGCGTTCAAGAAGGACGGCACCATCACTGCTGCGTCTTCGTCTTCCATCAACGATGGCGCGGCTGCCCTGGTCATGATGACCGAGTCCACCGCCCATCGCTTGGGCTGCAAGCCGCTGGCGCGCGTCGTGGCCCACGGCACGCATGCCCAGGAGCCGGAGTGGTTCACCACTGCCCCGGTCGGCGCCACGCACAAGGCCCTGGCCAAAGCCGGCTGGAAGGTGAGCGACGTCGACCTGTGGGAGGTCAACGAGGCCTTCGCCGTCGTCCCCATGGCGCTCATGGCCGAACTTGGGGTGTCGCACGAGATCGTCAACGTCAACGGAGGCGCTTGCGCCCTCGGCCACCCGATCGGCGCGTCGGGCGCCCGGATCCTGGTCACCCTGATCCACGCCCTGCAGGCTCGGGGCAAGAAGCGTGGCCTGGCCACCCTGTGCATTGGCGGCGGTGAGGGCACGGCCATGGCGATCGAATTGGCCTAAGGCCTGCGGCCGTCCCAGGAGTCATTGCCATGCTGCTCACCCCCGACCAGGAGATGATCCGCGAAGCGGTGCGTGCTTTCGCGCAGGAGGAACTCTGGCCTCATGCGGCGCGCTGGGACCGTGAGCACCTCTTTCCGCGCGAGGCACATCAGGGCCTCGCAGCGCTCGGCGCCTATGGTGTGTGCGTGCCCGAGGAGTTCGGTGGCGCCGGTCTTGACTACATCAGCCTCGCTCTGGTGCTCGAGGAAATTGCCGCGGGCGATGGCGGTACGAGCACCGCGATCAGCGTGAACAATTGTCCGGTCGCCGCCATCCTGATGCGCTACGGCAATGCGGCGCAGAAGAAGGCCTGGCTCACGCCGTTGGCCCGTGGCGAGATGTTGGGGGCGTTTTGTCTCACCGAACCCCATGTGGGCAGCGATGCCTCGGCCCTGCGGACCACCGCGGTCAGGCAAGGTGGTCCGGGCGGCGACTGGGTAATCAACGGCGTCAAGCAGTTCATCACCTCCGGAAAGAATGGCCAGGTCGCCATCGTGATCGCGGTCACCGACAAGGGCGCGGGCAAGAAAGGCATGAGCGCCTTTATCGTGCCCACGTCAAACCCCGGCTGGCAAGTGGCGCGGCTCGAGGAAAAGGTGGGCCAGCACTCCAGCGACACCGCGCAAATCCGTTTTGAGGACTGCCGCATCCCGGCCGAAAACCTCATTGGCGAGGAGGGCGAGGGCTATAAGATCGCGCTCAGCTCCCTGGAGGGCGGGCGAATTGGAATCGCCGCCCAGAGCCTGGGAATGGCCCGCAGCGCACTGGACGTGGCGGTGGCCTACGCCAAGGATCGCGAGAGCTTTGGCACGCCCATCTTCAACCACCAGGCGGTGGGCTTTCGTCTGGCCGATTGCGCCACCCAACTCGAGGCTGCGCGCCAGTTGATCTGGCATGCCGCGGCCCTGCGCGATGCCGGCCGGCCTTGCCTGAAGGAGGCGGCGATGGCCAAGCTTTTCGCCTCCGAGGCGGCCGAGAAGGTGTGCAGCGCTGCCATCCAGACCCTGGGCGGCTATGGCTATGTGAGCGACTTCCCCGTCGAGCGTATTTGGCGCGATGTGCGTGTGTGCCAGATCTACGAGGGCACGTCGGACGTGCAAAAGATCATCATCCAGCGCGGTCTTTGATCGCGTTCGCGCGAGGCCTTTGGCACCCGGCCGACCCTGCGCATCAGGGACAATCCCGCCATGCTTAGTGTTTCCAGCGACCGCGACCCTTGCCCCTGTGGCCGCACAGACGCACGCCGGCGGGCCTTGGCGTTCGGCGACTGCTGCGGTCGATGGAGGCTGGCGCCCGCGCCCGATGCGGAAAGCCTGATGCGGTCTCGCTACAGCGCCTTTGTCCGCGAGGATGCAGATTACCTTCTGGTGACCTGGCATCCGACCACCCGTCCTGCTGCTGCCCATCTGGAGCCCGGCCTGCGGTGGCTGGGCCTCGAAGTTCGGGCGGCCCGCGCCACAGGCGACGACCGAGCAGAGGTCGAGTTTGTCGCGCGCTGCCGGCCAGCCGGGCCTGGCCCGGCGCAACGGCTCCATGAGCGCAGCCGATTCTTGCGCGAAGACGGGCGCTGGTATTACCTGGATGGAGATATTTCTTGACTGCCCTGCCCCGATTCGATGCGGTTCTTTTTGACTGCGATGGCGTACTCGTCGATAGCGAGAGCATTACCAATGGCGTCTTGCGTGACATGCTCGAAGAGGCAGGCTGGCGACTGTCCTTGGCCGAATGCATGGCGATCTTCGTGGGCAAGGCGGTGAAAGACGAGCGTGCCCGGATCGAGGTCGAAACGGGCAAGCCGTTTCGTGACGAGTGGCTCAAGCAATTCCAGGCGCGCCGCAACGAGCAACTGCGCCTGCGTCTGCAGCCAATTGCCCACGCGCCAGAGGCAGTAGCCCGTATTCATGCCCAGTTTGCTGGCCGCATTGCTTGCGCCTCTGGCGCCGACCTGGGCAAGGTGCGGCTCCAGCTTGAAAAGACCGGGATGATGCATCTCTTCGAGGGCCATATCTTCAGTGGCCATGATCAGCCACGTTCCAAGCCGCATCCCGATGTCTACCTGGCTGCTGCACGGGCCTTGGGTGTGGATCCGCGTCGCTGCGCGGTGGTCGAGGACACCTTCACTGGTGCGACCGCTGGCGTGGCTGCGGGGGCCACGGTGTTTGGCTTTTGTCCCCCAGAGGCCGGCCACGACTCACCTCGGCGAATGCGTGAAGCGGGCGCCCAGGTCTTGTTCCAGGACATGGCCGACCTGCCCGGATTGCTCGTCGCGTAAGTAGCGCCCGTCCCGGTCCGCGCAGCTCTTAGCGATATCGGATCTTCATGCACAGCACCGCAAGTGCCAGGGCCAGGGTGATGGCATTAGCCACGACGATGGGCGCGTCTCCGAGCAGCAGGCCGTAGACCAGCCAGAGAGCCACGCCGGTGGCGAAGAGGCTGTACATACCCAGGGATATTCCGCTCACGTCGCGTGAGCGGAAGGTCTTCAGCGCCTGCGGCACAAAGGATAGGGTGGTCAGGGTGGCGGCGGCGGCGCCAATCAGGTCTTGCGCTTGGATCACGATTCCAATTGTCACTCAAGCCCTGTGGCAAGCCATGGGGCGCTAGCCGCAGGCGTGCGGCCGACCCTCGGTCAGGCCGCTTCGGGCCTGTCCCGGTAATCAGCGGGGGACTGTCCGGTCCAGCCGCGAAAGGCCCGAATAAAACTCTTCTCGTTGCGAAAGCCCACCGCCGCCGCCACCTGCTTGATCGGGCGATGGCTACGGGCCAGCAGTTCGCGGGCGCGGGCGCTACGGACATCGTCCTTGAGTTGCTGCAAGCTCGCGCCTTCCTCCCGCAGTTGCCGGTGCAAGGTACGCGCCGACATGTGCAGGCGCTCGGCCAGGCGCTCGGCGCTCTGGCCCGCTTCGGGGTCGGCTACCAGGACATGACGCACCTGCTCCACCAGCAGCCGGTCGCGGCGGTATTGCAGCACCGTCAGCGGCAGGGCTCGCTGCAGCATCTGGCGCAGTGCGGCTTCGTCGCGGACCAGGGGCAGGCGCAGATAGCGCGCATCAAAACGAATTTCGGCCTGGCCGGATTCGAAGCGGTGCGGGCCGGGAAACATTTGGGCATACGCCTGCGCATGATCCGGTGCGGTGTAGGGAAATCGCGCTTCCTGCAAGGGGATGCGCGAGTCCACGTACCAGCAGGCCAGGCCGTGGATGTTGCGTAGCAGGTAGACCAAGCTGAACTCGCGCGCATTCCCTGGCAATGCCAGGTGGGAGGGCTGCTCCTCGATCAGCACCGATGCGGTCTCGCCCGCCAAGGACAGGCGCAAGCGCACCGCGTCGGTGAGCAGGCCGTGGTGTCGGCACCAGCGCTGTACCGCCACGCCCAGATCGGGCGAACTGAGCGAGGCCCGCGCCAGCATGCCGTAGCTGCCCCAGGGCAGGCGGCGGTCGAATGCGCCCAGCGCCTCGTCATCCAGGGTCTGCATGACAGCGCCCGAGAGCCACTCCATCTGCAGGGCGGTGATTCGGCCTTCGGATTTCTGGAGCTGGCTTGGCGTGATCTGTGCATGCCGCAAGGCCTCGTTCGGATCGAGCCCCTGGCGGCGCAGGGCGGAGACCATCACCCGCGCGAAGGCCATGGGCGTATCGGCGGGGGGCGCCGAACGGGCCGCTGCTCGGGGGTCCGGCCCGTGCGTCTGACGAGTTTCTGCAGGGGCAGGTGGACGGGATCGGGACATTCCCGAAGTCTGCTCAAATTTGGCAGGATTTGCAACCTAGGTGGCGTAGAGATACGGCCTGCTCTGACTAAGCTCGTACAGTCCCGAGGAGATCTGCATGTCCGTTGTCGTGTCCCAACTCAATCCCCGTTCGGCCGAATTCCAGGCCAACGCCGAGGCCATGCGAACTCTCGTGGAGGACCTTCGGGTCCAGGTGGCCCTTGCATCCGCAGGTGGGGGCGAAGCCGCTCGCGCCAAGCATGTGGCCCGCGGCAAACTGCTGCCCCGCGAGCGGGTTCAACTGTTACTTGACCCGGGCTCGCCCTTCCTCGAGCTCTCGCCCCTGGCGGCCCACGGCCTCTACAACGGCGACGCGCCCTGCGCGGGTCTCATTGCCGGGGTCGGGCGGGTCAG
Source organism: Comamonadaceae bacterium (assembly GCA_947449025.1). Classification (GTDB taxonomy): domain Bacteria; phylum Pseudomonadota; class Gammaproteobacteria; order Burkholderiales; family Burkholderiaceae_C; genus Ramlibacter. Next base: position 7,786 of record CANFQF010000109.1, read on the forward strand.
CGGTGTTGATTGCATGGTCGTCTGCAACGACGCGACGGTGAAGGGTGGAACCTATTACCCGATGACGGTGAAGAAGCATTTGCGGGCCCAGGAAATCGCCCAGCAAAACGGTCTGCCTTGCATCTATCTGGTCGATTCGGGCGGGGCCAACCTGCCGAATCAGGACGAAGTCTTTCCGGACCGCGACCACTTCGGCCGGATTTTCTACAACCAGGCTCAGATGTCCGCCCAGGGTATCGCCCAGATCGCAGTCGTCATGGGTTCGTGCACGGCCGGCGGCGCCTATGTGCCCGCCATGAGCGACGAGTCCATCATCGTCAAGGATCAGGGGACCATCTTCCTGGGGGGCCCTCCCCTGGTGAAGGCCGCCACCGGTGAGGTGGTGAGCGCTGAGGATCTGGGCGGCGCAGACGTACACACCCGGCTCTCCGGCGTGGCCGACCACCTCGCCCGTGATGACACCCACGCCTTGGCCCTCGCCCGCCAGGCGGTGGCCAACCTGAACCACCGAAAGAACCACGGTCAGGACCTGCGCTCGCCCAGGCCGCCGCGTCACGACGCCTCTGAATTGCTGGGTGTAGTGCCCGCCGACACCCGCAAGCCTTTCGACGTGCGAGAGATCATCGCCCGCATCGTCGACGACTCCGAGTTTCACGAGTTCAAGGCCCGCTATGGCGCCACGCTGGTTTGCGGATTCGCCCACATCGAGGGCATGCCAGTGGGCATCATCGCCAACAACGGCATCCTGTTCTCTGAGTCAGCGCAAAAGGGGGCCCACTTCATCGAGTTGTGCTGCCAGCGCAAGATTGCGCTGGTATTCCTGCAGAACATCACCGGCTTCATGGTGGGCCGCAAGTACGAGAACGAAGGCATCGCCCGGCACGGCGCCAAGATGGTCACGGCGGTGGCCACGGCGAACGTTCCCAAGTTCACCGTCATCATCGGAGGCAGCTACGGCGCCGGCAACTACGGCATGTGCGGCCGCGCCTATTCGCCGCGCTTTCTCTGGATGTGGCCCAACGCCCGCATTGCGGTCATGGGCGGTGAACAGGCCGCCGGCGTGATGGCCACTGTGCGGCGCGATGGCATCGAAGCGCGCGGAGGCTCCTGGAGCGCCCAGGAGGAGACCGCCTTCAAGCAGCCGCTGCTCGATCAGTTCGCAGGCCAGTCTCACCCTTATTACGCATCGGCGCGCCTGTGGGACGACGGCATCATCGATCCGGCAGACACACGTCGGGTCTTGGCGCTGGGCCTGTCGGCGGCGCTGAACGCGCCTATTCCCGAGCCCAAGTTCGGCGTCTTTCGCATGTGAGTGCCGCCCCCTGAATTCCCACCCTCCGCTGGAGTCCCTCATGAAACATCTGCTGCTGTCATTCCACCAGGGCGTCGCCACCCTCACGCTCAACCGCCCCGAGGTGCGCAACGCCTTCAATGACGAGGTGATCGTCGAATTGACCGCCGCCTTCCTGGCCTTGTCCGACCGGGACGATGTCCGCGCGGTGGTCCTGGCGGCCAATGGCTCGGCCTTCTGCGCTGGCGCCGACCTCAATTGGATGAAACGCATGGCCACCTACACCCGCGAGGAAAATCTCGCCGATGGCCGTGGCCTGGCTCGCATGCTGGAAGTGATCTACACCTGCCCGAAGCCGACGGTGGCACGGATCCAGGGCGATGTGTATGCCGGGGGCATGGGCCTGGTGGCCGCCTGCGACATGGCCGTTGCCGCTGAAGGGGCCCACTTTTGCCTCAGCGAAGTCAAGATTGGCCTCATCCCCGCCACGATCAGTCCCTACGTCATTCGGGCGATGGGCAGCCGGGCCGCCCATCGCTGGTTTCTTACCGCCGAACGTTTCTCCGCCGCACAAGCCCATGGCATGGGTCTGGTGCACGAGGTGGTGCCGGTCGATCAGCTCGATGCGCAGTTGCAGGTCATCACTGGCGCACTGGTTGCGGCAGGTCCGGATGCGATGCGGGCTTGCAAGCGATTGCTGCACGAGGTCGGCGGTCGTGAGATCACGCCGGGACTGATCGACCGCACGGTCGAAGGCATCGCCGACATCCGCGCCAGCCAGGAGGGCCGGGAGGGCATCCGCGCCTTCCTCGAAAAGCGCAAGCCCGCTTGGCTGCAACCTTAAAGCGCCCGGATTTCCGCCGCCCACTCGAGGACACCGAGCATGTTCAAGAAAATCCTGATCGCCAACCGAGGTGAAATCGCCTGCCGGGTCGCTGCAACCGCCCGCCGAATGGGCGTGCGTACGGTGGCGGTGTACTCCGATGCCGACGCGCACGCCAAGCATGTGGCGGCCTGTGATGAGGCGGTTCATATCGGCGCCAGTGCCCCGAAGGACAGCTATCTGCGCTGGGAGCGCATCCTGGAGGCAGCCCGGGCCACCGGCGCCGAAGCTGTGCACCCCGGCTACGGTTTCCTGAGCGAGAACGAGGAGTTCGCCCACGCCTGCGCGCAGGCCGGCTTGGTCTTCATCGGCCCGCCGGCTTCGGCCATCCAGGCCATGGGCCTGAAGTCCGAGTCCAAGCAGTTGATGGAAAAAGCGGGCGTGCCCCTGGTGCCCGGCTACCACGGCAGCAACCAGGCCCCGGCCTTCCTGCGCCAGGAGGCCGACCGCATCGGCTACCCGGTTCTGATCAAGGCCAGCGCCGGCGGCGGCGGCAAGGGCATGCGGGCGGTCGAGGCATCGGCTGACTTCGATGCGGCGCTCGCCTCTTGCAAGCGGGAGGCGATGAACAGCTTCGGTGACGACGCCGTACTGGTCGAAAAATATGTGCAGCGCCCGCGTCACATCGAAATTCAGGTCTTTGGCGATTCGCAAGGGCACTGCGTCTGGCTGTTCGAGCGTGACTGCTCGGTCCAGCGCCGGCACCAGAAGGTTCTGGAGGAGGCGCCTGCCCCGGGCCTGACCGAGGTGATGCGGCGCCAGATGGGAGAAGCGGCCGTGGCCGCGGCACGAGCGGTGAACTACGTCGGCGCGGGAACGGTGGAATTCATCGTCGAGCAGCGGCCCGACGGTGACATGGCCTTTTTCTTCATGGAGATGAACACCCGGCTTCAGGTGGAGCACCCGGTCACCGAGGCCATCACAGGTCTGGATCTGGTCGAATGGCAGTTGCGCGTCGCCAGCGGCGAGCCTTTGCCACTCACGCAGGAGCAACTGGTGCGCAGCGGCCACGCGATCGAGGCCCGCATCTGCGCCGAGAACCCGGACAACAATTTCCTGCCGGCCACCGGCCTGCTGCATGTTTACCGCAAGCCCGAAGCGGTGGCTTTTGAGCGCGGCGCGGTGCGAATCGACGACGGCGTGCGCGAGGGCGATGAAATCTCGCCCTTCTACGACTCCATGGTGGCCAAGCTCATCGTGCACGGCGCCACCCGTGAAGAGGCCCTGGCCCGACTGGATGCCGCGCTGGCCCAGACCCATGTGGTGGGATTGGCCACCAATGTGCAATTTCTTCGCCGTGTGGTCCGCAGTCGCGCATTCGCCAGCGCCGACCTAGACACCGCCCTGATTCCGCGTGAGCAGGGGGCCCTGTTCCACCAGCAACCCTTGCCCGCAGCCCTGGTGGCCGCGGCCTCGGTGGCGATGACTCTCGAGAGCGAAAAGG
>CANFQF010000110.1 GCA_947449025.1 Comamonadaceae bacterium
ATGACAGCGCGGGCCTACACCTTCCGGCCCACCCAGGCCGGCACGGCGGCGGGTGTACAAGGCTGCACGCTCATGGTGATGGCCGCCGTTTCAGGCAGCCTGGTGAGTCCGGACTCCGACCCCGCACACAGTTGCGCCGTGGTGATGCTTTGTGTGGTGGTTGTGTCCTGCGGCTGCATCGCATTTGCGACCCACCTCGCGCGGCGCAGGGCCTGAAAGCAGACCTGCGAAGGCGCCATCAGGATCGGGGCGTGGCGGCCAGCGTGTCGCACCAACGCAGAAGCCGGGCAATGCCTTCCTCCAGCGAGACGCGGGGCTCCCAACCCAAAAGGCGCTGTGCACGTTCACGGCTGTAGTTCTGGCGCGGGGTGACCGGCATGCTCGCGCCGGCACGCACACTGCCTGGGGCATCTGCCTGCACCGGCCGCAGCGCGCTACCCGCGAGCCGCAACACCATTTCGATCGCGTCCTTGCGCGAGATGTCCGTGCCGCTGCAAATGTTGAGGGCCTCGCCGGAGAGGTCGCTCTCCATCGCCATCACATTGGCACGTGCCACGTCCTCGACATGGATGTAGTCATGCCGCTGCTCGCCGCTGCCCTCCACCTCGGGTGGCAGACCCTGGCGCACACGCAGGCAGGCCGCTGCCAAGCCGCCTCCTACCAGCGCACGCCGGTGCTGTCGATCGCCATAGACCGCGGTATAGCGCAGGGCCACATAGTCGACCTGATACCGCTCGCGATAGAGGCGCAGCATCGACTCGCCAATGGCCTTGGACGCGCCATACAGCGCCATTGCGGCGGGCACCTCCTGCCATCGCAGGGGGAAGTCCTCGGTAATCGGGTCTCCCTCCGGCACGCCATACACGCCGGCGGAGGAACTGAACACCACCTTGCCGACGCCACGTATCCGGCAGGCCTCGGCCGTGTTGTAGAGGCCGCGCATATTGACATCCATCCCCAGCCACGGGTCCTGGCCGATGGTGCTGGCCATGAGCCCAACGACATGGAAGGCGCCGTCGGCCCCTTCCAGGGCGGCAACGACCTGCTCCAGACGCAGGATGTCTGCGCGCACCAGGCGGCAGCGCGGATCGGCCAACAAGTGGCGGATTCCTTCTTCGCTGCCGAGTGAGAGGTTGTCCACCAGGACCACCTCCCGGGCGCCCGCAAGCACAAGCTGGTCGGCGATATGCGAGCCGACCTGGCTGGCGCCGCCAAGGATGACGAATCGGCCGTTCAGGATCTTCGGCATGGGAGCTTCCTTTTGAACAAGAGGCCTGCGGCTAGGACTGGCGACCAGGCCTCAGGCGGGCCGTCAGGACAAGCCTACTTCCAGGCCTCCTGCACGAAGTCGCACATCACGTCGAGCACGGCCACCACCATCGCGTCGCCGTCGGCGGTGCGGCAACCGGCGGCCCGCGCCGCCTTGATCAGTTCGGTCTCGCCGTGACCGGCCACCACGTCACCGACAAACATGCTGGACTTGAGCCGGGCCGGGTCCAGCGGCAGGGGGTCGCCCTCGGCCATGCCCATGGGCGTGGCGTTGCTCACCACATCAAAACCGCTTGGGTCACCAGACCCGACGCGCACCCGCGCACCGGCCTTGGGTTGCAGCATGGCCACCAGCTTGTGCGCACGCGTCGCATCGACGTCGTGCACAGCCACTTCGGCTGCACCGGCCTCGAGCATCGAGATGACGATGGCACTGCCCGCACCCCCGGCACCCAGCACCAGCACCCGCGCGCCTTGGATGGTCGCGCCGTTGTCGATCTGCGCCTTGACGAAGGCATCGCCGTCAGTCGTATGGCCATGCCAGGAGCCGTCCTTGTTGCGGCGGATGGCGGCGACGACACCGAGCATGCGGGAAGTCTCGGAGACCGTGGCGCAGTAGGCATAGCCCGCGGTCTTGTGCGGCATCGTCAGGCTGAAGCCGTCGACATTGCGGGTGGCAGCCAGGCCGGCGATAACAGCTTCCAGCGCGCCCTCGGGAACCTCCAGCGGCAGCGAGATCATGTTCATGCCGCGCTTGGCCATGTGCTTGCTGAGCCAGTCCGGCGAGCGCGCATAGATGATGGGGTCACCAAGAAGCGGGTAGAGCCGGGTACGGCCGTTGAGGTTGACGGTCATGGGTGTCACCAGGGGTCGTTGTGAAGCAGGGTCAGGCCAATTCCCGCGGCGTGCGCCAGGAGCCGTCGGGGACACGCACGCGCTTTTCGGCCGCCTGGAGTGCACGCGCCATCGATGCGCTGCGCAGCGGGATGCAATAGCCGGGCATGCCGCGCTCGAAGCGCCAACTTTCGGCCAGCGGCCCGGCGTCGACCGCGTCGTAGCCGATCTCGTCGAGAAAGGCGGCCACCTGCTGGCGGGCAGCAGCGTCATCGCCCGCGATGGGCAGGGCCCGGCGGTCCGGTGCGCCACTTGCGCTGCTTACGCTGCTTGCGCTGCTTGCACGGGCGTGGGGCACGATGTCCTTGGCCATGATCGCGTTGAATACCTTGACCACCCTGGCACCGGGCAACTGGCGCGCCAGCACCTGGCCGCTGGTGTCCGTCATGGCGTCGAGCGCCGCGTCCGCGCCGTCGCGGCCGGGGTAGTGGTTGCAGGCGTCCATCACCACCTTGCCGGCGAGCGATGCGCCAGACAGTGTGCGGCAGGCATGAAAGGGAATTGCCACCAGCACCATGTCGCCAAACGCGGCGGCCTCTGCGGCGGTGCCGGCCTGGCAGCCCAGGGCGGCGGCCAACTCACCAATCGTATGCGGGCCGCGCGAGTTGCTCAGCATCACTTCATGGCCTTTTTGCCGCGCCAGCGTGGCGACGGCCTGCGCGATCAAACCCGCGCCCAGCATGCCCAATTTCATTGCGTCCCCGCTTTCAAATACTATGCATGATGCAGGATTGGGGGGCAGGCTCAGCAGCGTTGGCACACCCTCGGCCAGGCCCCGCCGGCCGTTTGTCACCCCAGTCCGAGATGGAAGCCATCAGCTATCGCAGAGCCTATTGACGAGCGAAGCCAATTAATCGATTATGCATTATGTTCTTTATCGAACAGCGCGCAATTTGACCAGGCCAATCGACCAGAACATCAGGAGACAAGCATGAACACCCCATCCAAGACGAAGAACATGCGCGGACTGTCGCGGCGCGATTTTTCACTGGGCTTGCTGGCCGGCGCGGCCGCTCCGGCATGGGCCCAGAGCAATGCCGCTCAGAGCTACCCCAACAAGGGCATTCGTATCGTGGTCCCGATCTCGCCTGGCTCGGCAACCGACGGTACCGCCCGCTTTGTCGCCAATGCGCTGGGCAAGGCCTGGAATACCTCCGTGGTCATCGAGAACCGCCCCGGTGCCGGCATCATTCAGGGCACCGAAATCGTGGCCAAGTCACCGGCCGACGGCTACACCCTGCTATTCACCTACGCGGCCCACTACTCGCAGTCCTGGGTGCAAGCCACCCCCTACGACCCGCTCAAGGACTTTGACCCGATCGCGCAGTTGATCGACACCCAGCTGATCCTGGGGGTGGGTGCTGATTCCCCATTCAAGACCGTGGCCGACGTGATTGCCACCGCCAAGCAAAAACCGGGTGTCCTCTCCTATGGCACCGCCGGCGTCGGAACCACCGGCCATATGTGCGGTGCCATGTTCGAACTGCTGGCCAAGGTCAAACTCAATCACGTCCCCTACAAGGCGGCCAGCCAGGTGCCGATCGACGCCGCCAGCGGCCAGACCGACATGATGTTCGGCGGCACCTCCTCGGCCATGCCCCTGATCCGCGCGGGCAAGCTGCGCGCCCTGGCGGTCACCGGCACCACCCGCTCTGCCAGCTTCCCCGAGGTGCCGACCCTGGCCGAGCTGGGCCTGACCGGCTACGACGTCTCCTCCCCGGTCTGGATGATGGCGCCGCATGGCACGCCGCAGCCCATCATCGCCAAGCTGTCCGCCGAGCTGGTGCGGATTGCGAACTCGGCCGACTTCAAGGATTACGTGATGAAGTTCGCGGGTGACCCCTTGCCACTGACATCTGCCGTGTTGACGGCGAACGCGCCGAAGGAAAACGCCAAGTGGAAGCAGTTGGTCGAAATGACCAAGCCCGCCAATCAGTGAGTCACCCCCCGCGTCACCGCACGAGGCGCCGCACGAGTCGCCGAACCCCTCTGCGACCGCGCCCTGACGCTCGCCCTCACTCGGGCGAGGCCGGGCACGCCGGGGCCAGCCTCCCCTGCCCGCGGTGAGCGCTGTCGCCCCACCGCCGGCTGGGCCCGAGGGCGGGCCTTGGTCACCGCTGCGCAACCGGCGCTTCACCGTGCTGTGGACCATCTGGCTGGGCGCCAACGTCTGCGCCTGGATGACCGAGGTAGCCGCCGCTTGGCTCATGACCTCGCTCACCACCAGCGCGCTCATGGTCTCGCTGGTCCAGACCGCCATCACCCTGCCGGTATTTCTGCTCGCATTGCCAGGCGGGGCGCTGGCCGACCGCATGAACCGGCGCCTGGGTCTGGTGCTGTCGCAGGCCTGGCTCGCCGGCGTCGCCGGCCTATTAACAGCGCAGATGATCACCGGCTTGCTGACCCCCTGGTCCCTGCTGGCACTGATGTTCGCCGCTGGCATGGCCACCGCGCTGCGCTGGCCGGTGTTCAACGCCATCGTGCCGGAAATCGTGGTGCGGGAGCAGCTGGCGTCGGCGCTGACGCTGCACGCCATGGCCATGAACGGGGCGCGCGTGTTCGGGCCGATGCTCGCCGGGTTCGTCGTAGCCGCTTGGGGAGCTACCTGGGTATTCGCCATCGTCTGCGTGCTGTCGCTGGGGTCGGTGGTGCTGCTGGTGCGCTGGCCGTATGAAGCGGCGCCTCCAAGCGAAAGCCAGCGCAATCTGCTGCTGGCCATCGGTGAGGGTCTCCAGTACATGCTGCGCAACCAGGGGCGGCGCGCCGTCATCATTCACTGCGGCGTGGTCTACATGGCGGTCACATCGCTATTGGCCCTGTTGCCCCTGGTGGCCCATTCGCTACGGCCGGGAGATGCTGGCCTGTATGCGAGCCTGGCGGCCTCGGCGGCCCTGGGTGCCATCTGCGCGGGTCCATTCCTGCACCGCGCCAGGCAGCGTTACAGCAGCCAGACCATCGTCACCTGCGGCCTGCTGGTGGTGGCAGCGGGCGTTCTGGGGGTCTCGGTCGTCGATCATGTGGCGACGACGATCGTCCTCCTGTTCATCACCGGCGCTGGATGGCTCAGCGCCGGCAACACGCTCACCGTCACCTTGCAGCGCGAACTCTCGGACACATTCCGGGCCCGGGCCATGTCGATCTTTCTGACCACCATGATGGCCGGTGGCGCCCTGGGCTCGGCGAGCTTCGGCGCCTTGGCGGACTATGTTGGCCCGCATGGGTCCCTGGCCTGCATGTCTGGTGTACTGGCCTGCTTGGCGGCCTTGTTGCGCCTGTTTGCCTCCGTCGATCCGAAGGCGGATTGAGCGCGTGGGGCTTGGCGCTGGGTGCGCTGCTCGCGCCGCTGGGCACCTTCGGCAAACCCTGGCGGGTCGTCCCCCGCCGTCGCCCGCGGTCAATCTAGCCCGCGTCCTGCACGCTGGACCGCGACGCCCGCAGCGCCAGCAGCGTGCGGATCGACATCAAAAAGCCATGCACCCCCAGCAGCACCAGCAGCCACAGGGTGGCAGGGTAACTCCCCATCACCTGGTAGCCCAACATAAACAGCAGCACCCCGAGTTGCGCACCGCCGAAGGCGAAAAAATACCCGGCACCGATCGCGCGTGCCGCCTCACCGGCAGGCGCCAGCCGCACCACCTCGCTCACAAACACACCGGGCGAGCCCATGATGACGGACCCCAGCAGAAAGCTCAGCGCGCAGATGACGGCGAGCGGCCAGTCTGCGGTCATGAAGGGAAAGGCCAGCAGGCCCAGGACGCCAATGCCGTACATCAGCGTGAGCACCGCCGACCCGGAGCCCAGCGCCTGGGTCGCCGCCCCCCATGCGACGCGGCCCAGCACACCGCCGATGTTCAAACTGGCCAGGGCAATGCCGGCCGCCACCAGGCTGATGCCGACGTGCTGCACCAGCAGGGTGACCAGATAGGTCGTCAAGGTGAGCTGCACGCCGGAGATGGCCAGCACCGCCAGGCAAGTGTTGCGCAAGGCGGGCGAGCCCCAGATGATGCCGATGTCACCAAAGGCCCGGCCGCTACCGGGCTGGGGCGCACGTGCATCGGCCGGGTACCAGCGGCGGGGCACCTCCAGCAAGGCGACGCCCACCAGAGAGGCCAGAGCAGCGAGCAGCAAGGTGCCCTGCCAGCCCATCGCCACGGCCAGACCGGGTGCGGTGAGGCCAGCGAGCACGCCGCCCAGCGGCAAGGCCGACTGCTTGAGCGAAAAGGCAAAGGCCCGGCGTTCGGGCGATACCGCAGCCTCCAGCATCTGACCGGCAGCCGGATTGATCAGCCCATAGCCCAGCCCGAGCAGCACCGAGGCGACGGCCACCACGGGCAAAAAGGGAACTGCTGACAGCGCCAATCCCGCAGCCCCCGTGGCAATGCTCAATTGGGTGGCCCGCACTGCACCCAGGCGCACCACCAGCGAGCCGGCATACAACGACGCGATCGTGGCGGTGACGTAGACCAGCATTACCTGCGCCCCGACTAGGGATTCGGTCACGCCCAAGCCTGCGGCCATGGCCGGCGCGATGGCGGGAACCACGAACACCTGCAGCATCGACAGCGCATGCTGGCTGGCGGACCAGGCCAGCACCGGCAGCAGTGGGGGACGGACAGCGGTGTTCATGAAAGATGCATTATCGATCCGATAAGCCGGATACCGGAGTACGGAACGTCGGCACTGCAACCCTTGCAGGAAAGCCCCCCACATGGGCAAATCGGCACCCAAGGGTTCGGCCCGATCCAGCACATCGCCCCACGCAACGCCATGACCACCGCACGCACCATTGCCCTCGACCATCCCGACGCCCTCTACATCGGTGGGCAGTGGGTGGCGCCGGCCTCCCCCGGACACTTCGAAGTTCTCGACTGCAGCACCGAGCAGGTGGTGGCCCGCGTGGCGCGGGCTGAGTCGGCCGACGCGGCCCGCGCAGTGGCCGCGGCCCGCCATACTTTCGACCAGGGCCCCTGGCCCCGCCTGTCGCCACAGGAGCGTGGGGCCTGGCTGGACAAACTCGCCGCGCAGCTCGAAGCACTCAACGACGAGTTCGCTCGCATCTGGTCGCTGGAATCGGGCATCGTCTACAAGGTGGCCAAGCCCCGTCTGGGCCTGTTCATCGGCGCAGCTTTTCGCCAATACGCCGCCCTGGCAAACACCTTCGCCTTTACCGAGCCGCGCAAGTCGGTGACCGGCCATCAGGCCTACTGTGTGCGCGAGCCTGTGGGTGTGGTGCTGGCCATCGTGCCCTGGAACGGACCGGCCGGCCTGCTGGCCTACAAGGTGGCGCCTGCGCTGCTGGCGGGCTGCCCGGTGATCATCAAGTGCTCGCCCGAGGCCCCCTGCTCGGGCTATCTTTTTGCCCAGGCCTGCGAGTCCATTGGCCTGCCGCCGGGCGTGGTCAACGTGATCACCGCAGACCGCGACGTGTCGGAAGAACTGGTGCGCCACCCGGGCGTCGACAAGATCACCTTCACCGGGTCCACCGCGGCCGGCCGCAAGATCTCGGCCGCTGCATCCGAACGAGTCGCCCGGGTCACCCTGGAGCTGGGCGGCAAGTCGCCCGCCCTGGTGCTGGACGACTACGACGTCGCCGCTGCCGCGCAGGTGATTGGCGGCGGCTTCTTCGGCTACCTTTCGGGGCAGGTGTGCCACAGCCTGACCCGCATCCTGGTTCCACGCGCCAAGCAGGGTGCGATGGTCGACGCGCTCAAGGCGGTGGCGGACAAGATGGTTCTGGGCGACCCCTTCGACGAGGCCACCACCACCGGCCCGCTGGCCAACGCCCGGCAGCGCGAGACAGTCGAACGCTATGTGGCGCGCGGCATTGCCGAGGGCGCCGAGCTCGCCTGCGGAGGCCGCCGGCCGCCGCAGCTCGACGCCGGCTTCTTCTACGAGCCCACTGTCTTTTTCAACGTGAACAACCGCTCGACCATCGCGCAGGAAGAAATCTTCGGCCCGGTGCTGTGCGTGATCCCCTACGACAGCCTCGATGAGGCGATCGAGATGGCCAACGACACCATCTTCGGTCTCAACGCCGCAGTCTTCACCCACGACACGGCCCAGGCACTGTCGGTGGCCCGACGCATCCGCGCCGGCTCGGTCGGCCACAACGCCTCGCGCACCGACTTTTCCATCGGTTTTGGCGGGTTCAAACAGTCGGGAATTGGTCGGGAAGGCGGCGAGGAGGGCCTGATGGCATTCCTCGAGTCCAAGACCATCGTGGTGGATGCCCCGCATGCCTGACGAGCGCGCAGCGCACGGCATTCAGGAGGGCCAGGCTGCCGGTACCCTGATACCGGATCCGGGACGCGCTACACAGATCGCTTGGAGGTAATGCCGCCGTCGACAGTAAAGATGGCGCCGCTGCTGTAGGCAGAGCGGTCCGAGGCGAGATAGACGAAAAGGTCGGCCACCTCGGGCACGGTGGCTGGACGGCCCAGCGGGTACATGGCCATCAACTCGCCAAAGCGCTCGGCGTCTCCCAGCAGCTTTGCCGCGTGGCCGCGCATCACCTTGACGATGCGGTCGGTGGCTACCGGCCCGGCGTTTACGCCCACGACACGGATGCCATCTTCCAGGCTGCGCCCGCCCAGGGCGCGGGTGAACGCCATCAGGGCGGCATTGCCTGTGGAGCCGGCAATGTAGTTGAAGTCCGGGTTCTCGCCGCCGTTGCCGATGTTGTTCAGGATGACACCGGTGCCGCGCGCCTTCATTTCCGGGTACATGGCCCGGCACAGGTTGATGTAGCCAAAGACCTTGAGCTCCCAACCTTCGCGCCAGCGGGTCTCGTCAACCTCCCAGAGCGTCCCGCCCGGAATGCTCCCGGCGTTGTTGACGAGAACATCCACATGCCCGCCGAAGGCCATGACCTGATCCACCGCACCCGGCGCGGTGATGTCCTGCGCCAGCAGGTGCACCGGCACGCCGTGGGCCTCGCGTATGGCAGCTGCGACTGCGCCGAGCTTGTCCGCCGAGCGGGCCACCAGGTACAGCTCGCAGCCTTCCGCGGCAAAGGCCTCGGCCAAGCCGGCGCCGATGCCCTGCGAGGCACCGGTGATCAGAATCTTCTTTGCTCGCAGCCCGAGTTCCATGAGAGGTCTCCTGTGTTTCGTAAGGGGTGAACGGCCGCGTCGCGATGACGCAGGCCACCTTCGGCCGTCACGTTCATGGCTGCCCGTCGATATCAGCGACCAGGGCCTCGAAGCGTGCCGCAGTCTCCATCAGTACCGGCGCCATGCGCTTGCGCTCGGCGGCCAGGTTCGGTCCGATGGCCGCCTTGCCGCAGCTCAGGGCCATGGGCAGTTGCTGCCGGCCCACACGCACAGGCAGGGCGACAGCGTAGGCGTCACGCTGGTATCCGCCCAGGACCGCGCAGGTGCCGGTGCTATCCAATTCATCGAAGCTGGTCTGAATGCCCGCCTCCAGCGGCTGCCACTGCGGGCCCAAGCCACGCCGCAGCGCAGCCAGCAGGCGCTGCCGCTCCGGGCCCTCCAGGCCCCAGAGGTAGGCCCGTCCGATGGCGGTGCTGGCCATGGGCAGTACCGATCCCAAACCGAGCCGCAAGGTGGCCACATGGTGACTGACCCGATAGGCGACATACAGCATGTCCAGGCCATCACGAACGCCGAGCGCCACCGAAACACCGAGGCGATCGGCCAGCGTCTGCAACAAGGGCGTGGCGCGATCGAGCAGCTCGCTCGAGGCGACGAAGGCGTGCCCGATGCCCAGTGCACCCGCACCCAGTTCAAACTGGCGCCCGCCGGCAGCCAGGCGCAGGAAGCCAAGCTGAACCAGGGTGCTGGTCAGGCGCGAGACCGTGGCCTTGGACAGGCCAGTGCGCCGCACCAGTTCGGCGTTGCTCACAGGCGAGCGGTCTGAGCGAAAGGCGCGCAGCACCTGAATCCCGCGCTCGACGGTTTGCAGGCTGCCGGCGGTCGGGGCGGATGGCGCGTGTGGTGCGTTCATGCCAGGCACCCCGCCTGAATTTGCGCGGCGAGCGCCAGCAGCCGCGGACCCAGTTCGCGGTCAATGCGGGCTCGGGCCATCTGCTGGCTGCCACCGACACAGGCCAACACCATGGGCGCGTGACCCTCGACCTGCAGGGGCGCAGCGAGCATGGCGATTTCCGGATTGCCATCGCCGGGTGTCGTGCACCAGCCAGTCTGATAGACCTGGGCCACCGCCTCGCCACAGCGCCGGCGGATGCGAGCCCAGTCGCGCGGCATGCGCCGCTGGACTCCGTCCAGCAGGTAGTAGCGCTCCAGTTCCGGCAAGGCTGCCAGCAGGGCCCAGCCCAAAACCGATGTCGCAATACCCATGCGCACACCGGCGTGCAAATCGATATCGATCGGTGACAACGGGCTGCTGGCGCTTTCGAGCACGATCACATCCAGGCGGTCGCGGCTCCCGAGCAGAACATGCAGGCGGTGCTCGTGGGCAAACCCATTCATCGCACTGCGCGCCACGCGCTGCGCATCGGCGTTGAAGATGGCCCCGTAGCCCAGGGCCAGAACTGCAGCGGCCAGGCGGTAACGGCGCTGCGCGGGATCGTGGACCAGCAGTCCCAGCTCCACCAGGGTGCGCGTGATCCGCACTACCGTCGAAGGCGGCAGACCGGAGCGCTCGGCCAGGTCACGATTGCCAAGCCAGCGCTCCTGCGGACTGAAAGCCCCCAGCAGCTCCAGGGCGCGGGCAAAGGGCGCAACCATCGCGCCGCCACCCGACGTCCCAACGCGCCCGGGCCGCGATGCGGCGGTGGGCGGTCCAGAGGTCGAGGCAGCGGACATGGCGCTCTCGCTTTCAGTGGGGGGCGTGCGCCCGGATTTCGTCCAACGCCGACGGGTTGTCCAGCGAAGACAGATCACCGGGTGGTGCGCCGGTGTAGACGCTGCGAATCACACGCCGCATGATTTTGGAACTGCGGGTCTTGGGCAGCTGGGTCACGGCGTGAACCGCAGCCGGGCGGAAGGGCCGGCCGAGCTGGTCGGCGACCCGCTGCGCGACCTCGGCTAGTAGCGCATCGTCGGCCACATGGCCAGGGCTTGGCACCACGAAGACCACCAGCTTCTGCCCCTTCTCGGCATCGTGCACGCCAATGGCGGCGGCCTCGGCCACGGCCGGCATTTCCAGCGCCAACTCCTCAACTTCGGCCGGCCCCAGGCGCTTGCCAGCCACCTTGAGAGTGTCGTCCGAGCGGCCCATGATGAAGAAGTCACC
>CANFQF010000111.1 GCA_947449025.1 Comamonadaceae bacterium
CGTATCGGGCCAAGAGGCATGTCCATCCAGCTCGATACCTTCCAACACTGCAGCGCCTATGAGATGCCCGACTTTTCGGCAGACATGATCCGGCCCTTCGTGACCGAAACCGTCAAGGCTTTCTTTCGCCACTCATGAAGTTGCTGCAGTCGCGTTCGGTCACGTTGCACTAGGCGATCTGCTTACGCAGGAAGTCCATCTGGTTCTAGGGCATCTACTTGCGGGCCAGACCAGACCAGGCCCTTGGCCCAGAGCGCGGCGGGTATGCGGTACGGGCGCAGCGGCTTCGATGCGGGGGCCCTTCGGGCTTCCTTGCGGTGCTCGGTCGCCAGGGGCACGCGCGGCAAACTCGCCCCTGCGGGGCTCAAACATGCCGCGCTCTTCGGCCCCTGTCGACCTCCGCTCCTCAGCCCCGCATAGGCGCCGCTGCCCCCGTACCGCATACCCGCCGCTTTCCTCACTCGCAAGACTTCTTGCCGGCAGCCCATTCCAACGAGGCCACCGAAGCCAGCGCAGAGAAGCCTATCGAGAGAGCTAAGCACCGGGGGGTAGCAGGGGTTCACGAGGTCACCAAAGGCGGCGCCGAGAAGCCTACCGAGAGAGGTAAGCGTCGGGTGTGTGGCAGGGGTTCGGCGGCGCCTATGCGGGGCCGAGGAGCGCAGGTCGACAGGGGCCGAAGAGCGCGGCATGTTTGAGCCGCTGCAGGCGGCGAGTTTGCCGCGCGTGCCCCTGGCGACCGAGTACCGCAGGGGAGCCCGAAGGGCCCCCGCATCGAAGCCGCCGGGCCCCTGCCGCACGCCCGGCGCGTGCCACGCCAACGCCAACCCCAGAGCACCAACCCCAGAGCACCAACCCCAGAGCACCAACCCCACCTCCGTGATGTGGCCCGCCGAAGCGCGGGAAAGATGCCCCTGCCTGCCCCGCATAATCCGCGGCAACAGTACCCCGCCATGAAGCAGACCCCTTCGCCCGAAGCCCCACCGGACAAAGACCCCTACTGGGTCGACGCCCTCGCCCAAGGCCTGGCGGTCCTCCATGCCTTCGACGACGAACACCCCACGCTCACCCTGACCGAGATCGCCACTCGCCTCGGCTGGGGCCGCAGCAAACCTTTCCGCTTTGTTCACACGCTCGAGAAACTGGGCTATCTCAGTCGGGATCCCTCGGGCCGGGCCTACCGCCTCACCACCCGGGCGATGCATCTGGGCTTTACCTATCTGGCCCGCCAGCCCCTGGTCGAACTTGCCCAGCCCATCCTCGATGCCTTGCGCCAGCAGGTCGGCGCCTCCACCCACTTGGCCGTGCTGGAGCAGGGCGAGTTGGTCTACCTGGCACTGTCACGCACAGCCTTGCCCACCGGCATCAATGTTCATGTGGGCTCGCGCATGCCCGCCTACGCCTCGTCCATTGGCCGGGTGCTGCTGGCGAATTTGCCGCCCGAGAGCCGTGAGCAGTTGCTGGGCGACCGGCCGATTCCTGCGCTCACGCCCAAGTCCACCGTCGAACCCCGGGCCTTCCGCAAAAAGCTCGAGCAGGCCCGGCGCGACGGCTTCATCTTCAACGACGAGGAGTACCTCCTCGGCATCCGTTCGATTGCTGCGCCGGTGTTCGACGCCGGCGGCGAGGTCGTGGCTGGCATCAATGCCACCGCGCTCACCACAGTGTTCAGCGACGAGCGCATCGCCAGCCTTGTCATTCCCGCAGTGAAGGCGGCGGCCGCCGAGTTGTCCGCGGGTCTGGGCTGGCTGCCATCGCGGGAGGCCCTGCCAGCGGCCTTGCGCGGTGGCGCTGCTGCCGCGGACGCGCCTGCAGCGTGAAGGCGAGGGGACTGCCGCCTGGTCACCCAGGCAGGGTGCCGGGTGGCAGCGGGGCCAAGGGTCAGTGCCCGGTCGCGGGATACCCCTCGGTCCGTAGCGATCATGGCCTAGCGGTCATGGTTTGGGTTTGAAAAATTGTTTTTGATATAAATCAAATATTGTTCGGATCAGCAACCCAGAACTCTTGAAAGAAGCACGGCCATGTCCCAGCGCAAGTCTCCCGTTTGGCAGAGTGTCCCTGCGGCCCGGTCCGCTTGGGGCGGTGGTCAATCTGCGCTCGCCCGGCGCATCCGCCACTGGGCGCTGGCAGCTGCCGGCTTGGCGCTGCTGGCCCCCCTCGGCGCCCAGACGCCTGCCGCATCGGCCTCTGCAGCCGGTGCCAACAAGGACCTGTGCGTGGCCCTCAAGCCGGGGGCCGCTCCGGCCAAGCCGGTGGCAATTCGCTACGGCGTCACCGGCAGCGGCGAAGAGCCGCTGGCCCTGATCTGGGCCGACAAGGCCAGCTACCCGAACAACGGCAAGCTTTATAGCCTCGAGCCCATGGAGTTCGCGCCGACCGACCGGATGACGGCGCTGCAGGCCGGCCAGCTCGACGCCGGCACCATCAGCTTCCCGGCCCTGCTGGCCGCGGTGCATGCTGGCATTGATGCGCGCGCGGTGGCGACCCTGGTCGAAGTGAACAAGGAAGACAACGAGGGCGCTTTTGCATCGCTTGCCGACAGCGGCATTCGCTCGGTCAAAGACCTCAAGGGCAAGCGGATCGGCTATTACGGCCCCAACACCATCAGCGAGTTCTGGGTCAAGAGCGCGCTGGTTCGCGCCGGCATGAGCCCGCGCGATGTCTCCTTTGTGGCCATGCCGCCGCCAGCCCAGGAGCAGGCCCTGCGCAATAAGCAGATCGACGTGGCCTGGCTGGCTCGCCAGTTCCTGCACAAGGCCAAGGAGACCGGCGGTCTGCAAGTGATGATGACGCCCTTCGAGGCGGTCAACTCGAACCAGCCTAGCCTGATGATCATGTTCTCGCCCAAGTTCGTGCAGGCCAATCCGCAGGCCTACTGCGCCTGGCGCGCGGATTACCAGCGCGCGCTCAAGACCTGGATGGCCCAGCGCGAGTCGCTGTATCCCAAGCTGATTCAGGCCAAGTACCTCACGCCCTTCGCTGCCAACGCGGGGCCCGATGGGGGCCGGATTGCCGATGGCAGTTTGTCGCTGGCCGAATTGAACGCTGCGGTGCAGGACATGATCACCACGCGGTTCCTGCCGCCACCGATGCAGCGCCCGGCCACCGAGTTGGTGCTCCCGGGCTACGCCATCCTGCGTTAAAGCACACGCGCCGCTGCCGTTCTCGGACCATCGCCTGCCACGCCGGCCTGGTCCGTTGCGGCCTCTCACTTGCCTGGAGCCTTCTCTGTGATCGACATCCGCGACGTCAGCAAAACATTCCGCCGCGGCGATCGCACCGTGCAGGCCTTGGGCCCCATCAACCTGTCCGTTCCGAGCGGCGAGTTCGTCACCATCTTGGGCCCGAGTGGCTGCGGCAAGACCACCCTGCTGCACATCGTCGGTGGTTTCGAGACGCCCACAACTGGCAGCGTGACGGTGGATGGCAAGGTGGTCACAGGCCCGGGCCGTGACCGAGGCATGGTGTTCCAGGAGGCCACTCTGTTTCCCTGGCGCACGGTGCAAGACAACGTGGCCTGGCCGAGCCGGGTGGCCGGCGAGTCCAAGGCACAGGCCCGCGAGCGCGCCCGTGAGTTGCTGGCCCGGGTGGGCCTGTCACGCTTTGCCGACGCTTACCCCGGCGAGCTTTCCGGCGGCATGCGCCAGCGTGCCGCCCTGGCCCGTACCCTGGCGATGGAGCCCAGCGTGCTGCTGATGGACGAGCCCTTTGGCGCGCTCGACGCGCAGACCCGCGAAGTGATGCAAGAGGAGCTGACCCGGCTGTGGCAGGCCACCGGCCTCACCGTGATCTTCATCACCCACGACATCCAGGAAGCCATCTTCCTGGGCGATCGGGTGGTGGTGATGGGCGCCGCCCCCGGCCAGGTGGTGGCCGACACCCGCATCGAGCTGGCGCGACCGCGCGATGCGCGGACCAAGCTCGACGCCCGCATCCTGGACTACCGGCAGCAGTTCTGGCAACTGCTCCGGGACGCATCATCCCCCGCAGCAAACGCGCCCGACGGCGATAACGTACGAGGGCAGGCGTGAGCGAGCTGATGCACACGGCCTCCCTGCAGGAGCGACTGCGCCAACGACCCTGGCTCATCACCGTGGCCTTCGTCGTGGTCTGCCTGCTGCTTTGGGAGCTCGCCGCCGCGCGGCCCGGCCGACCCGAGTACCTGCTGGGCCCCTGGCGCATCCTCACCGATCTGCTCACGCTGGCTCAGGGCGGTGGCCTCACGGCGCAGGTGCTGGCCAGCCTGCGCCGGGCCCTGCTGGGGTTTGCCATCGGCGGCGGCCTGGGCTTGCTGCTCGGGCTGCTGGCCGGTGTCTCGCGCAACTTCCGCGACCTCTTTGACCTGACCCAGGCCTTTACCCACCCGGTGCCGAAGATTGCGCTTTTTCCGGTGGTGGCGGTGGTCCTGGGCTTCACCGATGTTTCCCGGGTGCTGATCATCGCGATCAGCGCTTTTTTCCCGGCCTATTTGAACGCGGTCAATGGCGCCCTGGGCGTGAACCCGCGCCTGTTCTGGGTGGCACGCAACGTGGGGGCCTCGCGCTGGCGCAGTTTTTGGCAGGTGTTGCTGCCCGCCAGCCTGCCGCGCGCGGTGGTCGGCCTGCGCATCAGCCTGATGGTGTCCTTTGTGCTGATGGTCGCCACCGAGGTATTGGGCCAATCCAACGGCCTGGGCGCAGCGCTGATGCGGTCTTACCGCGAGGGCGCTTATGGCCCGATGTATGCGGGCGTCGTCTGCATCGCCCTGTGTGGCATGGCGGCCAACGCGCTGCTCGGGCTGGCCAGCCGCCGCCTGCTGGCCTGGCAGGCGCACTCGGGAGCCCACCATGGCTGAAGCGCGCGCCTTGTCCGGGTCGGGCGGCGTGCGCAGCGCGGCCCTCAAGTTGTTGGGCGTCGCCATCGCCCTGAGTGCATGGCAGCTCTATGCCAGCGCGAGTGGCAACCGGATGGTGCCGGGCCTGCCGGCGATCGGCAGCCGCCTGCTCGAGCTGCTGCAGGACCCCGAGTTCTGGGAGCACGCGGCGTCCACCCTGCGCAATGGCCTGATGGGTCTGGTCATCGGCCTGACCCTGGCGGCCAGCGCAGGCTACCTGGCCGCGCGGCACTGGGCGGTGGATGCGGCCATTCACCCCGTCGTCAATTTGCTCTATCCGGTGCCCAAGCTGGCGCTCTATCCGATCGTGATCCTGGTGCTGGGGCTGGACTGGCAGTCCCGCGTGGCGCAGGTGGCGCTGGAATGCTTCTTCCCGCTCTTCGTGCAATGCCATGCCGGTGTGCGCGCGGTTGGCACCCGCATGGAGTGGCTGGCGCGCAATGCCGGCGCCTCGCCCTGGGAGATGGCGCGCGAGATCGTCTGGCACTCGGCGCTGCCGTTTTTGCTGACCGGTTTGCGTATCGCGATGCCCATCGTGCTGATCGTGACCACTGTCACCGAATTCATCGGTGATTCGCAGGGCCTGGGGCATTTGATCGCCCGTTCGGCGGCGTATTTCGACACCGCTGCGGCCCTTGCCGTGGTCGTGGTGCTGGGCGCCATCGGCTTTGTGGCCGATCGGCTGGTGGTCGGGCTGCGCCAGCGCCTGGTCCATTGGGAAAAAGGGGCCGTCATCTGACGGCAGGGTGCGCCCCGCTAGGCGGCGCACCCGAACGAACAACAAGGAGTGCATGCAGATGCAAAGAGAAAATTTTGATGTCGTGATCGTGGGCGCTGGCTTGGCGGGCTTGTCGATGGCCATGTTCCTGGGGCAGCACGGGATTCGCGCCCTGCTGGTCGAGCGCCGGGCAACTACTTCCACTCTGCCCAAGGCCCGCGGCCAGAACCCGATCACCATGGAGGCCCTGCGCAGCGTTGGTGTGGCCGGGCCGATCTATGCAGCCATTCCGCCGGGCAAGCCGGCCATCACCTCGGTGATCTCTGAGAGCATGACCGGCAAGGTGATCTACGACCATGTCGCCCATCGCCCTGACTTTTCGCGCTTCTCGCCCGAGCGCCCCGGCATGGCCAGCCAGGCCAAGACCGAAGAGGCCTTCGCCGCCCGGGCGCGCGAGCTTGGCGCGGTGCTGCGCTTTCAGACCCTGTTCGACGGCTTCACCCAGGACGCGGACAACGTGGAAGTGACGCTGCGCTCGCTGGAGGACGACACCGTTTACGGCGTGCGCGCCCGTTACCTGGTGGCAGCCGATGGCGTGCGCGGCACCATTGCCAAGGATTTGGGCATTGGCACCCATGGCTACGGGTTCCTCAAATCGGTGACCGCGGTTCGCTTTCGCGCCGACCTAGGCAAGATCGCCGGCGACAACGCGATGGTGGTGCACTACATCCAGAACCCCCAGGTGCCCGACGGCGCCGGCGTTCTGGTCAGCACCGACTACAAGGACGAGTGGGTTGCCAACATGTCGGCCGACCCGGCGCGCACCGAGGCCCAGACCCATGCGGTGATTCGCACCATGGTCGGTGTCCCCGACCTGCAGTTTGAGGTGCTTGGCGCCACCACCTACGACTATGCGCACCGCATCGCCGACCGGCTGCAGTCTGGCCGTGTCTTTCTGGTGGGCGACTCTGCGCATGTCATGCCGCCCACGGGCGGGCAGGGCGGCAATACCGCGGTGCAAGACGGCTACTACCTGGCCTGGAAGCTGGCCGCTGTCCTTAAGGGCCAGGCCGGAGCCCGGCTTCTGGAGAGCTTTGATCCTGAGCGCCGCCCCTACGCCGAAGTGGTGTGCACCTGGCAGGCCGCCAACCTGGCCGAGCACCGTCGCTTGGAGGGCGTCGCCGAGGTGCTCGGACGGCCCATGGACCACGCCACCATGATGTTCGGCTATGCCTGCAAGGAGGGTGCGTTTGTGCCCGACCCCTCGGCGCCGACCGATGATTTCGAGAGCCCCGACCACCCGAGCGGCAGGCCCGGCGCACGCGTGCCTTATGCCGAGCTCGCCGGACTCGAAGGGCCGCTGCAGCCCCGTAAGTTGCTGGGTCCCTGGTTCATGGCCTTCTCTGCCTCGGCCGAGGGCCAGGCAGCGGCCCAGGCGGCGGCCGACACGTTCGGCGTGCCGATCAAAGCCTGGCAGGTTGCCAGCGTCGCGCCCCTGCGCGCCGAGGGGCATGACACGGTGCTGGTGCGGCCCGACGGCATGGTGGCCTGGCGCGGCTCACCACGGGGCGTGGAGTCGGCGCTCGGTTTCGTCTTGTGTCGCTGAGGTCCTAGCAGGTGAGCGTGTATCTGGTGACGGGCGCCACCGGCCGGGTGGGGCGCGCCCTGGTGGCCCATCTGGCGGCTCAGGGCTTGCCTGTGCGCGCGTTCGCCCGGCGCGCCACCGAGGCGGCCTGGCCAGCGGGTGTGGAGCCCGTCGATGGCGACCTGGCCCGTCCTGAAACGCTTGACCCGGCGCTCGCCGGTGTGGAGGCCGTCTTTCTGTTCACGCCCTTGGAGGGTCCGGGCGAGTTGGCTGCGCGGGCGCGCCTGGCCGGTGTGCAGCGCGGGGTGCTGCTGTCGTCCATCGCCACGCAAAAGGCCGACCCGCGCGAGAACCCGATTGCGGCCCGGCACCTGTCCGCCGAGCGGGCGCTGGCCGCCAGCGGCTTGCCGGCAGTGGTTCTGCGCCCGGACACCTTCGCTTCCAACGCGCTCGACTGGGCGCCTTCGGTGCGGCAGTCTGGCTGGGTGCGGTTGGCGTATCCGCAGTCGCGCCGGGTGCCGATTCACGAGCAGGACCTGGCCGAGGTCGCCGCGCTGGCGCTGGTGTCGCACGCCCATGTGGGCCAAGCGTGGTGGCTCACGGGCCCGCGGCAGGTCTCGCAGGTCGAGCAGGTGGAGGCCATCGCGCTGGCCATCGGGCGGCCGTTGCAACTGGGTGTGCTGTCCGAGGACGACGCCCTGGCTCAGTGGCGCGCACGCATGCCCGAGCAGGCCGCGCGCCGGCTGCTGGACTACCTGCGCAAATGCGTAGACCAGCCGCCTGCGGTGTCGCCGCAGCTGGCGCAGGTTCTGGGCCGGCCCGGGAGGGATTTTTCCGAATGGGCGCAGGACCACTGCGCTGACTTCGGGCGCTGATCGCAGGGCGCGAGTGAGCCCAATAAAAACGGCCTCCCGAGGGAGGCCGTTGTCATGTCGGGGCTGGCCCGATCAGAGCTTTTGACGGCTCATGAAGTTGTCGAAGCCGCCTTCGGCCACGCGGAACCAGGCCACCTGGTCACGCAGGAAGGCCATCTGGTTCTCGAACATCTTCTTGAAGGCCGGGCTCTTGGCAGAGGCTTCTTCCATGAGCTCCTTGTTGGCCTTGTAGCAGGCGTCGAGGATGGTTTGCGGGAAGGGCTTGAGCACCGCGCCGGCTTGGACCAGGCGCTTGAGGGCAGCGGGGTTGAGCGCGTCGTAGCGGGCCTGCATCCAGGTATTGGCTTCGGCGCTGGCCGACTGCAGCGCAGCCTTGTAGGCGTCGGGCAGGGCGTCGAACTGCTTGGCGTTGACCTGCAGCGACAGGGCAGCGCCGCCTTCGTTCCAGCCGGGGTAGTAGTAGAACTTGGCGACCTTGGCCAGGCCCAGCTTCTCGTCGTCGGCCGGCACGGTGAACTCGGCGGCGTCGATGGTGCCCTTTTCAAGCGCGGGGTAGATGTCGCCGGCTGCCAGCTGCTGGGCGACGACGCCCAGCTTGGTCAGCACCTGGCCGCCCATGCCGCCGGTGCGGAACTTCAGGCCCTTGAGGTCGGCCGGGGACTTGAGCTCTTTCTTGAAGAAGCCACCCATTTGCGAACCGGTGTTGCCAGCCAGCAGGCTCACGACGCCGGATTCACGGGTGAAGTCGTTGAACATCTTCTCGCCGCCGCCATGCACCCACCAGGCGTTGTACTGGCGGCTGTTCAGGCCAAAGGGCACGCAGGTGCCGATGGCCCAGGCCGGGTCCTTGCCGATGAAGTAGTAGGGAGCCGTGTGGCCGCACTCGATGGTGCCTTTTTCGACGGCGTCCAGCACTTGCAGCGGCGGAACGATTTCGCCGGCGCCGTGCACGCTGATCTGGAACTTGCCGCCGGTCAGCTGGCCGACCCGCTTGGCGATGAACTCGGCGGTGCCGAACAGCACTTCCACCGTCTTGGGGAAGCTCGACGCCATGCGCCAGCGGATGGTGTCCGGGGCGGTCTGGGCGAGGACGGGGGCCGCCAGCGCGGTGGCACCGGCAGCAACGGCAGCGGCGCCGCCTTGGGCGAGGAAGTCACGACGACTCATGAAGGTCTCCTGGGTGTGAAGGGGTTCATTGAACCTGCCTTTCTAGGGGGGCAGGTGTTCGGAAAACGGGATTGTGACCGAAATGAAAGGTGTTTTCGCCCCGGGGCTGGTTCAAACGGGCTGTCCGGCTTGGCGTCCTGCGGCGGTCAAGCTTCCAGTCCCTGGTGAAAGACGCGCTTGGCGATGGCGGCGCGATGCACCTCGGACGCACCGTCGTAAATACGGAAGGGCCGAAACGTTCTCTGGATCATGGACAAGGGCCAGTCTTCCGAGATGCCGAGGGCGCCGGTGATCTGCACCGCTGAATCAGCCACCCGGTTGACGGCCTCGGAGACAAAGACCTTGACCATGGCCGAGTGATGCCGGATGGACTCCCCCGCATCGAGCCGGCGCGCGGTGTCGATGGTCATCAATCGAGCGGCGTGCAAGTCGATATGCGCGTCGGCGACCATGGCCTGGACCATCTGATGCTCAGCCAGACGCGCGCCGTTGGACTCGCGTCCCAGGGCGTAGGTCTGGGCCATTCCGATCGCGCGCGAGGCCATGCCGATGAAACGCATGCAGTGGAACAGCCGCGCCCCCTCCAGCCGGAGTTGGCAATGTGCCAGCCCTTGGCCCTCTTGGCCGAGCAGCGCCTCTGCCGGGACCTCGCAGCGCTCCAGCCGTATTTCTCCATGGCCACCCAGGTTGAAGGGCTCGATCGTGGGCACATCGCGCACGATCCGAAACCCGGGCCGGGTGGTTTCAACCAGAAAAAGCGAAGGTCCGGATTCGGTGCGAGCCACCACGATGGCGAAGTCGGCGGAGGAGGCCAATGAGGCAAACCACTTGTGGCCCTCCAGCACCCATCCGCTCGCAGTGCGCGTGGCGCTTGTCCTGAGCATGCGCGGATCGGAACCCACGCCCGGCGCCGGTTCGGTCATGGCAAAGCAGGACCGCTGCTCCGCCCGCATCAGGGGCAGGAGGAACTGCTGCCGCTGCTCTGGCGTCACCAGCGCGTCCAGCAAAGCAATGTCTGGCTGCGCTGGCGCAGCGCACTGCAAAGCGCCCGGGCCCAGGAAGCTTCGGCCGGCAATTTCCAGGTAGGCGCAGCAGTCTTCCCAACTGAGGCCCAACCCCCCATTGGCGGGACTTTCCCGTGGAGAGGTCAGGCCGCGTGAGATGGCCAGTTCACGCAGTTGCGCGGTGGTGGTCAGCAGGTAGTCCCGATCCCGGGCGCGGCTGAGGTCTTCCCGCGGGATCACCTCCTGGTCGATGAATTCGCGCGCACGGGCCAGCAGGTCGTCCAGGGAAGCCTTGTGGAGATTCATGCCTGTTCCTCAATCCTTGCGCGTGCAGCTTTGCAGTCAGGGGTCGGCACGCGAGGCCAAACGATTGGACGGGCTGACCCTCAGTTCTTCGATCAATTCTGGTCTGAGTTCAACCATAGGCCAGAGCGCCGCAGCCATCCATGGCGCTAACCCTGATCCACGCCGCACTTCGCCCGGGACCGCCCGAGGGAGGGTGCATCACCGCGCGCTGGCGTGCCGTGCTCAGGGCGCTGGATCGGCCAGCGCCGCCCCCAGCCCCTGCTTGCGCAGGCGTGGCCAATCGTGCTCCAGCAGGCCCAGGCCACCTCGCTGGGCCAATTGGGCGTAGACCCGCTGCTGGCCGGCTGGGTCCAGGCCGGCAAACACCTCGCGGGTGCGCTGCGCCAGCCACAGTGTGAAGGGGAGGGCCGCGCGTTGGAAGCTGCCTTGTGCGGTCTGCAGCACCTGGTCGCCGAGTTTGCGTGGCAGGGGCTTGCCGGGGCCGAAGCGATCCGGCCGCTCGGCGGCCACCCGGCGGATTTCGTCTGCGATGCCATCGAACCAGGGCACGCATTCGCCCAGCACCTGTCGCAAGAGGGGCTCCAGTGTGGGTGGGACTTCGTCGTCCGGGTAGAGTGGGCCCATGCGGCGGTCGGCCGGGTTGGCCATGCGGTCGATCCAGGCCCGCAGGTGCGGGTAGCGGGCCACCATCTCGCGCTGCGGCCAGGGGTCCCGCCCCAGGTGGCCGTACATGGTGCCCACCAAGCCAAAGTCGGCCAAAGTCGGGCGCCCACCCAGCAGGTAAGAGTGGGCGGCGAAGTGCGTGTCCAAGAGGGCCATCGTCGCGTGA
>CANFQF010000112.1 GCA_947449025.1 Comamonadaceae bacterium
CACTGGCGGCTGGCGCCGAAGAGGCGCTGGCAGTCGTCCCGCGCGGTGAGGAAGTGCTCGGTGTCGACCGGCGTGACGGTCACTCCACGCTCACGTGCCTGCACGGACCATTCGGCCAGGGCATGGTCGAGCCGCCATTCGTCGGGCGATTGGTACTGCACCTCCGACGCGCCGTAGTGCAGGGCGAGGGCGTCGAGGTTGGCGGGGATGTCCTGCCGGTTGCTGGGGTCGTCAATCGTCACATGCCGTACCCGGTGGCCGGCGGCCTGCAGCTGCGCGGCGAAGGCGCGCA
The DNA here is from genome assembly GCA_947449025.1 of Comamonadaceae bacterium. Classification (GTDB taxonomy): domain Bacteria; phylum Pseudomonadota; class Gammaproteobacteria; order Burkholderiales; family Burkholderiaceae_C; genus Ramlibacter. The sequence continues at coordinate 293 of CANFQF010000112.1, forward strand.
TCGCAGCGAATAGGGCCAGCACCTTCTGTGCGTGGTGGCGCACGTAGTCCGTCTCGGCGCGCACCTCCATCAGCAGGTAGACGACGTCCGGGCTGACCTCGCGGAACCAGGAATGCTGCGGGTCCAGCTGGTCGCCCAGAATCAAGCGCAGGACGGAGCCGGCTTCGTCAGTGCGTGGGCCTGGAGAGCGGCCTAGAGAGCGGCCTGGGGCTGGGCCCGCGCTCACTGGTTAGCGCGGCGCTTGAGCCAGCGCATCAGGCCGCCAATCCACGGCAGCTTCTCATACAGCTCCTCGGCCGCGTCCCAGTAGTCGCGGTGCAGGGTGACCCGCCCCTGCTCGTCGAACACGATGTGCGAGCTGCCGCGCACCCGCTGCTCGGTGCGGGTGTCAAAGCGGCGAAAGCGAAAGTGGAAGTCCCACAGCAGGAAGCACTGTGGGCCTTGCTGCACCTGGCCGGTGACGACGAAGCGGGGCGCTTCCAGCGAGGCGTACATGTGGCGGAAGATGGCCTCGATGGCAGGCAAGCCCTGCACCTCGTTGAAGGGGTCCTTGAAGCGCGCGTCTGCGGCGTAGAAATCGGACAGGCGCGGCAGGTCGGCGGGGGTGAGCTGCTCGAAGTAGCGCACGAAGTCGCGCGCTGCGGTGTCGAGATGGGCGTCGAGGTCTGCAACCCGGGAGGTGGTTGGGGATGCGGGTGGGGATGCCGGTGTTGGGGCGCTCATGTCTTCAAAGCCCCGTGCTGCGGCGCACCGCCGCGAAGTAGAGGCGATAGGGCAGCAGTGCCAGCAGCTTCATCACCCGTGTGAAGCGGCGCGGGAAGTGAATCTCGAACTGGCCCTGGGTCCAACCCTTGACCATTTCCCGAGCGGCCTCGTCGGCGGTGATGAGGGCGGGCATGTGAAACTGGTTGCCGGCGGTGAGCGGCGTCTCGACGAAACCGGGGTTGACCAGGCTGATGCCCAGGCCCTTTGGATGCAGGTCCAGGTACAGCGTTTCGGCCAGATTGATCAGGGCGGCCTTGGTCGGGCCGTAGGCCATGGCTTGGGGCAGGCCCCGGTAGCCGGCCACGCTGCTCACCAGGCTGATGTGTCCGTGGCCCTGGGCTAGCAGGGCCGGGGTGATGGCATGGAGCAGGTACAGCAGGCCCACGGTGTTGATGTCGTGGTGTCGCAGCAGGTCGTCCAGGTCGATGGCCGTGGCGCGCATCGCGTGGTAGTGGCCGGCGCAATAGCACACCAGGTCCAGCGGGCCGTCTGCCAGCGCCTGCGCAGCGACCCGGGCCACGCCCGCGCGGTCGGTCACGTCCAGGGGCAGGGCCAGGCTGCCCGGGTGTGCATCGACAAATGCTTGCAGGGCCTCGGCCCGCCGCGCCGACACCAGCACCCGCGCGCCCAGGCGGTGCAGGTGCTGCGCGAGGGCCAGGCCGATGCCGCTGGAGGCGCCGACCAGCCAGACCCGCTTGCCCTGCCAGTCGCGGATGGGAGGGTTGAGGCTCATGGCAGCTTCTGGAACGAGAGCGTGACCTCGCCCAGGCGGACACCGAATTTGCTCATGGTGGCCCGATTGATCATCACCCGGTCATCGATCATGAACATCCAGTCGTCAAAGCTCACCTCGTACACCGAGCCGTCGACCGGCAGCTTCAGCACATAAGACCACTGGAAGGCATTGCCCGCGGTCCGGCCAGACGCCATGCCCACCACGTCGTCGGCGGTGCCGGTGTAGCGGCCATCGGCCTCCTTGTTCAGAGTCCAGACCCGGCGCTGCTTGGTGCCGTCGGAATAGGTGAAGTGCTCGTCGAGCACGCCCTTGTTGCCTTCCCAGCGGCAGTCCATCTCGACGGTGAAGCGCTTGACCACCAGGCCGCTGCGGTCCTGGAAGAGGCCGTGGGCGATCACCTTGCCGTTGAAGTAGCTCGCCAGGTCCAGCGCCGGGCGCTCGGCGCTGTACTGCTCGACGCGGGGGCTGGCGCAGCCGGCCAGGGTGAGGGCACCCAGGCCCAGGGCCAGGGCGGCCAGCAGCCGGAGGGCGCGGCCAAGCAGAGAGTGGGCAAGGGTCATGGAGGACTCCGTTGAACGGGGGGAAGGATTCGTCAAAGGCTACCGCCAGCGGCCAGCCCCAGCAGGGACAGGCGCAGGCCCGGCTGCGAGGTGCTCGGCGCCAGCCAGATAGCGAAAAAGCGCCGGCCGAACTCGGGATCGGCGATCTCGCCCAGCGGCCGGCCGTCGACCCAAAAGGTGACGCCTTGGCCTGGCTGGTGCAAGCCGGTGACCCGGTTGCCACTGCGAACGTCGGGAAACAGCCGCCGCATCGCCGCGAGCCAGCGCTGGGCCTGGGCCTCAGACACGGGACCGGCGCGGCGCATCTCGTCGAGCGAACGCTGGGCGATGGTGTCGCCCCCGAAATCGCGCAGGTAGGTCAGTTCGAGCACCACCGGCAGGTCCAGCGCCTGCTCGGGCCGGAAGCTGTGCGATGTCCACAGGCGCGCCTGGTAGATGCCCAGGCCCATGAATCGCAGCTTGCCCTGCCCGCGCAGGCGGCTGCCCGGAAGTTGCGGGTGCTCGGCGTGTCGCGGACCCGCCTCGGCGCCGCCGCGTTCGCGTTGGCTGTGCGGTTCGGGCAGGGCCTCGGTGGACGCTGTGGCGCTCTGGCAAATTGCCAAGGCCAGGGACAACCACAGGGTGGCGACCACACCCGCTGCTACGCCGGTCCTGGTCGTGCTTCTCAAGGTGGACATGATGCTGGCCATGACGCCCGTCATCAGAAGCGGCCGGGCGCGCGATGCTCCCGCCGATGCAATCGGGTGGGCCAGGGCCTCAGCGGGCCAGGGTGTACTGGACGACATCGATGTCTCCCGCGGCAAAGCCGGCTTCGCAGTACGCCAGATAGAACTCCCACAGCCGCAGGAAGCGCGCGTCGAAGCCCTGTGCCAACACCTCGTCCTTGCGGGCCATGCAGGTCTCGCGCCATTGGCGGCAGGTCTCGGCATAGTCCTGTCCGAAGGCGAACTCCTCCACCAGGCGCAGGCCGGCAGATTGCGCCTCGCGCCGGAATTCGCTGGGGCAGGGCAGGCAGCCGCCGGGAAAGACGTACTGCTGAATGAAGTCGGTGGACCGGATGTAGCGCTCGAACAGCGCGTCACGGATCACGATGGTCTGGATGCAGGCGCGGCCGCCCGGCTTGAGCAGGCGGGCGATGCTTTGGAAGTAGGTGGGCCAGTACTCACGGCCGACAGCCTCGAGCATTTCGATCGAGCAGACGGCGTCATAGGGGCCGTCGGCGATGTCCCGGTAGTCCTGCAGCCGCAAGTCGGCGCGCTCGCCCAGGCCCTGGTCCTGCAGCCGCTTTTGCGCCCAGGCCAGTTGCTCGGTGGACAGGGTGACACCTGTGACCTGCGCGCCAAATTCCTTGGCGGCTTTTTCTGCCAGCGCGCCCCAGCCGCAGCCGATCTCCAGCACCCGCTCGCCCGGCTTGACGTCGACCATGCGCAGGGCGCGGCGCACCTTGGCGTGCTGGGCCTCGTCTAGCCCTTGCGTCGGCTCGCCCTGCGCATTGCGCTCGAACAGGGCCGAGGAGTAGTTCATCGTCGGGTCCAGCCAGAGCCGGTAGAAATCATTGCCCAGGTCATAGTGGGCATGGATGTTCTTGCGGCTGTTGCCCTTGGTGTTGCGATGGAGCAGGTGACGCAGGCGGTAGGCGAACCGGCCGATCCAGGAGCCATGGATGGCCGCGTCCAGTGCCTGCCGGTTGGCGATCATCAGGCGCAGCAGGCCGGGCAGGTCGGTGGTGTGCCAGTCACCGGCGAGGTAGCTCTCGGCAAATCCGATGTCGCCCGAGCGCAGCGCAGCGCTGCAGGGCGTCCAGTTGTGCAATTTGAGTGCGATCTCGGGCCCATGGCCGTCGCCCAGGCCACGCACCGAGCCATCTGGCAGCTCGACGACCAGGCTGCCGTGACGCAGGCCCTGCATGAGGCGGAAGATGGTGCGGGCTGCAGCCGGCGCTCCCTTGGGCAGCGCCTGCCAGACCGGGGCGCCAGGCTTCTCGCCATGGGCGGCGACTGCCTCCGCATCCGGGCCGTGGCCAGGCCGGGAACCGGTTGTTCCGTGAGTGGTGCGGGAGGGGGCCGTCCAGGTGTTCATGCGTCGTTGTTCAGGGGAGGGGCCGACCTAGCGGGTCACGAAGTGCTCGGGCGCAGGTGGCTTGCGGTGGAAGCCGACCTGCTTGAGCCACAGCTGCAGGGCCTGCCAATGGATGCGCGCGATGACCATCATGGTCATTGCAGGATAGCGCCAGAGCGCATGTCGCAGAAGCTGTGGGGAGATTGGCTCGAGCGCGCCGCTCACGCTGGTGGCCAAGAGCGGGCCCTGCTCGTCGTCCAGGTCGACCCGGGCCACGGTGCGGGCGGGCGTGCGCTGCTCGCTGCGCAGGAAGCGGAAGCGGTAGCGCCCTTCGGTGGTGCAAAAGGGTGAGACGTGAAAGCACTTGTCGGCCTGCAGCTCGACCCCGTAGCGTGGCTGGTCCAGCAGGTAGCAGTGGCGCTCGCCGAAGGTGTTGTTCACCTCCACCACGATCGCCCGCAGCGGCCCGTCGGCCCGGTGGCAGTACCAGAAGCTCACCGGCTTGAACACATAGCCCAGCACGCGCGGGAAGGCGTGCAGCCAGACTTCGCCGTCCGCGTCGGTGATGCCCTCGCTGGCCAGCAGTGCGTCCAGCCACGCCAGCGCGCCGCCCTGCTCGGGGCCACGCCCGTCGCCGTGGTCGCGGTCGTGAAAGCTCAGGGCTGCGCGCCGATTCACGGCCAGACCGCCAAGCGCAGCCGGATCGGCCAGGCGCCGCATCGGCAGCAGCAGGAAGAAGGTGTCGTAGGCGAAGGCGTGGCGGCGCGGGCGCAGGCGCGTGTGGCGCACCTGGCCAAATCCGATCTGGGCCACGCCCGCTTGTGCCATTCGACTTAGCTCTTGATCCACGCTCAGCCCCCCGCGCTCACGCTGCCGCTTTGCGCGCCGCCGCCGTGTGGGCCAAGAGCTCCTCGGCAACGGCCAGTCCGGACTTCAGTCCGTCCTCATGGAAGCCGTAGCCGGTCCATGCCCCGCAGTACCAGGTGTGCGCTTCGCCCTGCAGCTCAGGGATCCGGCCCTGGGCTTCGATGGCGGCCATGTCGAAGATCGGGTGACTGAATTCGTACTCGTCCAGGATATGGGCCGGATCGATGGCGCGCACCGGGTTCAGCGACTCGACCAGGGACTGCGAGAAAGGGAGGGGCTGCAGTTGGTTGAGGAGGTAGTGCAGGCAGACGCGGCCGGACTCCTTCGAGTCGTCCGCGGCCCGCTCGTAGTTCCAGGCCGCCCAGGCCGCGCGGCGCTGGGGCAGCACCGAGGTGTCGGTGTGCAGCACTGCGCGGTTGGGTTGGTAGCGGATCGCGCCCAGGACCTCAGTCTCCGCGGTGCTCGGCTGGTGCAGCAAGGCGAGCGCCTGGTCGCTGTGGGTGGCCAGCACGGCATGGTCAAAGCGCTCGGCCCCCTGGTCGGTGCGTACCGTCACGCCAGCAGCATCGCGGTCGATCCGCCGCACCGGCGTGGCCAAGCGGGTGTCGGGCAGGCTGGCGACGATCTTCTCGACATACTGGCGCGCGCCGCCTGCCACTGTGTGCCACTGCGGCCGGTCGTTGACCTGTAGCAGCCCGTGGTTGTGGCAAAAACGGACCATGGTCGCAACCGGGAACTGCAGCATTTGGTCCGTCGGGCAACTCCAGATGCAGCCCAGCATGGGCAAAAAGTACCAGTCGCGGAAAGGACGGCCGAAGCCCTCCCGGTCGAGGAATTGGCCCAGCGGCTCCATCAGCCGGGTCTCCTCGCCGCTCACCGCCAGACGGGTGCACAGCCGATTGAAGCGCAGCAGGTCTGCCAGCATGCCCAGGAAGCGAGGGCTGAACAGGTTGCGCTTCTGTGCGAACACCGTCGCCAGGTTGTTGCCGCTCCACTCGAGTGCGCGGCTGCCTGCGCTGGCAGGCACCTGGACCGAGAACGACATGTCCGATGGCGCCGTGGGCACGCCCAACTCGGCCAGGAGCGCGATCAGCTGCGGATAGGTGCGCTCGTTGAGCACCAGAAAGCCGGTGTCAACACCGTAGCGCTGCACGCCTTGCGCCGTCGGCAGGGTGACGTCGACGGTGCGGGTGTGGCCACCAAAGTAGTGGCCAGCCTCGAACAAGGTGACATGGGCGTGCGCGCGCAGCCTGTGGGCGGCGGCAAGCCCGGAGATCCCTGATCCGATGACAGCAACTCGCACGAACGGGCCCTTTTGCTCGATGTCCTACAACAAATCATTGTAGGCCGGAGCCCGACCACCATCCCATCCGTGGGTGTGCCTCTTTCTTCCCTGCGCTGTCGAGGTCGGCTTCAGCGGATATGAGAGAAGTTAAGCGGGCTTCATGCAGGGCTGGCGCTGGCCCTGGGCATGCCACTTGCCGGGTGAAGGCTTGTGTCCCGACGGGCACACCTATCTTTGTCCCCATGCCCATCAAGGAGGCCTTATGCCAATTTCCACCCCGTATGTGCCCAGCGCGGATTCACGCAGAGGCAGGCTTGGCCTGGCCGCAGGACGGCCAGCGTCCGGTGTCGCCGGTGTCGCCGGTGTGATCGGTATCGCCGCTGTGGCCTTGTTCCTGGGTGCCTGCGCGCAGCCGGCAGAAAACCGCATGGGCGGGCCGGGCGAGGGCATGGCGCCCGACAAGGCCCTGTCGGAGCGTGGCATGCGCCAACTGCCGCCGACGCCGCCTGGTGACATCAACCGGAGCGACACCAACCTCGAGCGGCCCGAAGAGCCGACCCAAAGCGGCCCGCCCTCGGTCGTCAAGCCCGTGCAGTGACATGCGGCGGCGGAGAGGCTTCAGGTCCCGTACGTTACGGCCATGTCCGCCGCCTGGCGCCCGCCCGGCGCAAACCCCATCGCCTGGCGAGCCTCGAGCGGGGGCCTGCCGGCGGGAGAAGGGCCTACTGCCTGCCCTACTGCCTGCCCGGCGGCCCGGCCGTAGGCCGCCGGGCCGGCTGCGGATTGCAGAAAGCACTGGCGCGCGCAGTAGTCGACCAGCGCGTCGATCTCGGTGGATTTGTCGAACACCGCATCCACGCCCAATTGGGCACAGCGCTTACGGACGGTGGCGTTCACATAGTTGCTGAAGACCACCACCTTTTGCCAGGGGCCGCGGGCAGGCAGACGCTCCACCAGATGGAGGCCGCTGCCGCTGCGCAGGAACAGGTCGACGACCAGCACCTGCCAGTCATGGGGGTGCTGTTGCAGCCAGGCGATGGCGCGGCCCTCGTTGCCGGTGGTGCCCAGGACCTTGACGCAGGTGAGCTCTTCCAGGGTGTCTACCAGGCTCTCGCAGAGCATAGGGTTGTCTTCGACGATATAGGCGTGGAGCAGGTCGGATGTAGGTGGGCTTTTCATGAGAGTCCTTGTGCCGGCAGGCGTTGTGGCGGGCTGGGGGTTGCAAGTCGTAAGCACTTTATCCAGACGTACGGCCGACCCTTTCAGACACTGCCGCCGGCTGCTGTAGGACCGGACCGACCGGCCCCCGGACACCGCCCCGTCTGCCTACCATCCGGTGGTGGCTGCACCCCCTGAGGCGCATGGAAACCGCGCCGATGGCGCAGTGGCGGGTGGCGGCGTGGCCGATCTGCTCGAGCAGGCCAGCGGGGCGGGCGTGTGGCGACTGGACCTGGCCCCGGCGCAGGGATCACCCCGCCTGCAGGTCTCGCCACGGCTGAGCCTGATCCTGGCTTGCGAAGACCTCTCGGGGCCTGCCGACTTCGGCTTTGTTGTCCCGCCCTGGCGCGAGGAGCTCGAGGCGCTGGTGCGCCGCTGCGCGCTCCAGGGGCTGCCCTTCGACCACGAGGTTCTGGTGCGGGTGGCAGGTCGGCGCCTGTGGGCGCGGGTCTTGGGGCAGGCGGTGTTAGATGCCCAGCATCGGGTGCGGCAGCTGGAGGGCGTGCTGCTGATCGCCGAGCCGCAGCAGGCGGCATGCGCTGCGCTGCTGACGCTGGATGCGCAGGGTCAGATCAATTTCGTCAACTCGGCGGCCGAGCGCTTGCTGGTGCGGGCCGAGGCCACCCTGCTGGGGCGCTTTTTATGGGACCTGCTGCCCCGCACCAGCCGGCTTCGCCTGTCGGCCCGGGTGCGTGCCGCACTGGCACGGCGCGAGCCCCTGGCGCTGGAGGAGGCCGACGCGTCGCAACGCCTGTGGCTGGCCCTGCATGGCGAACCCTTCGGACCCGGAATGGCTGTCTGGCTGCAGGACATCACCGCCACGTATCAGGCGCAGGAGCATCTGCGCCTGCTCGAGGGCAGCATCGCCCGCCTCAACGATCTGGTCATCATCACCGAGGCCGCTCCCTTCGATGAACCCGGGCCACGCATCGTCTTTGTCAACGAGGCCTTCGAACGCCGCACCGGCTACACCCGCCAGGAAGTGCTGGGGCAATCACCCCGGATGCTGCAGGGCCCGGCGACGCAGCGTGATCGGCTCGACCAGATCCGTGGCGCGCTCCAGCAATGGGAGCCGGTGCGGGTTGACATCATCAACTACCGCAAGGACGGCCAGTCCTATTGGGTGGATCTGGACATTTCGCCGGTCTGGGATCTGGCCCGTCGTCTCACCCACTGGGTGGCGGTGGGTCGCGACATCACCGAGCGCAAGGCCGCCGAGCAGAAGATTCGCTACCTGGCCTTCTACGACCCGCTCACCGGACTTCCCAACCGCCAGCTGCTGCTCGAGCGCCTGCAGGACATGCTCGCACCTGCCGCCGCGGCGGGGGGAGGGGCCTTGATGTTCATCGACCTCGACAACTTCAAGGTGCTCAATGACACGCTGGGACACCAGCATGGTGACGAGTTGTTGCAGCAGGTGGGCCGGCGCCTGCGTGCCTGCGTGTCCGACGATGACACTGTGGCGCGGCTGGGTGGCGATGAGTTCGTCGTCCTGCTGCATCCCCTGCCGGGTCAGGGCGATGGGGAAGGCGACGGACAGGGCGATAGGGAGGGCACGACGGAGAGCCCTACGGACAGCCGTACGGCGGGCGAGGGCGAGGCAGCCATGGCGCGTGCCGCCCAGGGCGTGGCCGAGCGGGTGCTGGCGGCCCTGGGCGAGCCCTATCCCTTGCCCGGGACCCTGCACCACAGCACCTGCAGCATCGGCGTCACGGTCTTCGGCAGGGACGCCGAATCGGTGGGCGATCTTCTCAAGCAGGCGGACCTGGCGATGTACCAGGCCAAGCGCCTGGGCCGCAACACCGTCTGTGCCTTTGACCCTCAGTTGCAAACCCAGGCCAGTGCCAGCGCGGCGCTGGTGGCCGACCTGCGCCAGGCCTGGCGTGAGCGGCAGTTCGAGCTGGACTACCAGCCGCAGGTCGACGCCACCGGCCAGGTCACTGGCGTCGAGGCTCTGGTGCGCTGGGCCCACCCGGTGCGCGGGCGGTTGGCCCCCGGCCTCTTCATTGGTGCGGCGGAAGAATGCGGCCTGATCCTGCCGATTGGCGCCTGGGTCCTCGACGCTGCCTGTGCCCAATTGGCGAAATGGTCTGGCCAGCCCGATCGCATGCACCTGGGGATCTCGGTCAACGTCAGCGCACGCCAGTTTCGCCATCCCGACTTTGCCGAGGGCGTGACCGAGGCCATCACCCGCACCGGCATCGCCCCGCAGCGGCTCACCCTGGAGCTGACCGAGAGCCTCATGGTCGATGGCTTCGAGGATATGGTGAGCAAGATGACCCGGCTCAAGTCCCTGGGCGTGGGGCTGGCCCTGGACGACTTCGGGATGGGGTATTCGTCCCTGTCCTACCTGAAACGCTTGCCCCTGGACCAGCTCAAGATCGACCGCGAGTTCGTCAAAGACCTGCTGGTCGACGAGAACGACGCGGCCATTGCCCGGGCCATCATTGCGCTGGCCCGCAGCCTGCGCCTCGCGGTGGTGGCCGAAGGCGTGGAGAACGAGGCCCAGCGTGACTTTCTGGTTCGCGAGGGCTGTGGCGGCTTCCAGGGCTTTCTGTTTTGCCCGCCGCTGCCCATCGCAGCGCTCGAGCACTACCTCGGCGCTCCGTCTCAGCGGGGCGCGACCTGAAGCGGCGTGCGAGCCTCGGCTCGAGGCAGCCGCAGCTCGATGCGGTTTGGTGTGAATTGCCGCAGCAGCGGCAAGCCGGCTCCGAGGACCTGAACATCGTCCCATCGCAAGGGCCGGTAGCCGGCTTCCTCGCCAGGGGCGAACGTGCTCCAGCGGCGTCCGTCGTATCCGTCGCCGCCCTCGCCCCACTCGGAGGATTCGGCCGGCTCGTCCGGCTCGTCCGACTCGGCCCTTTCGTTCGCCTCGCATGCCCGGTCATTGCCCCGCCCGCCCACGGAGCCATTGCGCGCGTCCAGCGTGAGCCGGATCAGTGCGCCGTCCGCTTCGATGCGAGCCTGGACCCGCAGTGTCCCGGTGGGGCCGCCCTGGTCGCTCAGGTGCAGCAGGGACGACAGCAGCAGGTAGCGCAGCTTGTCGCGCGACACCGGCAGCCCGGCATCGGGCAGCTCGGCGAGCAGTCGCATGCCCCGAAAGCCCAGGCTGCTGCGGACCAGTGCGAGGTTCTCTTCCAGCCCTTGGCGCAGATCGACCGCGTCGTCTTCTGGCGGTGCGATCCAGCCCGCCACCTGCAAGGCGCCGGCAATCGCATCCCGGGCCAGCTGGTGCATGCGGGCGAGCGCCCGGTGCAGGTCAGTGGGGTCGTCCGTACGCGCCAGCCGCGCGCTCAGGACTTCGGCCATCATCGCTACCGCCTGCAGGTGAACGACAAGGTCGTGGCGCAGCGCGGGACCGAGCCGGCGCAGCAGGGCGTAGCGCGCGGCTTCCGCTTCGGGGGGCAGGTCCGCGCTGGAGGTGTTGACCTCCAGAGGCGGGGCGGCAGGTGCAGCGAGCGTGGCCATGAGCATCGACCGATTGTGGGAAGGCCCGC
>CANFQF010000113.1 GCA_947449025.1 Comamonadaceae bacterium
CCAGAACAAAGAGGCGCGTGACCGCCAGGGCGTGGCTGAGACCTACGAGGCCCGCGGCCGCGCCGCGATGGCCCAGCGGGTGCGGCAGGGGCGCTGATGAGCCCTCGGATTAGATTTGTACTCGGGTGCCCAATTCGACCACTGCGTTGTCCGGTAGGCGGAAGAATTCCACGACACCGCTGGCGTTGCGGTTCATCCCTTCAAAGAGCACTTCGCGCCAACGGGCCATGCCGCTGCCCGGTGTCGGCACTACGCTCTCCCGGCTCAGAAAGAAGGTGGTCTCCATGGCCGGCACCGCCAGGCCATGCGCCGCGGTCATCGTGAGTGCGCGTGGCACGTCGGGCACGTCCATGAACCCAAAATGCAGCGTGACGCGCCAGAAGCCCTGCGACAAGGACTGTACGTTTACGCGTTCCGCTTCCGGGACCCAGGGGACGTCGCGGAAGCGAAGGGTCAGGAGGATGTTGCGCTCGTGCAGCACCTGGTTGTGCTTGAGGTTATGCAAAAGCGCTTGGGGAACGGTTGAGGGGTCGGCCACCGCGTAGACAGCGGTGCGCGCGCAGCGGTTCACCGAGGTCGGGTCGAGGCTGTCGATGAAGGTTTCGAGCGATAGCCCGTCACGCCGGATGCTTTCGACCAAGAGCTCGCGCCCACGCGCCCAAGTACTCATGCCCACGAAGAGCATTAGACCCAGCGCCAAGGGGAACCAGCCACCCTCGAAGAATTTGACGGCGCAGCCCGCCACCAGAAACCCGTCGAGGACCAGGAAAAAAGCAGATGCGCCCAGGGCCAAAGGCCTCGGCAGCTTCCAAGCATGTCGGACCACAAAGTAGGTCAAAAAGGTGGTGATCAGCATGGTGAGCGTGACCGCGATGCCGTAGGCCGAGGCCAGTGCGGAGGAGCTCCCGAAGTGCAGGACGGCGGCAATGACCGCAGCCAGCAGCAGCCAGTTGACCGCCGGCAGGTAGATTTGCCCGGCTTCTCCGGGCGATGTGTAGTGGATGGTCAGGCGGGGCAGGAAGCCCAATTGAATGGCCTGCTTGGTCATCGAGTAGGCGCCAGAGATCACCGCCTGCGAGGCGATGATGGCCGCCAGTGTGGCCAGCGCCACGGCTGGCACCAACCAGGATGCGGGGAATAGTCGAAAGAAGGGGTTTTCGATCGCGCTGGGGTCGGCGATCAGGAGAGCGCCCTGACCCATGTAGTTGAGTGCGAGGCAGGGCAAGACCAGGGTGGTCCAGGCCAGCTGGATGGGGCGCTTGCCAAAGTGACCCATGTCCGCGTACAGCGCCTCGGCGCCGGTGAGCGCCAGCACGATGGCGCCCAAGGTGGCCAGAAGCTGCCACCCCCGATGGGTCACGAAGAACCAGGCACTGCGCGGGTCGAGCGCGGCGAGGATGGCCGGCTGCTGCGCGATGTGCCAGACCCCGGTGGCACCCAGGACCAGGAACCAAAGAATGATCACCGGCCCGAAGAACTGGCCCACGCGCCCGGTGCCCAATCGCTGCACCAAGAACAGGCCGAGCAGGACCAAAACAGAGGCTGGTAGCACCAGAGGCGCCAGTCCGGGCGCGATGACTTGGAGCCCCTCGACCGCGCCCAGCACCGAGATGGCCGGTGTGATCACACTGTCGCCATAAAAGAGAGTCGCGCCGAAGACCCCGAGCAATAGCAGGACCCTTTTCAGGCGGGGATTGTTCTTCACGGCCGCCGTGGCCAGCGCGGTCAGCGCCAGACCGCCACCTTCCCCACGGTTGTCGGCGCGCAGGATCAGGATGACGTACTTGAGGGTGACGACCAGCATCAAGGCCCAAAAGATGGTCGAGACCGCGCCGATGATGTGCGCCGTGTCCAGTGGCACACCGGTGTGAGGTGCGAACACCTCCTTGACGGTATAGAGGGGGCTGGTGCCGATGTCGCCGTAGACGACGCCGATGGCGCCCAGTGTGAGGGCGGCCAAGCCTTGGCGGTGGCTTGAAGACGGTTGGGTTGTGCGAGAAGCCACGACTTGAGGGTGGGAGTGGAACACGCACGCACTATGCGTCGCACCGCATCAAGAAGTCATAAAAATGCGGGTAAAAACTCCTCTCGCTGTCCGGCGCCGTCAGCCGCTGGGTGCCTCGCGCACCAATCGGTAGCCAACCGCCGTCTCGGTCAACAGGTGCTGCGGCTGCGCCGGGTCCACCTCGAGCTTCTGGCGCAGGTGGCCCATGTAGATGCGCAGATAGTGCGTTTGATCCGCATGGGCGGGTCCCCACACCTCCCGCAGCAGTTGGCGATGGGTCATGACCCGACCCGCGTTGGCAACCAGCGTCAAAAGCAGGCGGTATTCAATGGGCGTCAGGTGCACATCCTGCCCGCCGCGCCGCACGCACCGGGCCGCCCGGTCGACCTCGATCTCGCCAAAGCGCCAGACTGCGTGCGCCTCTTGCGCGTCCGCAGTTCGGGGGCGACGCAGGTTGGCCCGTACCCGCGCCAGCAGCTCACCAACCCCGAAGGGCTTGGTGAGGTAGTCGTCGGCGCCGGCGTCCAGAGCCTCGATCTTGTCGGTCTCGTCGGCCCGTGCCGAGAGCACGATGATCGGCATGGAGGACCAGCTGCGCACCTCGCGTATCAGCGCCACGCCATTGCCATCGGGCAGTCCCAGGTCCACCACCAGCAGGTCGGGCTTGCGGGTTCCGGCTTCCACGCGGCCTCGCGCCAGGCTGTCGGCTTCGTGCACCAGCCAGCCTTCTGCTTCGAGCGCGCCGCGCAGGAAGCGTCGGATCTGCGGCTCGTCCTCGACGATCAGGGCAACCGGCGTCAGGGCTGGCACAGGGCGCTCACAAGGGCAAAGGCGGTGACGCCCGCCTGGGTAGTCGGACAGTGAATCGGGCCCCGCCGCCAGGGGCGGCGCTCGCCTCGATGCTTCCCTGGTGGGCTTCGACCACGGCCTTGCAGATGGCCAGGCCCAAGCCGACGCCCAGCGTGGCCGACTCGTGCTGGCCGCGGGTGAATTTCTCGAACAGGCGCTGCTCACCGCCAGACTGCGTGAGCGGAAGCCCAGTGCCGTGGTCGCGGACCTCGATTTCCAGAGCGCCGTCGAGCGCCCTTGCAGACACCTCGATGGGGGGCGCCCCATACTGGACGGCGTTTTCCAGCAGATTGGCCAGCACGCGTTCAAGCAGCGTCGCATCGACCTCCACCAAGGGCAGGTTGGGCGCAAGCTCCACTTTCACCCGTGTCGCCGCCAACCGGTGCTGCAGGGATCGCAAGGTTGTGCCAATCAATTCCTCGATGGACGCCCACTGCAGGCGCAATGCGATGGTGCCGCTTTGCAGGCGCGCCATGTCCAATAGCTTGGTGAATATCGCGTTCAGCGCGCGAGCCTGGTCGGCCAGGGCTTGCGCGGTTTCCGCCTGCTGCTCACGCAGAGGTGGCTGGGCGTGAGTGAGTTGGTCTGCCAGCCCAATCAGGGCGGTCAGCGGGGTTCTCAGGTCGTGCGAGATGGCCGCCAGCAGGGTGTTGCGCAGTCCCTCGGACTCCATCTGCACCTGGGTCTTCTGCGCCACGTCAACGTAGTGCACCCGCTCCAGGGCGATGGCCACTTGGCGAGCCAGGGTGTCCAGGTGCTGCCTCTGCTCGGGCAGGTCCAACGTTCGCGCGTGGGCGGGCCGCATGGCCAGAACGCCCCGTACGCGCATGGGTGCCTGCAGCGGCAGGTAGTGCCAGCCGGGCGCGGCGGCGATGGCCGTGGTCAAACCGGCAGGCTGTGCGTTCGCGCAGCACCAACACGCGACACCTGCTTCGAAGCCGGCAGGTGCCAGGTCGGGCGCAAGCAAGCCGTCCTGGAGGTTGGTGATCAGCACCAGAGCGTCACCGCCAAAGTGGCGGCGCACAGCCAGCTCGCCATGGCGGGCGACTTGGTCGGCGGTGAGCGCGCCAGAAAGCTCCCGTGTGAGTTCGAACAGCCCTTGGGCCCGCTGTTCGCGCCCGACCGCGACCTGCGCTTCACTTCGGAGCCGTGCAGTGAGTTGGCCGATCACCAGCCCCACGGCCAGCATTACGGCGAAGGTCACCAGATATTGGGCGTCCACCACCGCGAAGGTAAAGCGTGGCGGAACGAAAAAGAAGTCGAAAGCGGCTACGTTCAGAACCGCCGACAGGCTGGCCGGGCCGCCGCCAAAATGGTAGGCCACACCCACCAATCCAGCCAGGTACAGCATGGCGAGATTGGTCAGGTCCAGGCGACCCGACAGGGGTGTGGCCAGCAAGGTCATTGCGACACAGCAGCCCAGCGCCCAGGCATGGCCGGCTCCGGCCCGCCGCAGCTTCCCCTGCGCGGAGCTCACAGCCACCCGGCGCGCCGAAACCGCCACCACATCACACCGCAGGCGGCAAAAATCACGCCTAGCGCCGCCGGATAGCCCCAGGGCATATCCAGCTCCGGCATGTACTTGAAGTTCATGCCCCACACGCCCACCATGAAGGTGGCCAGCGCGAACACGCCCGCCCAGGCCGCCAGCTGCTTGGTGGTTTGCGACTCTTCGATCGTGCTCACCGCCAGGTTCACCTGGATGGCGGTGCTGATGGTGTCGCGCAAGCTCTCCAGCGCGCCCTGGATGCGGGTGAGGTGGTCCACCACGTCGCGGAAATAGTGCTGGGTGTGCATGAAGACCGGCGGCACCCGCCCGCCGGTGAGCTTATCCATCGCTTCCAAGAGGGGCAGCACCGCATGGCGCACCAGCGTCACACGCTGCTTGAGTTCGTACAGGCGCTTGACGTTTTCGCGCGCCTGGATGCCGGGCTCGAAGATGCGGTCCTCGATCGCTTCGAGTTCGCTCTCGAGCGCGTCGACAAAGGGAAAGTAGCGGTCCACCACTGAGTCGACGATGGCATAGAGCACGAAGGCCGGCCCCAACTGCAGCAGCTCGGGCTCGCGCTCACAGCGCGCGCGCACCCCGAGCAGCTGGTGGCGGCTGCGGTTGCGAACCGACAGCACAAAGTTGGGGCCAACGAAGACGTTGACCTCGCCCACCACCGCCTCGTCGGTGGGCGAGAGTTCCACCGTGTGCATCACGGTGAACAGCGTATCGCCGGCGTACTCCTCTGTCTTGGGTCGCTGGTGGCCGTGCAGTGCGTCCTCCACCGCGAGCTCGTGCAGGCCGAACTGCTCCTGCATCGGCGCCATTTCCTCGGGCGTGGCGTCGCGCAGGGCTACCCAGACAAAGCAATCCGGCCGCGCCAAGTAGTGGCCGATGTCGGCCACCGGCACATCGGCCAGGCGCAGGCCCTTTTCGTAGGCGACGCAGTTGATCAGCATGGCAAGGGCCTCCGGGTTCGTGGGTCGCAACGTTGCCACGATCTTACCGATGGCCGTGTCCGCCCGACCCAAGGCCGAGAGCGGACTGGCCGAGCCCCTCGGCATAATAAAGACCGCCATGGAATCGCTCCTTCGTCTGCACCTGCGCCTCTTCGCCCGGTTCGCCCTGGTGTGGTTTGGCTTGGCATTGGGTGTGGCATCCGCCTCCGCTTGGGTGAATCCGCCCCAAGTCGAGTGGGTCTGCTCGGCGGAGGGGGGCGGGCACTGGATTTCCCACGACCAGGGAGGCGCACCGGCCGGACAGATCCATATGGCCGACTGTGCCTTGTGTTTGCTCGTCACCCCGCCGACGCTGGCGAAGGCGCCAGCGGTGGTGTCTCACGCGCCGCAAGACGTCGCTCCTTCTTCCTTCCAGCCGCTGCTCCGGCCAACGCCGAGTTCTGCTGCGCCGCTCCCGCCTCGAGGCCCACCCTCGTTCTCCTGATTCGTCCTTGCAAGCCCTTCTGGGGCAGCTCGGTGACGCGCGTCCGTATGCCACGCCGTCCTTGGCTTTTTTCGAAATTTCAGGAGTTCACTTTGTCAACGCACAAGCTGGCAGCCGCACTGACGGCCGCCTCTCTCATCGCGCCTGGATTGCGGGCGCAGACTGGCCAAGAGCCGATCAAGTCCCTGGGTGTCGTGACCATCACAGGCAGCACGCCCACCTCATTACCCACGCAGATTCCCGCGACCATGGAGGGCGTCACCCGCGAGCAAATTGCGCGCGATATCAACGCGACCGACAGCGAGGACGCCCTCAGGTACCTGCCTAGCCTGTTGGTGCGAAAGCGCTATCAGGGCGACTACAACCACGCCATTTTGTCCAGCCGTGCATCAGGCACCGCCAACAGCACCCGATCGGCGGTCTACGCCGACGGCCTGCTCCTGTCCAACTTCCTGGGTAACGGTGTGAGTGGCCTGTCGTTCCCACCCCGCTGGGGCTTGGTGACGCCTGAGGAAATCGAGCGGGTCGACGTGATGTACGGGCCCTTCTCTGCGGCCTACCCGGGCAACTCCGTCGGTGCGGTGGTGGAGTACACCACCCGCATGCCTACCCGCTTCGAGGGCCATGTGAAGGTCGGCTCTTTGACGCAACCCTTTGACCTGTACGGCACCCAGGCCACCTTCAGGGGGTGGCAGACCAGTGCCTCGCTAGGCAGTCGGGCGGGCGATTTTTCCTGGTGGTTCAACGTCAGCCGTACCGATACCCAAGGCCAGCCCCTCACCTTTGCCACCCGTACCGTTTCCACGGGAACGGTGGGCAACGCCGGCACGCCGGTGACCGGCGCCGTCGCCGGACGCGATAGCACCAATGCACCTTGGTACCTCATTGGCAGTGCTACCCAGTACCAAACGCGGCAGGATCATGCCAAGGTCAAGCTTGCCTATGACTTCAGCCCGACACTCACGGCCACCTATACCGTTGGACTGTGGCAAAACGAGTCCACGGGGAACTCGGTCAGTTACCTGCGAAACGCCGGCGGGCAACCGGTCACCAGCGGCGTCGTCAATATCGATGGCCGCAGCTTCAGCGCACTGACCGCCAGTGACTTCCCTGCGACCCGCGAGTTACTCACCCACCTGAGCCAGGGCTTCACGCTCAAGCGCCATACCAAGAGTTTTTTCGACTGGGAGTTCGCTGCCAGCCAGTACCGCTACGCGCAGGACGCCAAGCGGCAGGCGACCACCAGCAACACCTTAGCCGACGGGAGTGGCACCGGTTGGACCACCCTCGCACTCAGAGGCACCTGGAGGCCTGAGGGTGCGATGGGCAAAGGACATGTCATCGACGCCGGTGTGCAGCAGGACCACTATGAGCTGGACTACCGCACCAGCGGCATCTCCGGCGATTGGACGACGGGCTCCGCCGGTACGCCGCTGAGTGATGTGGGCGGCCGCACCACGCTGCGCAGTCTGTGGGCCCAGGACGGCTGGCAGTTCGCACCGCAATGGAAGGCGGTCTTAGGCGGACGCATAGAGCAGTGGACCGCGCAGGCAGGCCGCACTCGCATCCTCAACGCTGCGCCGGTGGTCGACAACACCTGGGCCGACCGGACAGTCAACTCCTTCTCGCCAAAGGCGGCGCTGTCCTTGCAAGTCCTGCCCGACACCGTGATCAAAGCGGCGACCGGGCGGGCGATCCGCATGCCGACTGTGGGCGAGCTCTACGGCGCCACTTCGACGACCAACTCAAGGTACATCAACGACCCGAGCCTGCGGCCCGAACGGTCTTGGACCGGCGAGCTGAGCGCGGAGAAGGACCTGGGTCAAGCCTTGGTCCGCGTGACCTGGTTCGCCGAGAGGACCCGCGACGCGCTTTACTCGCAGCGGCTTTGGGATCCGGTTGCTAATGTGGCCGTATCCCGGGTGCAGAACGTGGGCCGCATCGATACCCAGGGGCTCGAGTTGGTGGGAAACAGCTATGACGCGCTGTTGCGCGGTTTGGACCTAGCTGGCAGCGTGACCTGGGCCGACTCGGAAATCAAGGAAAACGCTGGCTACGTGACGCAACCTGGGGACACGATCGGCAAGCGTCAGTCCAACATCCCTCGCTGGCGCGCGACAGCCCAGGCGAGTTATCGCTGGACACCTGAGTGGAGCACCAGCTTGGCCGCCCGCTATAGCGGGTCGCAGTTTCGCACGCTGGACAACAGCGATGTGAACGGTTTTGCCTATATGGGGGTGAGTCGCTTCCTCACCGCCGACGTTCGGGTGCGTTACCAGGCTACGAAAAACACCGCATTGGCCTTTGGCATCGACAACCTCAACAACGACAAGTACTGGAATTACCACCCCTATCCCCAACGCAGCTACTTCGTGGAGCTGAAGGCGGACATGTGAGCAGGCGCCGTGGCTGGCCCGTGCTGTGTCGAAGCCGCCAGTCACGCCGGCATTGGCAATGACCAGGTCAGGCAGACCTTGACGGACTACCCAGTCCTGGGCCATGGCCGTCATCGCGTCCAGGTCGGAAACGTCGGGGGTGTAGACCGAGCACCGAAGAGGGGCCAGGGCCTGCAGGGATTCGAGCGCCGGGCGCTTGAGGCCGAGCAGGGCGAGAGCCGCGCCCTGCTCGATCGGCTGGCGGCACAAGGCCTGTCCCAGCCCGCCGCAGGCCCCGGTGATGACGGCGTTGCGGAACATGTCTCCGAATGGTTTCTAGTTTGACAAACATCCTGACATGGGGGCCGAGGCGAGGCGCACTGCCTTCCGGCGCCGCTACCCTCGCAGTGGAGGAAGGTCTGCTAAAGCGCGACGGTCCGCAGGCGTAGGTCCCTGCGTCACGGCCTATCATTGGCGCAAGGAGCCCGCCATGTCCAACCCCATCCTCGAAGTGCTGCCCCTGGGCTTTCCCTGGGTCACCTTCGATCCCTTCTTGTTTTGCGTCTACCATGACGACCCGTACCCAAAGGCCAACGGCCGCTTTGGTCCGGCAGCCTCGCTGGCCGGTCATGCCATCGGACAGGATTTTCAAAATGCCGACGGTTGGCGGATGTACCACGGGCAAGAGGTGCCTGGCTTTCCGGGCCACCCGCACCGCGGCTTCGAGACGGTGACCGTGGTGCGCCGCGGCCTGGTGGACCACTCGGATTCACTGGGCGCGGCTGCCCGTTACGGTGGCGGAGACACCCAGTGGCTCACCGCCGGCGCCGGCGTGGTGCATGCCGAGATGTTTCCCCTGCTCGATACCGCCGGGCCCAACCCGCTCGAGTTGTTCCAGATCTGGCTGAACCTGCCCGCGCGCCGCAAATTTGCGCCGCCGCACTTCACCATGTTCTGGGGCGAAGACATTCCCCGCCTGCAATTGGGTGATGCCGGTGGCCCGCAGACCGAACTGGTGTGCGTGGCCGGCTCGGTGCCCGGCCAGCCTGCCACCACACCGCTCGCGCCGCCGCCCGACTCCTGGGCCAGCCAGCCGGAAGCCGACATCGCCATCTGGACCCTGCGCCTGGACCCCGGCGCGCGCTGGACGCTGCCACCAGCCGCAGGCGCTGCCAGCGGCACCCGCCGCTGCCTCTACTTCTTCGCCGGCAGCCCGGTGCGTGTCGGGAGCCATCTGCAATCGGATCATGCCGCGCTGGTGCTGGACGCCGGCGCAGCGGTTGAACTGGTCAACGAGGGCGACAAGCCCGCCGAGTTCCTGCTGCTGCAAGGCCGACCCATCGGCGAGCCGGTGGTGCAGTACGGCCCCTTCGTGATGAACACCGAGGCCGAGGTGCGCCAGGCCTTTGCCGACTACCGCAGCACCCAGTTCGGTGGCTGGCCCTGGGGCGACATGGCGCCAGTGCACGGCGCTGACCCGGGCCGCTTTGCCCGCCATGCGGATGGCAGCGAGGAGCGGCGCGGCCCTGCGAACCTGGCGGTCAGCGACTGAGTGGCGCAGCCGGCTGGCCGGGCGCGCCCGCTGGCGCATCCACCGCCGCCTGCACCGTCCGGTAGAACGCGTCGCGCGCGGCCATCGCCTCCGGGTCGCTGGCGGCCTTGCCCCAGTTGCCGTTGGAAGCAATCACCAGCTGGCGCTTAGGGTCGATGAACAGGCCCTGGCCGAAGATGCCGCGCGCTGCAAAGCTGCCGTCCGGATAGATCCACCACATATAGCCGTAGCCCTGGTCGGGCCGGTTGGTGGTGACTTGCTGGCGGGTGGCCTCCTGCAACCAGCCCTCGGGCGCAATCGGCTGGCCGTTCACGCGTGCGCCTTCGAGGATGAATTGGCCAATGCGCGCGTAGTCGCGGGTGGATGCCTGGATACAGCAGCCGCCGATCTCCTGGCCGGTCTTGTTCAAGATCCAGGTGGCTTGCTGGCCCATGCCGGCGGGCACCCAGATCTTCTCGGAGAGATAGGTCGCCAGCGGCTTGCCGGTGGCGGTGGCGACCAGTAGCCCCACCAGATTGGTCTCGCCAGTGCTGTAGTGGAAGCGGCTGCCCGCCGGCGCCGCGCGCGGCAGCTTTCGCAGATAACTCACCAGCGCGTCCACGCCGGGTTCGGGGACATGGTTGTTGAAGCGGGCCACGTCGGATTGGGGGTCGCCATAGTCCTCGGTCCAGCGAACACCCGAGGTCATGGTGACCAGCTGGCGGATGCTCACCTCGTCGTAGGCTGATCCCTTCATCTGCGGCAGGTAGTCGCTCACCTTGTCGTCCATGCTGCGGATGAAGCCGTCCTTCACCGCTGCGCCCACCAGCAGCGAGGTCACCGACTTGGCGACCGAGAAGCTGGTCCAGCGGCCCTCGGCGTCGAAGCCGAGGCCGTAGCGCTCCAGTCGTACCCGGCCGCCTTGCAGGATGACGAGGCCGGCATTGCGCTGGCTGGCCAGGTAGGCGTCGAGGTCCAGTGGCAGGGAGAGCGGCTCCCCTGGCGGCAATGCGCGCGGCGCTGAGCCCGCGGGCACTACCCGCGCCTTGGCCAGCAGCGGGATGCGGTCGAGTGCGCGGAAGGCGGCGTCGCGCTGCGGCGTGCTCCAAAACAGCAGGTCCCGGTTGGTCGGCACCGTGGCCAGCAGGCCACGCGTTTCCTTGTCCAGGCTCAACCAGAAGGCGCCGCCCGCGAGGAGGATGGCGGCCAGCAGGCCCAGGCCGATGCGCTTGAATTTCATGCCATATGTCCTTGTCGGTCAGGGGCGCAGGCGGATACGTGCTGCCCCTGGGCGCGAATGTGCGTCAAGACAGATGCTATCTCGCGCGGCCCAGGGCGGCTCGCGGTCTTCGGCACATCGCGATAGCATCCGCTCATGATCCCTCACCTCAGTAGCCGCCCAGCACGGTTGGTGGCCCGCCGTGCCCGCATCGACACCTACCAGGCCCCGGTGGTCTACCTGCGCAAGGACTGCGCAGTCTGCCGCGCCGAGGGCTTCGAGGCGCAGTCCTCGATCGAGCTGTCCCA
>CANFQF010000114.1 GCA_947449025.1 Comamonadaceae bacterium
AACCGCGTCATCTTCATCGACGTGGGCGGCCGCATTCTTGAAGACTGCTCGAAGGATGAGTTCTTCGGCAACCCGGAAGCCCGTCAGCCGCGGACCAAGGACTTCCTCAACAAGATCCTGGCGCACTGAAGCCCTTTTCTTCGGGGCATTCCTGCCCTGTCGGTTGTCATTCTGCGATGCGCTCCTCGCCAATGGCCTAGAGCGCGACTGGCATGCGGTACGGGCGCAGCGGCTTCGATGCGGGGGCCCTTCGCGGGCTTCCTTGCGGTGCTCGGCCCCGCATAGGCGCCGCTGCACCCGCACCGCATACCCGCCGCTTTCCTCGCTCGCAAGACTTCTTGACAGCAGTCCATTCCAAGGAGGTCACCAAAGGCAGCGCCGAGAAACCTAGCGCCAGAGGTAAGCGTCGGGGGTGTGACAGGGGTTCACGAGGTCACCGAAGGCGGCGCAGAGAAGCCTACCGAGAGAGCTAAGCGTCGGGTGTGCGGCAGGGGTTCGGCGGCGCCTATGCGGGGCCGAGGAGCGGAGGTCGACGGGGGCCGAAGAGCGAGGCATGTTTGAGCCGCCGCAGGCGGCGAGTTTGCCTCGCGTGCCCCTGGCGACCGAGTACCGCAGGGGAGCCCGAAGGGCCCCCGCATCGAAGCCGCCGGGCCCCTGCCGCACGCCCGGCGCGTTTCACGCCAACGCCAAGCACCTACCGCCCGCCAACGACAACGCCAACGCCAACGCCCACCACGAAAGCCGACCACCCCACGAATGAGAGAATTGGCGCATGTCCCAAGCCGCCGACTCCCTCACCCTGGTCCGCCCCGACGACTGGCACCTGCATTTGCGTGACGGCGAGGCGCTCGCCACCACCGTGCCTCATACCGCCGCACAGTTTGGCCGGGCCATCGTCATGCCCAACCTCAAGCCACCGGTCACCACCGCGGCCCAGGCGCTTGCCTACCGCGACCGGATTCGCGCCGCCGTCCCCGCCGGGGTCGACTTCGAGCCGCTGATGACGCTGTACCTCACCGACAAGCTGCCGCCGGACGAAATCCGCCGCGCCAAGGAGGCGGGCGTCGTCGCTTGCAAGTTGTACCCGGCCGGCGCCACCACCAACAGCGACGCGGGCGTCACCGACATCCGCAAAACCTACGCCACCTTGGAGGCCATGCAGCGCGAAGGCCTGCTTCTCTTGGTGCATGGCGAGGTCACCTCCTCCGATGTCGACTTATTCGACCGCGAAGCGGTGTTCATCGACGAGCAGCTCATTCCCCTGCGCCGCGATTTTCCCGGCCTCAAGATCGTGATGGAGCACATCACCACCCGCGAGGCCGCCCACTATGTGCGTGATGCCGGCGGCCTCACCGCCGCCACCATCACCGCCCACCACCTTCTGTACAACCGCAACGCCATCTTCACCGGCGGCATCCGGCCGCATTACTACTGCCTGCCGGTTCTCAAGCGCGAGTTGCATCGTCAGGCCCTGGTCGAAGTGGCCACCTCTGGTAACCCGCGCTTCTTCCTTGGTACCGACAGCGCGCCGCATGCGGCCCACCTGAAGGAGCATGCGGCCGGCTGCGCCGGCTGCTACACCGCCCCGGCGGCAATGGAGCTCTACGCCGAGGCCTTCGACGCCGCCGGAGCGCTGGACAAGCTCGAAGGCTTTGCCAGTTTCTACGGTGCCGACTTCTACGGCCTGCCGCGCAACACCAGCACCCTCACACTCCAGCGCCAGTCCTGGTCCCTGCCCGAGGACTACGCCTTTGGCCAGGCCCGCATCAAGCCGCTGCGTGGCGGCGAGACGCTGGGCTGGCGGGTGGCGACCTGAGGCGCTCGCAGTTGCGGCACGGGGAGGGGCGGGCCCTCCGCCCAGTCAGTCCCCAGGCCCATAAGTCGACTGGCCTACGAGTCCATAGGCCCATTTGCCCTCCGCCCTGTGCTTGCCGCCCGCCACTGGCTTGGCCATGAACGCCCCACCCCCTGATCAGCCCTGGCCCGTGATCGACTGGGCCGACCCTTGGTACCGCCCCTGGCGCGCCCTGGGTGAGCCAGCCTGTTCGCAGGTCGCCCAAGGCCAGCCGGTCTGGCAGTCCCTGGCCGCGGGCTCGCCTTGCCCGGTGCGTTTTGTGCCGCAGGCGGCACTGCCCGAGGGGGTCGCCTACGAGCGTTTCATTTTTGAGACCCGCCAGGTCCCGACCCGTGACGGTTTGCATGATTTTTTCAACGGCCTGTCCTGGCAGGCCTTCCCGCAGACCAAGTCACAGCTGAACGCTTTGCAGGCGGCCGAGATTGCGCGAAAGGGCGTGGGTGCGGCGCGTGGCCCGGTGCGCGATGCGATCACCGTGTTCGACGAGAACGGCGCGCTGCTGCATGCGCCGCCCGCCCTGTGGGAGGCGTTGCTGGCGCGCCAGTGGCAGCATCTCTTCGTGACCTTGCGGCCCCTGTGGCGGGAGGCCCGCTTGCTGGTCTTCGGCCACGCCCTGCTCGAAAAGCTGGTGGCGCCCCGCAAGGACATGACGGCCC
This sequence comes from Comamonadaceae bacterium, assembly GCA_947449025.1. Classification (GTDB taxonomy): domain Bacteria; phylum Pseudomonadota; class Gammaproteobacteria; order Burkholderiales; family Burkholderiaceae_C; genus Ramlibacter. Next base: position 2,512 of record CANFQF010000114.1, read on the forward strand.
ATGTCTGGCGCGCCGACGCGCCGATTGGCTTTGACCCCGCAGCCGACCGATCGACCGGCCACGCGCTCGACCTCCCAGCGGCCGACGCCTGGCTGGCCCGCGCCTGCAGCGCCGAGGCGCTCGCGGCCAAGCCGTTTACCCCGCTGCCTCTGTTGGGTCTGCCCGGCTGGTGGTCCGCCAATGAGGACCCCGAGTTCTACAGCGATGCGCGTGTGTTTCGACCGATCCCCCGTGGGGGCCCTGCCAATTTGGCCGATGGCAGGCCAGGCCCCCAGCCAGGCGGCTAGCGCCGCCGGCGCCGCCAGTGCCAGCCCGGGCCGCTGACCCCTTCGTGCAGCGTCAAAGCCCCTAGAAATCGGGGCAGTTTGCTTGCAATCTGCCGGGCCAGCCTTATCTTCCAACCGGCTGCGGCCCTTTGACCGCATGCTTTTTGTCGGAGACCGAATGAAACGCATTCTTCTGTTCGTAGCCACCAACCTTGCCATCGTGTTGGTGCTGGGTATCGTCGCTAACCTGCTGGGCGTGAACCGCTTCCTCACGGCCAACGGGCTGAACCTGGGCGCCTTGCTGGGGTTCGCTCTCATCATGGGCTTTGGCGGCGCCTTCATCTCGCTGCTGCTGTCCAAGCCGATCGCCAAGTGGAGTTCCGGCGTGGAGGTGATCACCGGCGCCGAGAGCGATGAACATCGCTGGATCGTGGATACCGTGCACCGCTTCGCCGACAAGGCCGGCATCGGCATGCCCGAGGTCGGCATCTTCGAAGGTGAGCCCAATGCCTTCGCCACGGGCGCCTTCAAGAACAGCGCCCTGGTGGCGGTGTCTAGCGGCCTGCTCAGTGGCATGACCCGCGAGGAGGTCGAGGCGGTCATCGGCCACGAGGTGGCCCACATCGCCAATGGCGACATGGTCACCATGACCCTGATCCAGGGCGTGATGAACACCTTCGTCGTCTTCCTCTCGCGTGTCATCGGCTACGCGGTCGACAGCTTTCTGCGTCGTAATGACGAGGAGAACACCGGTCCCGGCATCGGCTACTGGGTCACCACCATCGTGCTGGACATCGCGCTGGGCTTTCTGGCGGCGATCATCGTGGCCTGGTTCTCGCGCCAGCGCGAGTTCCGCGCCGACAGCGGCGCCGCCCAGCTCATGGGGCAGCGCCAGCCCATGATCAACGCCTTGGCGCGTTTGGGCGGCATGGTGCCGGGCCAACTCCCCCAGGGCCTGCAAGCGCTGGGCATCACCTCGGGCGTGGGCAAGCTGTTCTCGACCCACCCGCCGATCGAGGAGCGGATTGCGGCGCTCCAGCAGCGGGGCTGATCACTTCAGGCCGTAGCCCATCGTCTGCGGCAGCCACAGCACGATCTGTGGAAACAGGGTCAGCGCCAGCAGCAACAGCAGCAGCATGACCAGGAAGGGCCAGCCTTCCTTCATCATCTCGCCGATCGGAATGCCTGTGAGTGCCTTGGTCACGAACAGCAGCATGCCGAAAGGCGGATGAATGAGGCCGATCATCATGTTGAGGACGACCAGCACGCCGAAGTGCACCAGGTCGATCCCCAGCAGTTTGACCGCTGGCAGCAGCATGGGCACGAAGACCAGCAGCAGCACCGACACGTCCAGGAAGCAGCCCAGCACCAGAAAGAGCAGATTGACCAGCAGCAGGAAGCTGGTGCGCGTCAGCTGCATGCCGTCCACCCAGGCGGCCATGGCCTGGGGCACGCCCTCGGCGGTGAAGGCGTAGTTCAGGATGAAGGAGCCGGCCAGGATCATGGTGATCACCGCACTAGCGCGTGTCGACTCCAGCACCACACCCCAAAATTTGCGCAGATCCAGCGCCCGGTAAACAACGGTGGCCAGCACCAGGGCATGAACGGCGGCAACCGCAGCCGCCTCGGTCGGCGTGAAAGCACCTGAGTAGATGCCGCCCAGCAAGACGATCGGCATCGACAGCGGCAAAGCGCCGCGAAACAAAATGGCGGGCCACTCCCGCAGCGGCACCGGCTCGTCGCGCGGCATGTTGCGCCGAACCGCGATGAAGTGCACCACGAGCATCATCAGCAGCGCCATCAGCACGCCCGGCACCACGCCCGCCAGAAACAAAGCCCCGACCGAGGCGCCCGAGACCAGGGCGTAAATCACCATCGGGATCGAGGGCGGGATGACCGGCCCCAGCGTGGCTGAGGCCACCACCACCGCCGCAGCGAAGCCCCGGCTGTACTCGGGCTTGCGCAGCATCTGCTTGATGGTCACCAGGCCAGGCCCTGCGGCGTCGGCGATGGCACTGCCGCTCATGCCCGAAAACACCACCGACACGAGAATGTCCACCTGCGCCAGCCCGCCGCGCATCCGGCCGACCAGGATGCGACAGAAATCAAAAATGCGTTCGCTCACCGTCCCTGCGTTCATGATGTTGGCGGCGAACACGAACAGGGGCACCGCCAGCAGCACGTAGCTGTTGTACAGGCCGTTGCCCACCTGTTCGGCCATCAAGCCCAGGTCCTGACCCTTGGCGATCAGGTAGCCGATGCCGGCGGCCAGCATGGAAAAACCGATCGGCATGCGCAGCAGGATGCCGCCGGCCAGCACGCCGACCAGGATGTACAGCGGCGTCATACCCGCAGTTCCGCTTCCAGCCCCTGTCCGCGTAGCGCCCGCCAGACGGCCCAAACCGACCGCAGCGCCAAAGCCACCAGCAGCAGCACGAAGGGCATGAAGACCCACATGAAGGGCAGCCCCAGGACCGGTGTTCCTTCACGGGCCATGAAGGTCACGTAGTCCCAGGTGGCCGGCAAGGCCCACAGGGACAAGCCACCGATCACCGAGTGGCCAACCACCGCCATCGCCTGCTTGCCGCGCCGGCCCACGCTGTTCCAGAGCAGGTCGAACACGACATGCTCACGCGCGGGCACCATCACCGCGGCGCCCCAGAGAATGACCCAGACATACAGGACGACGGCCGCCTCGTCAGTCCAGGCCAGCGGCTTGTTGAACCCGAAGCGCGCCGTGATCTGCACCAGGAACACGAGGAACAGGGCCAGGAACAGGCCACCGCCAACCCCATTGGCAAATCGTTGCAGCCAGGTCCTCATGCGGTCGTGTGCGCAGCGCCGAATCAGCGGGTGTTGTTGATGCGATCGACCAGACCCTTGGGCCAGACCTTGGCGTACTCGGAGTTCTGGTAGGCCGCCTGAACCGCCTTGCGGAAGGCGTCAAGGTCGGGGGTGGTGACCTGCAGGCCTTCCTTCTTGAAGAAGTCCACGATCTGGGCCTCTTCCTTGATGCGGTTGTCGTTGTTGTACTGGGCGGCAGCATTGGCGGCGGAGGTCACCTTGGTGCGCTGAGCCGGCGTCATCGCATTCCAGGCCTTGTTGGAGACGGCAATGAAGATGCCGTCGACCAGGTGGTTGGTCAGCACCAGCTGCTTGGTGACCTCGTAGAACTTGGCGGCGCGGACGGTGGGCAGGGGGTTGTCCTGGCCGTCGACAGTGCCGGTTTTGAGGCCCAGGTACACCTCGCCGAACGCCAGCGGCGTGGGCGTGGCGCCCAGGGCCTCGCCCAGGAACAGCCACTCCTTGGAGCCGGGCATGCGCAGCTTCACACCCTTGAGGTCGGCCGGGGTCCTGACGTTGCGCGCCTCGCGCAGGTTCACCTGGCGGGTTCCCAGGTAAATGGTGGACAGGGGGCGGACCTCCATCTTGTCGACGACCGACTTGAACAGCTCCTCGCCGATCGGACCGTTGAACACCTTCTGCTGGTGGGCCGGGTCGCGAATGATGTAGCCCGCGGTGAAGACCGAGAACTCGGGCACCAGCTTGGCGATGTCGAAGGCCGAGATCGAGGACAACTCCAGGTTGCCGCGCGCCATGGCGGCCGGCTCCGTGCCCTGCTTGAACAGGGTGGCGTTGAGGTTGATCTGCACGTCGAACTCGCCCGGCGCGCTCTTGTCCAGGGACTCCTTGAACACCGTCCACATTTTGGCGTGCCAGTCGTCCGGCACCGCGGGGGTCGAAATACGCAGGAGCACCTTGCCAGCGGATTGCGCATGGGCGGCCGGCAGGCCGGCAGCCAGCAGGGCCAGGCCGGCGGCGCCAGCGAGCAGGCTGCGGCGAACGATTTGCTTCATGGAAGTCTCCTGTTCTTGGTGAGTCGGAATAGGCGGTGGGCCCGGTGCGCCAGTGCAGGCGGTCGGTCCAAGGATTGGCGCTGGATCGTAGGCCCACCCGCGGCAGATTCCCATTGGGCCAAACCCGCGTGGCGATTGGGCGGATTCACGCGAGGATCGAGGCCTTCCCCTCTCAGACCCCGATCATCCCGTGACCGTGAACCGCCCTCCGATGTCCGGCATCTGGCCGGCCCTGATGACCCCCCTGCGTCCCGACCTCTCGGTCGACCATGCCACCTTCGTGGGCCATGCCCTCGACCTGATCGAGGCCGGCTGCGCGGGCGTCACCCCGTTTGGCACCACCGGGGAGGGGCCCTCGTTCTCGGTGCAGGAGCGCATCGACGCCGTCGATGCCCTGGTGCGCGGCGGCGTCCCAGCCTCCCGCATCCTGGTGGCCACGGGCTGCGCCGCCTTACCCGATGTGGTCACCTTGACCCGCCATGCCACCGACCTGGGGGCGGCCGGCTGTCTGATGCTGCCGCCCTTTTTCTTCAAGGGCGTACCCGACGCGGGCATTGTCGACGCCTACCGCTGGGTCATCGACCAGGTGGCCGACCCGCGTCTGAAGGTGATGCTCTATCAGCTGCCCCAGGTCACCGGCATGACGCTGGACCATGGGGTCATTCGCACCTTACTGGCGACGTACCCGGACACCTTCATCGGCCTCAAAGACAGCTTCTGCCAGCGTGAGCATTCCCTGGCCTTTGCCCGCGCCTTCATGCCGCCGCTGCAGGTCTGGGTGGGCAGTGAGCCCGACATTCCGACCTTGGCCGCAGAGGGCACGCTCGGCGCTGTGAGCGGCATCGCCAACCTCATGCCGCGCCTGGTGCAGCGCCTGGTGGACGACCATGCCGGCGCGCAGACGGCGGGCCGGCTTGCGCGTATTCAGGAACTTTTGGCCATCCTGGGCGGCTACAACATGACCGCTGCCTTCAAGGGGCTCATGGCCCTCAAATCCGGTCATGAGGGCTGGCTGCGTGTGCGGCCTCCCTTGCTGGCGCTGGACGAGACGGAACGCCAGCGTTTGCAGTTGCAGTGGCAGGCCTTCGGCCTGGACCCGGCGCGGGAGTGAGGGTCCGAGCGCTGCTCAGGCGACCACGGCCAGTCGTTCGCGTGCCACCGCCTCGCCCACCTTGATGCCGTCCACCCCCGCCGAGAGGATGCCGCCCGCATAGCCCGCACCTTCGCCCGCAGGGTAGAGGCCGCGCAGGTTCAGGCTCTGGTAGTCCTCGCCTCGGGTGATACGCAGCGGCGCCGAGGTGCGCGTCTCCACCCCGGTGAGGACCGCGTCGTGGCGATCGAAGCCGGCGATCTTGCGGCCGAAGAGGGGCAGCGCTTCGCGCATGGCCTCGATCGCATAGGCAGGCAGTGCCTGGTGCAGGTCGCCCAGCTTCACGCCCGGCTTGTAGGAGGGCAGCACCTCACCGAAGTCGGTCGAGGGCTGGCCGGCGACGAAGTCGCCCACCAACTGACCCGGGGCCTCGTAGGTCGAGCCGCCCAGCACATAGGCGCGCGACTCGAGCTCGCGCTGCAGACGCATGCCCGCGAGAGGGTCGGTGCCGGGGTAGTCGCGCGGGTCAATCCCCACCACGATGCCAGCGTTGGCGTTGCGCTCGTTGCGCGAATACTGGCTCATGCCGTTGGTCACCACCCGCCCCGGCTCGGAGGTGGCGGCCACCACCGTGCCGCCCGGGCACATGCAAAAGCTGTAGACGGCGCGGCCGTTGCTCGCGTGGTGCACCAGCTTGTAGTCGGCCGCGCCCAGCAAGGGGTGCCCGGCGTGCCGGCCCCAGCGGGCGCGGTCGATCATGCCTTGTGGATGCTCGATCCGAAAGCCGATCGAGAAGGGCTTGGATTCGATAAACACGCCGCGCGCGTGGAGCTGCTCGAAGGTGTCACGCGAGCTGTGGCCCAGGGCCAGAATGACCTGGTCGGCGCGCAGCTCGCTGACCTGGCCACCTGCCTCGCCGCTGGACTGGTCCAGCACCCGGAGACCGCGCAGTTGCCGGTGTTCGCCTTCGCCCTCGATGATGAAGTCGGTCACGCGCTGCTGGAAGCGCACCTCGCCACCCAGGGCGATGATCTGCTCGCGCAGGTTCTCCACCACCTTGACCAGCTTGAAGGTACCGATATGCGGGTGGGCGGCGTAGAGGATCTCCTCCGGTGCGCCGGCCTTGACGAATTCGTTCATCACCTTGCGCCCGAGGTGGCGTGGGTCCTTGATCTGGCTATAGAGCTTGCCGTCTGAAAAAGTGCCGGCGCCCCCCTCGCCAAATTGCACATTGCTCTCGGCTTGCAACAGGTTTTTGCGCCACAGGCCCCAGGTGTCCTTGGTGCGCTGGCGCACCGCCTTGCCGCGTTCGAGCACGATGGGGCGCAGGCCCATCTGCGCCAGCACCAGGGCGGCAAAGATGCCGCAGGGGCCAAAGCCCACCACCACCGGGCGCGGTGCCTGCGGGTGGTTCTGCGCCCAGGCGGCAGCAGCATCCGGGGTGAGCGGCGCGTGCCAGTCCATGTCGGGCGTCGTGCTGACATTCGGCCGTCCCGCCAGCTGCAGCAGCACCGCGGCCTCCTGCGTCGGATCGGCCAGGGTGATGTCGACGATGAACACCGCCATCAGCTCGGCCTTGCGGGCGTCGAAGCTGCGCTTGAAGACGTGGACATCCGCCAGAGCCTCGGGCGCTAGCGCGAGGATGCCGCAGGCAGCGGCGCGCAGGGCGGTATCGGTGGAGGCGTGCGTTTCCGCCTGGGCCAGGGTGAGCTTGATTTCGGCGATGCGGATCATGAATCTTGCGGGCGTGTAGTTATCACGCCAAAGCACATGAGGAGATGACGGGGATAATACCGCTCGTGGAGCCCGCCAGACCGCCGCTGGTGCAAGGCCCGAAAGGGCGCACTGGAGGAACGTCCGGACTGCAAAGGGCAGCGTAGCAGCTAACGGCTGCCCACCGTGAGGTGAGGATCAGAGCAACAGAGACGAGTCGCGTCGGCTTGCCACCCGCAAGGGCGGCGGCAGGCGCGGGTGAAACGGGCAATCTCTACGCGCAGCAATACCAAATAGGCCAGCGTTGATCTGTGTCCCGGGGAGCTGGCGGGTAGGTAGCATCGAGCCGTTCCGGCAACGGGCGGCCCAGAGGAATGGCGGTCACGCCGTGGGCAACCACGGTGCACAGAATCCGGCGTACCGGCGGACTCCACACTTTATTCAGCGCCGTTCATTCAGCGCTTTTTATTCCAGCGCTATTCATTCCGGCGCTATGTTTTCGCCGCTGCTTAGGCAGAGCGGTGCAGCCCGAGCGCCTCAATGCGCGCCACATGCGCCATCAGCGAGCGGCGGGCCACCGGCCACAGGGCTTCGGGCGTGTCCGCATAGGCCATCGGCACCCACTGGTCCGGGCCGCCCTGCGGCTGGGCCCGCATCGCTTCGAGCACACGGGCCTCGCGCGCCAGTCGGTGGGCCTTGAGCCGGGCGATGGCCCCGGCTGCGTCGGCCAACACATGGCCGTGGGCCGGCAGGATGAAGTTCAGGCCCAAGGTGCCGCACAGGGCATGCAACTTGTCCAGCGAGTCGATGTAGGCGCTCATGTCCCCGTCGGGCAGCCCCACCACCGTGGTGCTGCCATTGAGCACATGGTCGCCCGAGAACAGCAGCCCGTCTTCTTCCAGCGCCAGGCACAGGTGGTTGGCCGCATGGCCCGGTGTGTGGATCACCCGCAGGGTGTGGCGGTGGCCGTCGCCTTCCAGCACCAGTTGCTCGCCGTCGGCCAGCTCGCGGTCCGGGATGAAGGCCCAGGCGGGCAGGGCGGTGTCGCGTGAAGCCAGGCCCAGCACCGGCGGCCGGCTCGGGCACAACAGCTGCAGCGGGCGGGCGCCGGGCGAGTGGTCAGTATGCGAGTGGGTGCAGACAATCAGCCGCACATCGCCGCCGGTGGCGGCGACGATGCGTGCAATATGTCCGGCGTCGTCCGGGCCGGGGTCGACCACCAGCCATCCCGTCTCCGGGCCGCCCACCAGATAGGTGTTGGTGCCCGGGCCGGTCATCATTCCTGCGTTGGGCGCGGTCAGGCGCTGCAGGTGGGCCAGCAGGGGCACGGGCCGCTCGTGCTGCCAGTCGAGGTCGGGCAGGAACTGGCCGTCGGGGCTGACCAGGGCCAGCTCGCCAAAGGGCAGGTCATGGTCCATGAAGTGCTGGCGCCGGCCCTTGACTTGGCCGGGTCGGGGGCAACTGGTCCACAGCGGCTCCTCGCTGGCGCAAGCGGCGATCACCGCCTCGGTATCGGTCTGCTTGGCCAGCCACTGCAGCGTCCGCACGGTCGGGAAAATCATCGGGAAGCTGCCCGCCTGGTA
>CANFQF010000115.1 GCA_947449025.1 Comamonadaceae bacterium
CGCCTGGTGCCCACCGAGGGCGCCCTGCCCTTGTCGACCACCCTGGACACCGTCTGCGCCCTCACCCGCTCGGTGCGCGACGCGGTGCTGGCCCATGAGGTGCTGACCCAGCGCCCGGTGCTGCGCGCTACAGCCCCACTGGCTTCTTACCGCCTGGCAGTGCCCAGCACCGGCATGCTCGATGACCTCGAGCCCGCCGTCGCGCGGGCCTTCGCCCAGGCCCTAGACCGGCTGCGCCGCGCCGGTGCCCGCATCGAAGACATTGCATTGCCCGAGATCGCCGAGCTCTCGGGCATCCAGGCGGCCGGTGGCTTTGCCGCCGCCGAGAGCTATGCCTGGCACCAGCTGCTGCTGGCCGAGCGCGGCGCCGACTACGACCCGCGTGTGCGCACCCGCATCGAGCGCGGCGCGGCCATGAAGGCCCACGAATACGTGCAGCTGCACACGGCCCGCCAGGCCTGGATCGCCCGCATCGGCCGCGCGCTGGCCGGCTTTGACGCCCTGCTCTCGCCCACCACACCGCTCTTGGCCCCCACCCTGTCCAGCCTGGCCCCGGCCGATGGCCGCGACCCCGCCGCCGACGCCGCGCGCGACGCCGAGTTCTTCCGGGTCAACGCCCTGCTCCTGCGCAACCCCAGCGTGGTCAACATGCTCGACGGCTGCGCCCTCTCCCTGCCCTGCCACGCGCCCGGCGAGATGCCGGTGGGCCTGATGGTCTGGCACGGGCCGATGCGCGACGACACGGTTCTCAACGTCGGGCTGCAGGTCGAGGCGGCGCTGGCGCTGGCGCGCGCGGCCTGAGCCGGCATCCAAGGTCACGGGCACGAACGCACAATGCCCCCATGAACCGCATCGTTCCTGGCCGCGCCTGGCCCTTGCACGACACCGCCGGCACGCGGCGCCTCGAGCAGACTGCGGCCGCCGCCCTGCCCCCGCACACTTTGATGCAGCGCGCCGGCCTCGCGGTGGCGCGGCTCGCCCGCGCCTTGGCGCCACATGCACGCAGCGTCTGGGTTGCCTGCGGCCCTGGCAATAACGGTGGCGACGGCCTTGAAGCCGCGGCTCTGCTGGCGGCGCAAGGCCTGCGCGTCACCGTCACCTGGCTGGGGCAGGAGGGCCGACTGCCAGACGACGCCCGCGCCTCGCTGGCCCGGGCGCGTGGGGCGGCGGTGCGCTTTGCTTCGTTGGACGCCCTGGAGGCCTCTGACATCGTGATCGACGCGCTCTTTGGCCTGGGCCAGACACGCCCGCTCGACGGCGTGGCGGCCGAGGCAGTGGCGCGTCTGAATGCCGAGCGGGCAGCAGGTGCCGTGCTGCTGGCAGTCGACCTGCCCTCGGGCCTTTCCGGCGACACCGGTGCTGCGACCGGGCCGCATGTGTGGGCCAGCCACACACTTACCCTGCTCACGCTCAAGCCGGGCCTGTTCACCGCCCAGGGCCGCGATGCGGCGGGCGAGGTCTGGTGGGACGATTTGGGAGTGGCAACTGGCCACGAGGCGGCCTATGGGACCACCATGGGCTTGGTCGAAGGCGCAGCAGCTGCCGTGGCTGCCGCACCGATCGCCGCAAGCGCGCAAAACGCCCCTACCGCCACACCGATCGTCACACCGAGGGCCTGGCTATGCGCGGCCCCCGCACCCCGCACCCGCGCACATGCTTCGCACAAGGGCAGCCACGGCGACGTGGCGGTGGTCGGCGGCGCGCCGGGCATGACCGGCGCGGCCCTGCTCGCTGCGTCGGCGGCCTTGCATGCGGGCGCTGGACGCGTGTTCGCCGCCCTGCTCGATGGCGGCGCAATGACGGTAGACCCTTCGCAGCCCGAGCTGATGTTTCGCCAGCCCGAGCACCTGGACTTTGCCACTCTGCACCTGGCCTGCGGCTGCGGCGGTGGGCAGGCGGTGCGCGAGGTGCTGCCCCGCGCCCTGTCCACCGCGCACAGCCTGGTGCTGGACGCCGATGCGCTGAATGCAGTGGCTGCCGACCCGCAGTTGCTCGCCCTGCTGCGCGCACGTACCGCACGCAGCGCAAGCACCGCACAGAGCGCACGCAACGCACTGAGCGGTGGCAGCGCAATCAACGCTCGCGGTGGCCCCACCGTCCTCACACCGCACCCGCTCGAGGCGGCACGCCTATTGGGCACCACGGCGGCCCAGGTTCAGGCCGACCGCCTTGGCGCGGCGCAGCGGCTGGTGGAGGCCACTGGTGCGGTGGTGGTGCTCAAGGGCTCGGGCACCGTCATCGCCGCGCCGGGCCATGTGCCGCGCATCAACCCGACGGGCAACGCCCGCCTGGCCACGGGTGGCACGGGTGATGTGCTGGCGGGATGGATTGCCGCCCTGCTGGCGCAAGGCGAGGATGCGTTTGAAGCGGCATCAGGCGCGGTCTACGCCCATGGCGCGGTGGCCGATGCCTGGCCTGCCGACGGACCCACGCTGTCGGCCTCTTCGCTGGCGCGGGCGGCAAGTTAAGGGGGCAGGTCGCGGGGCGAGTCCAGCGGCACGCCACCACCAAAAGGGCAAGGCGCATAGGCGCATAGGCGCAGCGGCACCCGACCATCGCGAAAGCGCCCGCTCAGCCCCGGCCCACAAAGGGCATATTGGTCGCCATCACCGTATGGAACAGCACATTCGTGCCCGCCGGAAGATTGGCCATGTACAGCACCGAGCTGCCCACCTCGCGCACGTCCATCGTTGGCTCGCTCACCACCTCGCCATTGGCTTGCAGCGCGCCGGTGGTCATGCGTTGGGCCAGCGCCGTGGCTGCATTGCCCACGTCGATCTGGCCCACCGCAATGCCATAGCGGCGGCCATCGAGCGCAGCCGCCTTGGTGAGGCCCGACACCGCATGCTTGGTGGCGGTGTAGGCAATTGAATGCGGCCGCGGCGCATGCGCCGAGATGGAGCCGTTGTTGATGATGCGCCCGCCCTGCGGCGACTGCGCCTTCATCACCCGAAACGCCTGCTGCAGGCAATAGAACATACCGTTCACATTGGTGTCGACCACCCGGCGCCATTGCTCCACGCCAATGTCTTCGAGTGGCACGCCTTGCAGGCCCACCCCGGCGTTGTTGAACAGCAGGTCTACCCGGCCCCAGCGGGCCTGCACCTGGTCGAACAGGGCTTGCACCGAGACCGGGTCGGTCACGTCGGTGGGCACTGCCAGCGCGCGCTCACCGGCGCCCGCGGCAGTGGCCTGGGTCAGGGTGTCTTGCAGCGCCTCGGCGCGGCGGCCGGCGATGGCCACGCGCCAGCCGTCACCCAACAGGGCCAGGGCTGTGGCCTGACCGATGCCGGTGCCGCCACCGGTGACGATGGCCACACGGCCAAGGTTGCTCTGTGTCATAAAGAAATCCTTGCAGGATGTCGTTGCGAGTTGTGCTTTTGGGGCGTACCCGGGGGCTGGCTCTGCGTCGACTCAGTGCCACGCGGCGGCCCAGCCCAGCACGGGCCAGACCACGCGAACCTCAGCGCCTCGGACGCTTAGACTTGCCGCCTCGCCCGGCCTTGGCCGCCGCCTTCTTGACCGAGGCCTTCAGCGCCTGGATCGGCGAGCGCTCGCGCTCGCCAGCGGCGTCGCCGGCACTTCGGGGGGAGCGCTTGTCCGCAGAATTGGCCGCTCCTTTGGCCGTTCCTTTGGCCGACGCCTTTCCGGCGGCGCCGGCAGGTCGGTCTTTGCCGCCACGCAGTGCGGTGAGCTCTTCGCCCTCACGCACCAGGCGGAAGTCGATCTTGCGGCCGTCGAGGTCAACCCGGCTCACCTGCACCCGAACCCGCGAGCCAATGGCGTAGCGGATACCGGTGCGCTCGCCGCGCAGCTCTTGGCGGGCCTCGTCGAACTTGAAATATTCGCCGCCCAGCTCGGTGATGTGCACCAGGCCCTCGACATACATCGCGTCGAGCGTGACGAAGATGCCAAAGCTGGTAGCGGCTGTGACCACGCCGCCATATTCCTCACCCAAATGCTCGCGCATGTACTTGCACTTGAGCCAGGCCTCCACGTCGCGGCTGGCCTCGTCGGCACGGCGCTCGTTGGCACTGCAATGCAGACCGGCGGCCTCCCAGGCTTGCACCTCTTTGCCACTGGCAGTGGTGGCCGGGGGCTTGCGCATCTTCTGGTGACCGGCGGGCGCGCGGCTGGCCAGGCGGCGGGCCAGTTTTTCGTGGGCCTCGCCCGGGGTGGGCAATGCCGGCAGCGCGTACTTGCGCTCGCCCAGCACCGCCTTGATGACGCGGTGCACCAGCAGGTCTGGGTAGCGGCGGATGGGGCTGGTGAAGTGGGTGTAGGCGTCGTATGCCAGGCCAAAGTGGCCGCTGTTCACGGGCGTGTAAATTGCCTGCTGCATCGACCGCAGCAGCATGGTTTGAATCTGCTGCGCGTCGGGCCGCTCTTTGGTGGCCAAGGCAATACGCTGAAACTCCATCGGCAGCGGGTCTTCGGACACGCTCACACCCACGCCCAGCGCCTTGAGGTAGTTGCGCAGCACTTCCTTCTTCTCGGGCGTGGGGCCTTCGTGCACCCGGAACAGGCCGGGGTGCTTGCTCTCTTGAATGAAGTCGGCCGAGCACACGTTGGCGGCAAGCATGGCCTCCTCAATCAGCCGGTGCGCGTCGTTGCGGGTGCGAGGCACGATTTTTTCGATGCGGCCGCTCTCGTCGCAAACGATCTGCGTCTCGGTGGTGTCGAAGTCGACCGCACCACGCGCCTGGCGCGCCTTGAGCAAGGCGCGATAGACGTCGTGCAGGTGCATCAGGTCAGTCACCCGGTCCTGCCGGCGCTGGGCCTCGGGCCCACGGGTGTTGCTCAAAATGGCAGCCACCTCGGTATAAGTGAAGCGCGCATGGCTCCACATCACCGCGGGGTAGAACTGATAGGCCTGAATCTCGCCGGTGGCGGTGATCAGCATGTCGCACACCATGCAGAGGCGCTCAACCTCGGGGTTGAGCGAGCACAGGCCGTTGGACAGCTTCTCCGGCAGCATGGGGATGACCCGGCGCGGAAAGTACACGCTGGTGGCGCGCTCATACGCGTCAGTATCAATGGCGCTGCCGGTGTCCACATAGTGGCTCACGTCGGCAATGGCCACCAGCAGGCGCCAGCCCTTGGCCGCCTTGCCGCGACCCACCTGCGCGGGCTCGCAATACACCGCGTCGTCAAAGTCGCGCGCGTCTTCGCCGTCGATGGTGACCAGGGGCACGTCGGTCAGGTCGACCCGGTGCTTCTTGTCCTTGGGCTGCACCTTGTCGGGCAGGCCACGCGCCAGTGCCAAACAGTCATCAGAGAACTCATGCGGCACGCCGTACTTGCGCACCGCGATCTCGATTTCCATGCCCGGGTCGTCGATCTCCCCAAGCACCTCTTTCACCCGCCCGACCGGCTGGCCATACAGGCTGGGCGGCTCGGTCAATTCGACCACCACCACCTGGCCAGGTTTGGCCGTGCCGGTGAGGCCCTTGGGAATGAGCACGTCCTGGCCGTAGCGCTTGTCTTCGGGGGCCACGAGCCACACACCGCTCTCGTGCAACAGGCGGCCAATGATGGGGAGCGCCGGACGTTCGATGATCTCGACCACGCGGCCCTCGGGGCGACCGCGGCGGTCTTGCCGCACGACGCGGGCCTTGACCTTGTCCTTGTGCAGGACGGCTCGCATCTCATTGGGCGGCAGATAAATATCGGCTTCGCCGTCGTCACGGACAACGTAGCCATGGCCGTCGCGGTGGCCCTGGATGACGCCTTCGACTTCATCCAGCAGACCTTGCGTCGAAGGCCCTGTGTTCTTGCTATACAATGCGTTTTTTCCTGAAATGCCCAGGTGGCGGAATTGGTAGACGCACTAGTTTCAGGTACTAGCGCTTAGCGGCGTGGAGGTTCGAGTCCTCTCCTGGGCACCAATCATAAGGGTCAAGCCACCCATCCCCCGGCCAGCACCCTCAGGAAATTTCGCAAGACCATCTCCAGCCCAGATGGCGGAATTGGTAGACGCACTAGTTTCAGGTACTAGCGCTTAACGGCGTGGAGGTTCGAGTCCTCTTCTGGGCACCAAGAGTTTGATGAAAAGCCGACCGAGAGGTCGGCTTTTTTCATGGTGTTATAGCCGAGGGACAGCGCACTCCTGCGGGGAACCGCTCAACCACCCCAAGTTTCAAGCCAGCTGGCTGGGCCCATCAACATGACCCATTACACAGGGTCAGGTGGCCCGATGCGCTCGAAGCTCTCCGGGAGCATCGCAGGTGCAATCGCCTCGATATCGGCGCCAGTGACTCCCTGCTCTTTGAAGATACTCCGCCAGAGCGAGACCTTCTCTCGCATCCGATTGATCTCAGCGCGAGCATCCTCCGTGGAAAGTCCAAACACCCTGGTTTGCGATAGCAGGTTGTAGAGGCTGGCCACGCGACCAAAGGCTCCCACTTGGAGGGCCAGGTCACGACGCTCCTTGGAAGTGGCTGGCACGGGCACGATGTCATACGCCGGGGACAAACGCCAGCGCCCATCCACTTGTAGCAATGCGTGGTTGCGCGGGTGATCGTCGTTGTTGGTCACCATGGCATTGAAAACCATGCGACGGAAAAGCTCCAGCTGGTCTTGCTCAGGTCGAGATGACCATCGGCGTAGCTCATCTGCCAATAGCAGGTATGACCAGCGATCACGCCCGAGGTACCCGTCCTCAGCGTCAAGGACGGTCAATCCAGAGACCAGACCAAAACGGGCGTAGGCCTGGGTGTCTGGGTTCCATTGCCGGTCGAAGCGCTCGAGCATGAGGGCCTCTCGACTGCCCACCTTTTCGATTCGGGTGTGGCACACGTCCAGGCCCGCAAAACGCGCAAGTTCCAGCGTCGCGTACTCGATGCGCTGCATGTTGAGCCTGTCGTTTTTCTCTGGCAATTTAGCGAGCCAGATGCGATGGTCGTCTTCCACGGTGACCTTGGGCCGCGCGCCGCCCATGCTGGTGCCAGGTTCCAACTGCTCCAGGATCTCGTGCGGGAGCTTGCCGCTTTCCTCCAACTCTTGTGACGCAGCGGTCAGCGCTTGCAACTGGTGGGTGCGGTTAAAGGGGCGTGCCTCTGTTGGTGGCTTGGGCGCCTTGCCAAAGCGCAGGTTACCGGCGCCGTCGTCGGGGCCATTGAGCAGGTAGTCGACCTCTGAGATGTCTGCGTCAGGCAGGCCCAGCTTGGCCTGGATGACCCGCCGGCCCCAGGCGTCGGGGCTTGCGTCGCGCAGCGCGCCTGGAATGCCCTTCAGCTTGGTGAACGCCTGGGGCCGATCGCTCAAGGGGAGGTTGTACGGGTCCAGCGAAGGGGCATTTTGGCGCGCCAAGTAGGAGCGGCCGTATTGGAAGACGCCGCGGTAGGCGTTTGCCCCCACTTCGCTCACAGTCAACACCCCGCAAACCGCCCACTCGAAGGTGCCGGGCAACTGGATGAAGGCGTAGCAGGTCTGGTCTTGTGCGGGCATTGCGACCCCCTTCAGAAATCGTTGTCAGGGGCGATTTTGCGCATGCGCACGGGCAGGCGAGCCACCTCCAGCGTCTTGCCGTGCTCGTCTGTGTCTGGATTCGCCAGTGCCTTGGCTGTCGGCAGCAAGCCGAGCACCCACAGCACGCTCAGCACATTGCCCAGCGAAACGCCGTCTTCGCCTTTTTCCAGGCGGCGAATCGTCTTCTCGCCCAACCCGGCCTTGCGGGCAAGTTCGCCCTGGGGCATGCGGCGACGCTTGCGGGCGGTGCGCACGTGCATGCCCAGTTCACGAGCTGTCTGCGTGACCTCGAAGGGGAGCGGAGTCGAAAAATCGGTCATATCGACACTCTTGGGCAATTTAAGCGGTCAAATGAAGGTGTTGTTGAGTGTATCAGCCACGCCTCCGTTACCCGGAAAAACAATCTTATTTGACCGACTAGTCTTATTAGTCGGTCAAATAAGATCGATTCATAGCAATCAACTGAACTCCTCCAAGCATCAGATCAGCCGCTCGTTGTTGGATATTTTTATGGTGATAATTTCCATTAAATGGAAACTTCTCCATCTTTTATATTCCGCAAGCTCGTGCCGGATGTCCCACGAGGGACCCCTATGGAGACCGCTTGGCTCAACGCCAGGGAGCTGAGCAGCAAACAAGTTGCGCAGTTGGCAGCGGCGGGTTGGCTCCAGCGCTTGGGCCGTGGCACCTATGCACTGCCCGGCGACAAACTAGACCGCGACGCCAGCCTTGCTCTACTGGCACGCGGCAACCCGGGCCTGCATGTGGGCAGCAAAACGGCACTGGCCTGGCGCGGCATCCGCCACAACCTGGCAGCGCGAGAGCATCTCCGCCTGTGGGGCGACAAGCCCATGCCGATCCCCGCCTGGTTCACCGCCACATTTCCCGCCGACTATCAAGCCACCCACCTCTTCGACGCCGCCCTGCCCTCTTCCACCGGGCTCACCCCTCTGCTAGGTGGTCACCCCAAGGTGCTGGTTTCCACGCCAGAGCGCGCCTTGCTCGAGCTCTTGAGCGACGTAGGAAAGACCCAAGGCCTGGAGGAAGCGCGTCACCTTGTGGAGAGCACGCGGTCGCTGCGCAGGCAGGTACTCGATAAGTTGTTGGCGCATGTCACGCGCATCAAGGTCGCCAGACTCGCCCATGACATCGCCACCGAGTTGGGCCTGCCTTGGGCGGACCTCGCGCAAACGCACAGTCAGCGGCTTGGGGGCGGCCAACGCTGGGTCTTGACGACAAAGCAGGGGGACAGACTCAATCTCAATCGCCCGAAATGACCCCCGACTACCTCCAAACCGCCCGACTCAGACCCCACCATAGATGCGCTGGCGGTCGCGATTGATCTCGGCCAGCAGGTAGGGGTTGCGAACGGCATCGGTCTCGACAAGGTCGACGCTGCGGCCGAGAAGTTTTTCAACCTCTTCCTTGAACCCGAAGAAACGGCGCAGATCGGCCGCCGCTTCGGGGGCGAACTCAATCAAAAAATCAGCATCGCTATCGGCACGAAAGTCGGTTGCCCGCGCGGCCGAGCCGAACACCTCCAGCTGGCGAACTTTGTAGCGCTCGCAGATCGACGCGAGCGCGGGTAGGTGCTGGGCAATCGCGGGATGCATGCCGAACAATGTATCGCGCGCCGGGGCCTGCAGGCCGAACCAATCACTCACTTCTTCACATACGAACGAGACGCCATCGCAGACAAAACAATCCCCAGGTCTCGGGCCGGCGCATCCACATAACGCTCATCAATCTGCCGCAAAGCGCCCGCTGCGGCAGCTCGGTCCGCGCCAAGCCAGACCATCTGGCGGTAGGTGTTCCAAAGAAGGTCTGCCGTCGATGCGGATGTGTCCTGAATCTGGGAGTCCTGCGCTGTGTCGCCCACCGTCGTCGGGAAAGGGAAAAGCACGCAGGCTCGGAGCACCTTGTCGTAAATCAGGCGGCGAACGGCCATGTCAAATGGAACGCACTCCCGGGCCGGGTCGTTCAGTTGCTCTGCCAGCGTTGCAGCGCCGCGGGGCGTCACGATGTACGCCGACGTGCCTGCAAAGCCTCGCACAGCCAGATCCAGCACCTCAACCTGGCCTGGGCGCAGTGATTGCCTTAGGCGGAACAGGTTGAGCATTCCGTTGGCATCCGGGATGATCACATCCGTGAAGATCAAGTCCCACTCATGGGCCTGCTCCGAATTCATGAAGCCGTCGATCAGGCTGATCGACAGCGGCGAAAAAACAGCATCGTCTTCCAGAACCATGAAGGGCTCACCCGTCGGTGCCTGGCGCTCAATGACCGAGCGATGGCTCAGGTAACAGCCCTCTTCGCCCAACGAGAGGCGCCGCTCTGATCCGACGTGGCGCAAACGAGGACCTGCATAAGCGGGACTGGCAATTGCCGTGGCGGGGAATCGGTGCAGCGCCCAACCCGGCTGCGCCGCAAGGCGGAACGAGGACTCCATCGCCTGTCGCCGCTGGGTCGCAGCGTCCAGGTTGATATAGAACGCCTCCATCCCGATCTGCCCCTAAAACTTCCCCGCCCTCAGCCGGTCCATGTAGCGCCCCACGACCGGCAAGGGGCCTACGTGAAAAATCTCCTGGTCGATCACGGCGTAAATCTGGCCCCCACAGTCGTCCACCCAGCGCTTGCAAAAGGAGTAGTCCTCGCCGATGTACTGCCCGTCCACTACCAGGTGCTCAAAGAAGCCGTGATAAGTCTCGTGCTTGTGCCACTGGCTGTAGGGGAAGTGGCAGCCATAGGTCTTGGCGGCGCCTGCGGCCACCATTTTTTTCAATGCAACAACGCTGATCAAAAGTAATCCGGTACCGATGCTGGCTACCTCGCAGATGCCGCCCTTGACGTCCAGCTTTTTTTGGCCGGCCCGCAGGCGAACCGCGTAGGGCACCACCTCGGAAATGGCCGCACGAAATGTCTTGGGCCCCGAGGGAATTTCCTCGTGCAGAGGAACCGTTCGGTAGGGGTAGGCGCACCCAATCACTTCCTTGTCCGCTGCGATCAGCTTGCGCACCGCCGACACCGGAAAGCCCATGTCCGTGTCAACGAACAGCATGTGGGTGTAGCCCCCGTCCATCATGGCCTTACTGGCCATCACGCTGCGCATCACGTGCAGCAGGGTCGAGGGCTCGACCAACATGTCCCACTCGATGCCCGACTTGTTCAGGTAGTCGGTGGTCGCCATGACCGACTTCATGTACTCGACCCGCACCGAGCCGTCGTAAGTCGGCGAGGCAATCAGGATCTTCATACGGCCCCCCGGTCAGCGTAACGGGACTTGACGGTGAGTTGGCCCACATGCTCAACGGGGTGCACCACGCTGGCGTAGATCTCGCCCTGGCATTGCTTGACCCAGCGGTGGCAAAAGGAGAAGTCCTCGGAGAGTTCCCTATCCTCGAGTTCCACCTTGTTGAAGGGGGTGATAAAGGACTTGAAGCGGTCGGCAAACCCCAGCCGCTTGAAGCGCTTGTCATCCACGATCTCTGGCAACTTGCTCACCATCAC
>CANFQF010000116.1 GCA_947449025.1 Comamonadaceae bacterium
ATCCGAGCTGGATTACCGCAATGACCATGATTGCCAAGCAGCACATGGGGGGCTGGCCCACCACGGCGGGGGCTGGCGCAGGCACTGCAGCGGCACTCGATGCCAGCCGCCAACGCGCCTTGGCCCTGGGCGCTCAGGATTGAGGTACCCCAGGCTGAGGGTGTGGACCTGAGAGCGCGGCGTTGAGCGTCCCGCTTAGCCCCGTGACAAAGCTGCCCCCAGAAAATCCGCCACCAGCCCCAGTTGCTCCAGCACGTTGAGCGCCGGGGCATGACCCACGCCAGGAACCTCGACCACCTGCAGCAGCCCGCGCGCGCCGGGCCCGCGACCCCGCATTTCCTCGACTGCATCGGGCAGCACCAGATCGGACTGCGCGCCACGCAGACACAGCACCGGGATGTCGATGCGGTCGTAGGGGTCCCAGAGCAGGTAGTCGTTGTCGTGGTCGGTGAACTGCCGGACGATGGCCGGGTCGTAGTGCGGCGTCACCCGGCCATCGGGCAGGCGCCGCATCGAGGTCTCGGCCAGGTGCAACCACTGGGCGTCACTGAGCCAACCAAAAGGCTTGTAGACCTGCCGATAGAAGGCCTCGAGTTCGGTCAGCGTGTCAAAAGCGGGTGGGTTGCCGGCGTACTGGCGGATGCGGGCAATTGCCTCGTCGGCCAGACGTGGCGCATTGTCATTGAGCACCAGGCTGGCAAGACGACCTTTGAGGGCGCTGCCCGCGCAAAGGGTGCCAATCGCCCCGCCCATCGAGGTGCCCACCCAATGCACCTGTTCCAGCCCCAGGCCATCGAGCAGGCCCTCGGCGAGTTGCGCGTAGAAGGACAAGCAGTATTCCCGGCCGGGTTCCGGGCTCCACTGCGACAGGCCGCGGCCCAGGGTGTCGGGGCAGATCACTCGCCAGCGCGGCGCGAGATGCCGAGCCAGTACGTCGAAGTCGCGCCCGGTGCGGGCCAGGCCATGCCAGGCGATGACCGCCGGCGCCCGTGGGTCGCCCCAGTCCAGGTAGTGGATCTGGCGGCCCGCGCAGCTCAGGTAGCCCGAACGCGGTTCCCCGGCCGGTGTGGTGCTCATGACCTGAACAGCCGCAGCACCCGCGGCAGAACCCGCGGCAGCACCAGCACCGAGACGATGACCACGATGAGCGTGACCGACATCGGCCGCTGCAGGAACACCCATCCGCTGCCCTCGCCGATCGAGATGGCGTTGCGCAATTGCGCCTCGGCCAAGGGCCCGAGGATCATGCCCACCAGCACCGGCGCGGTGGGAATGTCAAAGCGACGCATCACCACGCCCACCACGCCAATGCCCCACAGCAGCACCAGGTCGAAGGCGCTCTGGCGCATGCCGTAGGCGCCGACGGTCGAAAAAATCAGGATACCGGCGTAGAGCTGCGGCTTGGGGATCTTGAGCAGCTGAACCCAGATTTTCACCAGCGGCAGGTTGAGAATCAGCAGCATCACGTTGCCGATGTAGAGCGACGCGATCAGCGCCCACACCAGCGATGCCGAGGCGGTGAACAGCTGCGGCCCCGGCTGGATGCCGTAGTTCTGAAAAGCACCCAGCAAGATGGCGGTGGTGTTGGAGGTCGGAATGCCCAGGGTGAGCAAGGGGATCAGCGCCGCGGTCACCGTGGCGTTGTTGGCAGCCTCCGGACCGGCCACGCCCTCGATCGCGCCGCGGGTGCCGAAGTCGGCCTTGTTCTCCGGGCTCGCGAGCTTTTTCTCCACCGCATAGGACAGGAAGGTCGGGATCTCGGTGCCGCCCGCCGGAATACAGCCGAAGGGCGTTCCGATGGCGGTGCCGCGCAGCCAGGCGGGGATGGACCGCTTCCATTCGCTGCCGCTCATGTAGACCCGGCTCATGTGGTTTTGCGTCTCCACCTCGCGGCCCTCATAAAGCGCAAAGTGCAGCACCTCGGCGACCGCAAACAGGCCCACCGCCACCAGCACGATCTCAACCCCGTCGAGAAACTCTGGAATGCCCAGGGTGTAGCGGGCCTGGCCGGAGATCTGGTCCATGCCCACCAGGCCCATGGCCAGACCTATAAAGAGCGCGGTCATGCCACGCAGCGCGCTCTGACCGAGCACCGCCGACACGGTGGTGAAGGCCAGCACCATCAGCAGGAAATACTCGGGGGGGCCCAGCTTGACGGCGAAGTCGGCAACATAAGGCGCGAACAGGGTCACGATCACGGTGGCAATCGTGCCGGCCACGAAAGAGCCGATCGCCGCCGTCGCCAGCGCCGCGCCGGCACGGCCGCTCTTGGCCATCTTGTTGCCCTCCATGGCGGTCACCATCGAGGCCGTCTCGCCGGGGGTGTTGAGCAAGATTGAGGTGGTCGAGCCGCCGTACATCGCACCGTAGTAAATGCCCGAGAAAAAGATCATCGAGGCGGTGATGTCGACCTTGGCAGTGATCGGCAGCAGCATGGCCACGGCCACTGCCGGCCCGATGCCGGGCAGCACGCCAACGGCTGTGCCCAGGGCGCAGCCGACCAGGGCCCACAGCAGATTGACGGGCGTGATCGCGGTCGCAAAGCCCTGGAGCAGCGCGTTGAAGATATCCATCACAGCCACCCTGTCGAAGTGAGGCCCGGCAGGTTGATCGCCAGAAATTGGGTGAAGGCCCAGTACACAGGCGCCGCAATGGCCAACCCGGTAAACAGGTCGACGGCCAACACGGCCGGGCGGCTGGCCGCCTGGCCCTGGGCCCGGCGCATGCCCTGCACCGCCAGCAGGTAGCACAGTGCGCAACTGATGATGAAACCCGCGCGCTCGATCAGCGCCGCGTTGGCGAGCAAACCAGCCGAGACCCAGACCCCGCCCACCCACCAGGCCCGCTCGGCGCCCGTCGGCGCCTGCAGGTCACGCAGCCCGCCGGTGAGCGCCTCGCGCACCATGAGCAGTCCGCACAAGGTGAGCACGATGGATACGACCCAGGGCAGGAAGTTCGGGCCGGCGCCGCCGTAGCCCGCCTCGGACGGGATCGAGAGCGCGCCCCAGGCCATAGCCAGCCCCAGCGCGGTGACGCCAGCGCCGAGTGCGGCGTGGGTCAGGGGAATAGAGGAGAGTTTCATCGCAGCAGAAGAAAAAAGCCCGGCCGGAGCCGGGCAAATGAAGTGATGCGCCGGCCTGGCGCATCCATCGCGTTAAATCATGCCGGCCTTGACCATCGTGGCGCGCAGGCTGGCGAACTCGTCGTCGACAAATTTGTCGAAGGCGGCGCCGGTCAGGACCGCAGGGGTCCAGTCGTTCTTCTCGAGCGACTCGGCCCAGGACTTGGTCTTGAGCGCAGCCAGCACCATGTCGGTCAGGGTCTTGCGCTGGGCCGCTGTAATGCCGGGGGCGCCGTAGACGCCGCGCCAGTTGCCAATCTCGACGTCGATGCCCTGCTCCTTGAGGGTGGGCACGCTCACACCCTTGAGGCGCTTGCCCGAGGTGACGGCGATGGCCTTCATCTTGCCGGTGTTGATGTACTCGGCGAACTCGCTGTAGCCGCTGCCGCCGACGGTGACGTTGCCGCCCAGGATGGCGGCGGTGGCCTCACCGCCCCCGCGGAAGGCAACATAGTTGATCTTGCCGGGGTCGACACCGACCGCGCGGGCGATTTGGGCTGCGGCAATGTGCTCGGTGGAGCCGCGCGAGCCGCCGCCCCACTTGACGCTGCCCGGGTCCTTCTTGAGCTGTTCGACGACGTCGGCCATGGTCTTGAGGGGCGAATTGGCCGGCAGCACGAAGACGTTGTATTCGCTGGTGATGCGGGCCAGGGGGGTGGCCTGCGACAGACTCACCGGCGGCTTGCCGGTGATGATGCCGCCGATCATCACCGCGCCCATCACCATGATCGCGTTCGGATCGCCCTTGGCGGCATTGACGAACTGCACCAGGCCCAGAGCGCCAGCGGCGCCGCCCTTGTTGTCATAGGTGACGTTGTCGGCCACCTTGGACTCGAGCAAGGCCTTGCCCAGGGCACGGCCGGTCGCGTCCCAGCCGCCGCCGGGGTTGGCGGGAATCATCATCTTGAGGGCGGCGGCGGCCTGGGCCGTCATCGGCAGGGCACCTGCAGCCGCCAGAGCGGCCATGGACTTGAGGAAGGTGTCGCGACGCATGCTGTTCTTGTCTCCGAAAGGTGTGGGTTGACTGCCCTATGGTTTTCCACCAGCCTGTCAATCGGCTGTCCCAGGCATCAGGGAAACTACCGAGTGCCGGCCCGGCTAACCTCCAAAGACTCCCGGACCGCTGCCCAATTCCATCCCGCCCTACCCCGCCCGGCCCACCCTGCCTGTGACCCGATGAACCTGCTCCTGGTCGAAGACGACGCCTCGATGCGCGCCACCCTGGCGCGGGCGCTGGGTCGCCGTGGTTGGCAGGTGCGGCCCTGCGAGGACGGCGAGCAAGCACTGGCCCAATGGCAGGCCGCGCCGCCCGACGTGGTGGTGCTCGACCTCAGCCTGCCCGGTCTCGATGGCCTGCAGGTGCTCGAACGAGCCCGCGCGGCAGGGTTGGCCCAGCCTGTATTGATCCTCACTGCCAGGGGCACGGTGGGCGACCGCATCCTGGGCCTCAATGCCGGGGCCGACGACTACCTGCCCAAGCCCTTCGACCTCGACGAACTCGAAGCCCGTCTCAAGGCCCTCGGCCGGCGGGGTGCGGCGTCCCCGCCAGGGACCGGCCCTGGCGCCGCCGGCGCGACGACGGGCCCGTCCATCGCCGGCCCTTCCGTCGTCGCCCTGGGTGGCCTGAACTGGGACCGCGACAGCGGCGCGTTCTACCACCAGGGTCAGGTGCTTGAACTCACCCCGCGCGAAGCCGCCCTGCTGCAGGCGCTGATGGCCCGGCCCGGCCAGGCGATGGCCAAGGAGCGGCTTTTCGAGCGTGTCTTCCCGGGCGCCAGCGATGTGCAGCACGAGGCGGTGGAAGTGGTGGTCTATCGCCTGCGCAAAAAGCTGGCTCCCACGGGCGTGGAGCTGGTCACGCTGCGCGGGCTGGGCTACCTGCTAAAGGCCAGCGCGTCAGCCTGAAATCTGCTCATCCTGAAACTGGCAAGTCCTAGCCGCCACCAAACGGCCCGACAGCGCTCGTTCCCCCTGCGCGTCGCCTATCCATCACAAGGACTTTCCATGATCAACACCACATTGAGCCAGCTATACCGCCAATTCAATCCTCAATACGACCGAGACATCGACCGACTGGAATTTCGCGCCAACTCAGACTCCGGCCCGCTGAGGGTCAAGACCCGCCAGGCCTTCTTCACCAACACGACGAGCCGGGAGGCGCACCAAGAAAATGCCAGGACCCTGATCCGGTCATTCCTGGGCAACAGCATCCGAGAAGCCCAGCCCCAAGCCGGCGCCCAAGAGGTCAGCCAACATCTCGGCAGGATCTGGGGCGACGTCATGGGGGTGAGAAGTGAGATTTGCGTTCGCCATGTCCGCGACCTTCGGAATGCGGTGACGGCCCTCGCCCAGACTCATCCGCCCGCGCCCGCCCAGCCCGGGTTAAATCCCGACCAGGACATCTGGCACAACACCAAGCAACTCTGGCTCACCAGCCAGCAGGGTCCTTCCCGTGTCCTGGGGGCTTCCTCATTCGCAGCGGCGGCCGCGCCAGACACCACGCCCCCAGCGCCCCCAGCACAACTCTCGCCCGCGCCTGCTCCACGACCCCCAGCCGCCCCGCAACAGGCGCCGGCCCAGAGCACGGGCGTGCAGGACGCACGGTCGCGGCTGGCGCGCGAGAGCGACAAGATCGCAGCCCTGTCGCACCTCAAAAAGATCTACTCCCCCGCGGCGGTCCACCGATTGCACGAAGCCGACCGGGGCTATTTCCATGACCGCCTGCGCAACCTCGTGGAGTGCGCAGACAAATACCTGCCGGAGTTGTTGCGAGGCCGGGCACAAGACCATGCCATTCTCGAATCAGCGGCCCGCCACATTCTCCGGTCCGAGGGGCTCCGATTGGACAGCCGGGCCGCTCTGTACAAAGCGCTGGTGGCGTGCGACGTCGGCGCGGCGCAAAGGCTGTTTCGAGCGCTGCCCCCGGGCGAAGCCTCGGTTCTGTCGAAAAGTCTGGCCATAGAGCACAGCCAACCGCGCACCTTGGCCGACACCGCCAAGGAGGGCCAGTAGTCCGGTCAAAATAGCCTCCTCCAGAAGTAGACCCCAGGCTGAACCTCCCTGCAGCGCCCCTGATGCCCCGACGTCCCCACTCGCTCCGGCGTCAACTGCTGCTGGGCATCCTTCTGCCGGTGATCGCCCTGGTGGCCCTCAACGGCGCCTCGCTTTACAGAAGCGCTCTCACGGCGGCGAACACGGCCTATGACCGGTCACTCCTGGCCTCGGCCAAGGTGATCGGCGAACAGCTGGACGTGCGCGGCTACGACCGCGACGCGAAGCTGCGGGCCACTGTGCCCTACTCTGCGCTCGAGGCCTTCGAGGCCGACAACCGCAGCCAATTTTTCTACCGCGTCTCCAACCTGCAGGGCGAGCTGGTCTCCGGCTACGCCGACCTGCCCTTCTGGCGTGGCCGGCTGCCCGAGCAGCCGCCCTATGCCGCCCTAGTGGATTTTTACGATGAGCGCTTTCGCGACAGCAATGTCCGCGTGGCGGTGCTCCTGCAGCCAGTGGCCAGCGGCCAGGGCCGGGGCATGGCGGTGGTGCAGGTGGCCGAGACGCTGGAGCTGCGCCAACGGCTGGCACGCGAGGTACTGCTGGACACGCTTTGGCGCCAGCTGCTCTTGGTGGCAGTGATCGCCGCGGTGGTGGTGTGGGTGGTGCAACGCGCCACGCGGCCAGTGCGTGCGGTGTCACGCTCGCTGCAGGACCGGGCCGAAGGCGACCTCACCCCCCTGCCCACGGGCGATGCGCCGCGCGAGTTGCAGCCGCTGCTGGTAGCGACCAACGCCCTGATGCAGCGGCTCTCGGTGCTGCTCGAGCACCGCAAGCGCTTCGTGCGCGACGCGGCGCATCAGTTGCGCACCCCGCTGGCGGTGCTCAAGACGCAAACCCAATCGGCCCTGCGTGGCGACCTGGCGCCGCGCGAGGCATTGATGGAGATCGCCGGCACGGTGGACCGCGCGACAGGCCTGGCCAACCAGATGCTCTCGCTGGCCAAGGTGGAACAGCTGCGGGAGCACCCCGAGGCGCCGGCGGTGGAGGACTGGGCCACGGTCGTGCGCGAACTGGCCCTGGAGATGGCGCCACTCGTGGCCGAAAAGCGTCTCGACTTCGAGATCTACACCGAACCTGCACCTGTGCGGGCGCAGGCCTGGATGCTGAGCGAATTGGCGCGCAACCTCCTGCACAACGCGATCGTCCACACACCTGAAGGTGGCAGTCTGTCTGTGCAGGTCAACGCACAGGGCGGCAACGCCGAGTTGGCGATCAGCGACACCGGCCCGGGCATTTCCAATGAACTGCGCCAGCGCTTGTTCGAGCCCTTTTCTGCGGGCGACGTCCGCTCGGGCTCCGGCCTGGGCCTGGCCATCTGCCAGGAAATCGTCCGTGCCCTGGGCGGCGGCATCCGTCTGGATTCGCGCCAAGACCCCGCTGGCAGCCCGGGACTGGTCGCACGCGCCTGGCTGCCGCTGGCGGCACAGGACAATCGGGGGCAGACATCCTCCGCCACTGCACCCTCCCTATGAGCACTCTCGACCGCCAGCGCATCGACAAATGGCTGTGGGCCGCACGTTTTTACAAGACACGCGCCTTGGCGGTCGACGAGATCGCGCTGGGGCGCGTGACGGTCAATGGGCAATCGGTCAAACCCGCGCGTGAGGTCAAGCCCGGCGATACGGTGGCCCTGCGACGCGACGCGATGGTGCGCACGGTTGTCGTGCGCGGCCTCGCGGCGATGCGCGGCCCGGCGCCGGTCGCGCAACAGCTGTATGACGAAACCCCCGAGAGCCTGGCCGCACGCGAGCAGGCGATGGAGCGCAAACGCTACGCTCCCGAGCCGGCGTTGGCCATCGAGCAGGGGCGCCCCACCAAGCGGGGCCGCCGAGATCTCGACGAGGCACGCCGGGGGTGGGATGACCGCTGGAGCGCCTCGCTGGACGATCGCTGAGACCCGCCACAGCAGCCCCCCCCTCAGGGGAGCAGCAGGATCTGGCGCGAATCGTCCGAGCGCCCGTCCGCGGAGAGGCGCAGGGCCACCTCGACCGGCTTGTCGACCGCCATCACCTGCGCCACCAGGGCGACGCCATCCCCGCGCGCCACGGCACGCACGGGCGCACCTGGCGGCAGTGACAGAGAGAAATGACCCGGGCCGCTGAAATCGCAGCGGGTTTCGCTTCGGCAATCGGGCCGGGGGCTCTCCCGCGCTTCGGTACCTCGGGCGCCTCGGGCGACAAGACGAAGCACGGGCTCGCCATAGCCACGCCCGCGTGTCGGAGCCAGACTGAGGTTGTAGCTGTCACCCTCTGCGCCGGAGGGCAGCGACAGCACCCAGTCCCAGGCGGCGCCCGAGGCCGGGTCGGTGTAGGCCGGTTGCTGGCGGGCCTGGACCTCGAGCTGCACCTGGGCCACCTGCTCGTACAGCGCGAGTTGAGCCAACGCCTGTGGGGCCTCGGCTGTGGCCTCGCCGGCATCGACCTGCGCCTCGGCCTCGTCGGCCGGCTCAGCCCCGCCGCAAGCCGACAAGCCGACCAACACCAGGCCGAACAACACGGGGCCTGCGAAGGTGCCGACGAAAGCCCCCGGCAACCAGCGCCTGATGCCCGGCCGCCGAGCGGCCGGGCCAGGTCCGTCAGCGAGCGGTTGGACCTGCTGGCTCACTGAGTCGAGAGCGGCGGATATGACGTCACTTCCCCGACCGGGTCGCGGTTCAGTCGCGTGCCCCGCGACGGCACGGCAAAGGTCCAGACCGACGACCGAATGCAGGAGGCCTTGTCCTTGAACATGGGGGTGGTGTTGAGAGTCCGCTCCTCGTCTTTGCCGAGCACCTGTCCCAGCACACGCTGATCGATCAGGGCGCTCACCTCGAGCAGGGTCACCGGCGTCGACGCCATCTCCAAATTCTTGAGATCACCGGCAGGGAAGCTTTCGGCCGTTGCCGCCTTCGGGACCGCGTCGAACCAGGCTGAATCGGGCGAGCAAGTGGGCTTGGTCAGGCCGTCCTCCCGCGTCTGGCGCCGCTCGGGCGAAGGCGACAGCACGAAGGTCGCATTCCTGGCTTCCCTGTTGGCCAAGCGGCCCAGCAGGTAGGTGGGCGGCTCCAGCGTGAGGAGCTTGGTATAGCCAACACATTGCTGCGGCTTCAGGCTGTCGGCCCGCAGGCTCTTTTCTTCCATCCCCGTACAGGAGACGGCAATCTTCTGGGCCTGCACCACCCGGTACTCGAAGCTGACCCCGGAGTGGCTCAGTGCCCTGCGCAAATGCGCGAGTTGATCAGGGCTCAGCCTGTCACCCCCATACGCGCCCAACGCACCCACGTCGTTCGCCAGTTTCATCGCTCGCCCCTCTCCCACCAAATCCACGGTGGGCATCAAACCGCGGTTCGGTGCCAGCCCCTGAAGCAAGCGCTCGAGGGTCACCGCGCCGGTGAGGCTTTGGGGGTCGAAGGTGCTGCCCCCCATGGCGGCCAGGGGGCTGCGGGCATCGGCACGCTCCGGACGGTCCGGCCGGGTGGTACGTTCGGCAGGTGAGGGGTCGGCGGCCAAGGCCGGCGCAGCACTGGCCAGGAACAAGACCGCAGCCGCAAGAGGTTTCAGAGAAAGTCGCATCGAATGCTCCTAGGAGACATGGAACCCGGGGGAGTTGAACTCGCTCCTAAGGCTCCGGGTGAAAGGCCTTTGAAGCGCCGAAGCCCACCCGACTGCGACTACTGAGTGCGACCCCGTCAAATTACTTACTAAAGTACACGTTATAGCTCTTCTGTATTCACGTCAAGCGCGGTCCGTGGGAGGAGGTAGTGCGCACAACCCCGAATGGAGCCGGCTCGGCTTCACCGGGACAATTCGGGTTGTTTCAACGGACCGAACCCCATGACAAACAAGAAGCTCACAGGAAAAATTGCCGCCGACCGCATACGCCACATGGAGGTGCCCAGGCCTGCCCCGCAACTGATCGAGGGCTTCATGGCCTTGGGCGACTGCTCAGGCGTGGTGTCCGACGTGATGGACGAGATGGGCATCGTCGGCGCGGTGGGCGCCAGCACCCTTCGACCGACGATTGCCGGCAAAGTGATCGTGGGCCCCGCGCTCACGCTGCGCAACATGATGCAGCGCGAGCATGTGTACGACCAGGCCAAGGCCAAGGTGAACAAGATGGCCGAGTTCGAGGGCCACAACCTGGCACAGCCCGGAGACATCCTGGTGATCGAAGGCGTGACGGGTGTGTCCAACATGGGCGGCATCTCGGCCCAGACCGGCAAGCGCCAGGGTGAGTTGGGGGCCATCGTTTCCGGCGGTGTACGCGACATCCCGCACTCGCGGGCAGTCGACTACCCGGTGTGGGCCTCCGAGATCACCCCCATTACCGGCAAGTGGCGCATCGAGACGGTGGAGATCAACGGCGACGTCGAGATCTTTGGCATCCGGGTGCGCTGCGGCGACCTGGTGGTGGCCGACGACACCGGCGTGTGCTTCGTGCCAATCGAGCGCGCGGCAGAAGTGCTCGAGCGCTCGCGCAAAAAGGCCGACGGCGAGCGTGAGCGCTGTGAGCATATTGACAACGGCGTGCCGGTGGCTGATCTGCCCGCCGCCGACCTGCACGCCACCAAGAAGGCCTGAGCCCATGTCCCTGCCCTCCTCCCTTCGCCGCCGCCAGGCGGTCGTCGCCCTGGCCGCCGCTGGCGCCCTGGCCGGCCTGTCGCTGCCGCTGACCGCACAGGCCCAAGCGGCCTACCCGAACCGCCCGATCAAGCTCGTCGTTCCCTTCGCCCCCGGTGGCGGCGTCGACCTGATTGCTCGCGTCGTGGGCCAGAAGCTCGGCGAGCGCCTGGGCCAGTCCATCGTGGTGGA
>CANFQF010000117.1 GCA_947449025.1 Comamonadaceae bacterium
ACCGTGGGCGCCATGACCCACCGCGACCAGATGGTCGGTCCCTGGCAGGTTCCGGTGGCCGATGTGGCGGTCACCCTGGCCGACTACCGCGGCTTTGCGGGCGAGGCCATGGCCATGGGCGAGCGAACCCCGCTGGCATCGGTCGACGGCCCGGCCTCGGGCCGCATGGCGGTGGCCGAAGCCATCACCAACCTGCTGGCCGCCCCGATCGAGCTGCCCAAGGTCAAGCTATCCGCCAACTGGATGGCCGCCTGCGGCGAACCGGGTGAAGACGCGGCCCTCTACGACACCGTACGCGCGGTGGGCATGGCGCTGTGCCCGGCACTGGGCATTTCTATCCCTGTGGGCAAGGACAGCCTGTCCATGCGCACCCAGTGGCAAGAGGGCGGGGAGACCAAGAAGGTCACCTCACCGGTCAGCCTGGTCATCACCGCCTTTGCCAGCCTCGCCGACGTCCGGGGCACACTCACGCCGCAGTTGGACGCGCAGCAGGAAACCACCCTGGTGCTGGTCGACTTGGGCAAGGGCCGCATGCGCATGGGCGGCTCGATCCTGGCCCAAGTCCTGAACCAGGCCGGCGGCGAGGTGCCCGACCTCGATGATGCGCAAGACTTGGTCAATTTGGTGAATGCAGTCAATCAGCTGCGCGCCGAAGGCCGGATCCTGGCCTACCACGACCGTAGCGACGGCGGCCTGCTGGCTGCGGCGGCCGAAATGGGCTTTGCCGGCCAGGTGGGTGTGTCCCTCAATGTGGACATGCTGGTCACCGAGGGAGATGGCATCAGCGACAGCCGCGCCGACCATGGCGACGCCAAAAACTGGGCGGGCCAGGTGAGCGCCCGGCGCGAGGAACTGACCCTCAAGGCCCTGTTCAACGAGGAGCTCGGTGTGCTGCTGCAGGTGCCTGCCGCGGTGCGCAACGAGGTGATGCAGGTGCTGCGCGCGCATGGCCTCTCGCGCCACAGCCACTTTATCGGCATGACCCGGCCCGCATCCTCTGCCATCGCAGTGGGCAAGGGCGATCTGCAAGTGTGGCGCGACACCAAGGCGGTGTTCTCGGCCAAGCTCGCCGACCTGCACCAGGTCTGGGACAGCGTGAGCTGGAAGATCTGCCAGCAGCGGGACAACCCGGTCTGCGCCGACCAGGAGCACGCCGCCGCCGGCGACCCGACGGACCCGGGCTTGCAATTTGCGCCCAGCTTCGACGCCGCCGAAGACGTGGCTGCGCCTTATCTCAACCTGTCCCGCCCCCGTGTGGCCATCTTGCGCGAGCAGGGCGTCAACTCCCATGTCGAGATGGGTTACTGCTTCAACCTGGCGGGCTTCGAGGCGGTTGACGTGCACATGACCGACCTGCAGACCGGGCGCGCCACGCTGGCTGATTTCAAGGGCTTCGTCGCCTGCGGGGGCTTTAGCTACGGCGACACCCTGGGCGCCGGCATCGGCTGGGCCCGCAGCATCACTTTCAACGCGCCGATGGCGGCCCAGTTCGGCGAGTTCTTCGCTCGTCCGGACACCTTCGCCCTGGGCGTGTGCAACGGCTGCCAGATGCTGGCCGAACTGGCCGACATCATCCCGGGGGCGCAGCATTGGCCTCGCTTCACCACCAACCGCAGCGAGCGCTACGAGGCGCGGCTGTCACAGGTGGAGGTGCTCGATTCACCCAGCCTGTTCTTCCAAGGCATGGAAGGCAGCCGGCTGCCGATCGCGGTGGCCCATGGCGAGGGGTTTGCCAACTTCGCACGGCGCGGGGATGGTGCGCAGGTGCTGGGGGCCATGCGTTTTGTCGACGGTCATGGTCAGCCCACCGAGGTCTATCCCTTCAACCCCAACGGCAGCGCGGGCGGATTGACGGCGGTGACCACCGCCGACGGCCGTTTCACCGCCATGATGCCGCACCCCGAGCGGGTGTTTCGCAATATCCAGATGTCCTGGACTGGTGGCGACACCAGCGCCTACAGCCCCTGGCTGCGGGTCTGGCGCAACGCGCGTCGCTGGGTGGGCTGAGTCTCGCCCGCCGCTGGGGGGTGCCCTAGCCCTGGGTGTGAGGATCTAGGCCTTGAGGGGAGGGCCGACATTCTGGCCCCGCCGACAGGCTCATGCCTTGCCGCCCTTGCCGCAGTCACTGCCTTTGGCGGCGGTGAACGAATTGCCCTTGGCCAGGGCCACCGGCCCTTTGCCGCCAGCCAGGCGCAGGGCCTGCCCGTCTCGCTCCAGCACCAAGCTGCCCACGGCGGTTTCTTCGGTCGCCAGTGTCGGCCCCTGCATGCGGCCGGTGATGGGCCAGCTGCGTTCGCGGCGCTGGAGGGTGCCGGTCACCTCCTGAAAATTCTGCGCCAGGCGCAGGCTGTAGGACGCCAGCGGCCCTGCGCCGCACCACAGGCCAGCCACCTGCGCGGGCACGGTCCAGAAATGCACCTTGCTCGACTTCTCCCGGCCCACCTGTTTGTTCGGAACCGGCAGCACGGTGGTCTGGTCGGGCTTCCAGTCGCCCATGTCCCAGTCATGCGAGACGATGCGGGTGCCGGGCTTGAGCGCCAGGATGGCGGGGCGCAGCCGCATGTTGAACTCCGGCAGCAGGTACATGGTGATCACCGTGGCCTTGGACAGGTCGGTGGCAAACAGGTCCTGAATGCGGAACTCCGCCTTGTCGGCCACACCCGCCTCGGCAGCGATCTTGCGGCTCTTCTCGACCAGGGTCGGGTCGATTTCTACGCCCAGGCCCGTCGCGCCGAAACGCTTGGCCGCGGTGGTCACAATGCGGCCGTCGCCCGAGCCCAGGTCGATCACATGGTCCTTGGCCCCCACCGAGGCGATGCGCAGCATCTCCAGGGTGACGTTGTCGGGGGAGACGATGAAGGGCACCTCTTCGACGTAGACGGGCGGCGCTGCCGGGGCCTGGGCTTGTGCTTGCGACAAGGCCAAACTGCCGAGGAGGGAAAGTGCGATTACAAAGCGAAAGGTCATGATCGGGAAGATAGCATTCCGGCCGGCACCTCGGGTTAGCCCGAATGCTTCGAAGGTGTCGGATGCATGCCGCTGCCCTGGGAGTTACGCCGAGCGGGGTGTGACCTTCTGCGGGCGCGTGCGGTAGAACTGCAACGGCGCCTCAGTCATCTCCTGGGCGCGTTGGTTCATCACCGACTTCTTCATCTTGCCCACCACGTGCATTTCGCAGGGCTTGCAGTCAAAGCGCAGGGTGAGTTTTTCCTTGCCGTTGACCAGTTGAAGCGGCTCAGCGCGCACCGTGCCCTGGACGCCGGTGACGCCCTTGGCCTGCTTGGGGCACAGGCTCATGCTCCAACGCACGCAGTGCTTGGTGATCATGAGGGAGACCTCGCCTTCCTCCTCGTGGCTCTCATACGCGGCCTCGATCACCTTGACGCCATGCTTGGCGTAGAAGTCATGCGCCTTCTGGTTGAAGACGTTGGCCAGGTAGCTGAGGCTGTCTTCCGGGTAGGCCACCGGCGGCTCCACAGGCCGGGCGCGTGGGGGGCGTGCGTAGGCGGCGCTGCGGGTGGCTTCCAGTGCAGCGACCGCCTCGCGGCGTAGCGCATTGAGGTAGGAGGCGGGCAGGAACCAGGGGCCAGTGAGCGCGAGCCGAATATCCAGCGGTTCGAAATCGGTGGTGCCGAAGCGCCCGAGTTGCTCGCGCAGCTGCGCCTCCTGGCGGGCAGCGTCGCGTGCCGGCTCCTTGGGGTGGGGCAGGGCGGCGCGTGCGCTGTGGCCGTCTTCGTCGGTCAGTGAAAGCGCAAAGCCGTCGGCGGTCTCGGAGAGTTCGGCCCACAGGCCGATGTGACGCTCGCTGGACTTTTTCTCCAGCTGCCGCACCCAGCTCATGTCGCGGTTGCGGTTGATCTCGGTGCCCTTGCGCAGATCGCGCATGCCGGCGATCGGGTCCTTGGGGAAGACTCGCCAGCGGCCTCCTGTGCTTGGCGAGCCTGCCGCGCCAGGCCCGCCGCCCAGCTTCTCGGCGCGGTTGATGGCCACGCCCACCAGTTCTTTTTGCAGGTCGTAGTAGCAAAGACCATCGCCGTTGTGCAGCTCGGTGCTGCTGTCCTGGCACTCCAGCTCGATCCAGCCTTCTTCGGCCTGGACCCGGGTCACCCAGGCGATGGCCTGGCCCGGGTTCTTGGGCGAGTCAAAGGCGCCGATGTCGTCCTGGCGGCCATTGACGAAGTAATCGGTGAACTCGCGGTTGAAGTTCTGGTTTGGGTCGGGGGTGAAGAAAAAGCGGGTGCTGCCGCTGGAGGCACGGGCAAAGGGCTGGTCAGAGCCCTCGCGCGCCTCAATCAGTTCGTCGAGCAGCTTGCGATAGTGGCCGGTGATGTTCTTCACATAGGCCATGTCCTTGTATCGGCCCTCGATCTTGAAGCTGCGGATACCGGCGTCGACCAGGGCAGCGATGTTGGCGCTCTGGTTGTTGTCCTTCATCGACAGCACATGCTTGTCATGGGCGATGAAGCGACCCTTGTCGTCGATCACCTGGTAGGGCAGGCGGCAGGCCTGTGAGCAGTCGCCGCGGTTGGCGCTGCGGCCGGTGTGGGCGTGGGAGATGAAGCACTGCCCGCTGTAGGCCACGCACAGGGCGCCATGAACGAAGAACTCCATGGCCGCGCGGTCGGGGTTCATGGCGGCGCCTACGGCTTGGATTTGTTCCAGGGTCAGTTCGCGCGCCAGCACGATCTGCGAGAAACCCGCGTCCTGCAGGAAGCGGGCTTTCTCGGGTGTGCGGATGTCGGTCTGGGTGCTGGCGTGCAGCTGGATGGGCGGCAGGTCGATCTCGAGCAGGCCCATGTCCTGGACGATGAGCGCGTCTGCCCCGGCGTGGTAGACATCCCAGGCCATTTGCCGGGCACCTTCAAGCTCGTCGTCGCGCAAGATGGTGTTGAGCGCAATGAAGATCCGGCTGCCAAATCGATGGGCATGGCGCGCGAGGCGCTCGATGTCCTGCACCGAATTGCCCGCAGACGCCCGGGCGCCAAAGCCTGGACCGCCGATGTAGACGGCGTCGGCGCCATGGTTGACCGCCTCGATGCCGATGTCGGCGTCACGGGCGGGGGCAAGCAGCTCGAGCTGGTGTTGGGCTAGCATGGGGCGTGATTATCCCCGGCTCCAATCTCGCCAGCGACTCCGCTACAAACCCAGCCCCAAACCCAGCCCCATACCCAGCCATGGAACCCGCTACCAAGGGCGCCGCAGCACCGGCCACGTCGCCCCCCGCAGAGCGTGTCGGAGGTGCTCCCCCGCGTCACGACCGGCTCGACGCCCTGCGGGGGGCGGCAGTGGTCTGGATGACGCTGTTCCACCTGGGCTTTGACCTGGCCTGGTTTGGCTGGTGGCGGCAGGACTTCTACCGGGACCCGCTCTGGACGATCCAGCGCATTTGCATCGTGAGCCTGTTCCTTTTTTGCGTCGGTTTGTCGCAGGCGGTGGCGCTGCGAAGCACGGCACCGGGAGCAGCGTTTGGCGGGGCTGCGCAGGGCTTGGGCGCCCGTTTTGACAGGCGTTTCTGGCGCCGCTGGGCCCAGATCGCCGGCTGCGCTCTGCTGGTGACGGCCGGCTCCTGGTTCGTCTTCCCTCGCAGCTTTATCTACTTTGGTGTGCTGCATGCCATTGCGGTGATGCTGATCGTTTTGCGCTGCACTGCCGCTTGGGGCCGAGGCCTGTGGTTGGCTGGCGCGTTTGCGCTGGGGCTGCACCTGCTCTCTGCCTGGGCCCACAGCCAGGGTCTGGCCCCCGCCTGGCTGGATGCGCCGGGCCTCCATTGGCTCGGTTTGGTCAGCCACAAACCCATCACTGAGGACTATGTGCCCTTGGTACCCTGGCTGGCAGCCGTCTGGTCGGGACTGGCAGCCGGTCAATGGATGCTGTTGCACCGTCCACAGTGGCTCCAAGGTCCCGCACCGGCGCCGCTGGCGTGGCTCGGGCGCTGGAGTCTCACTTGGTACATGCTGCACCAGCCGGTGCTGATGGGGCTTCTCTCAGCACTGGCCCTGTGGCTGGGGCGGCCGATGCCCTGAGGCTTTGGCGCCTCGGCTCTGGTTGGCTTTTTTCGTTTTTCGTTTTTCGTTTTTCGTTTTTCGTTGGCGTTGGCGTTGGCGTTGGCGTTGGCGTGGCACGCGCCGGGTGTGCGGCAGGGGCCCGGCGGCTTCGATGCGGGGGCCCTTCGGGCTCCCCTGCGGTACTCGGTCGCCAGGGGCACGCGAGGCAAACTCGCCGCCTGCAGCGGCTCAAACATGCCTCGCTCTTCGGCCCCCAGCGCCCTGCGTTCCTCGGCCCCGCATAGGCGCCGCCGAACCCCTGCCGCACCCCCGACGCTTAGCTCTCTCGGTAGGCTTCTGTGCGCCGCCTTTGGTGACCTCGTGAACCCCTGCTACCCCCCGGCGCTTAGCTCTCTCGATAGGCTTCTCTGCGCTGGCTTCGGTGGCCTCGTGAACCCCTGCCGCACGCCCGACGCTTACCTCTCTCGATAGGCTTCTCTGCGCCGCCTTCGGTGACCTCGTTGGAATAGGCTGCAGAAATCAGCGGGGAGCGGAGGGGCTGCCGGCAAGAAGTCTTGCGAGTGAGGAAAGCGGCGGGTATGCGGTGCGGGTGCAGCGGCGCCTATGCGGGGCTGAGGAGCGCAGGTCGACGGGGGCCGAAGAGCGCGGCATGTTTGAGCCCCGCAGGGGCGAGTTTGCCGCGCGTGCCCCTGGCGGCCGAGCACCGCAAGGAAGCCCGAAGGGCCCCCGCATCGAAGCCGATGCGCCCGTACCGCATGCCCGTCGCGCTCTAGTCCAACCACCAACCACCGGAGAGCAAAGAGCAAAGAGCAAAGAGCAAAGAGCAATAAAAAAGCGGCCCACAGGCCGCTCTTGTGAGGAAGGCGTAGCCCTTACTCGATCTTGGCCTTGGCGCGCAGTTCGTCTTGGAACTGGGCGAGCTTTTGCTGGGTCAGTTGCTGCGTGATCTGCGGCTTGACGTCGTCGAACTTGGGCATCTGGGCTTCACGCACATCGTCCAGGCGGATCACGTGCCAGCCGAACTGGCTCTTGACCGGGGCGTCGGTCAGCTGGCCCTTCTTCAGGGCCACCAGGGCCTTGGAAAACTCGGGAACGTAGCTGGCGGGGTTGGCCCAATCGAGGTCGCCGCCCTTCGCGCCCGAGCCGGTGTCCTTGGACTGCTTCTTGGCGATGTCCTCGAACTTACCGCCCTTTTTCAGGCTGGCAATGATGGTCTTGGCGTCTTCTTCCTTGGGAACCAGGATGTGGCGGGCGCGGTATTCCTTGCCGCCGTTGGCCGCCACGAACTTGTCGTATTCGGCCTTCGCATCGGCGTCGGTAACCGGGTTGTTCTTCTGGTAGTCCGCGAACAGCTCGCGGATCAGGATGGCCTGGCGGGCCAGGTCAATCTGGGTCTTGAAGTCGTCGGTGGCGTCGAGGCCGCGCTTTTGCGCCTCTTGCATGAACACCTCACGGGTGATGACTTCATCCTTGATCTGGGCGCTGAGGTCGGGGGTGACCGGGCGGCCGCTCTTGGCGATTTGCGCGGCCAGCGCGTCGACGCGCGAGGAGGGCACAGGCTTGCCATTGACGATGGCCACGTTCTGGGCCTGAGCGGGCAGGACCGCAAGGGCGAGGAGGGCAGCGGCGCAGGCCGAGGCGATATGTTTGTTCATGGGAGGGTGTCGGAAGGGGTTCCTGAGGATCTGCGGGGGTGATGCAGCTAGGCGAGTTCGATGGCCAGGGCATGCAGTCCGCGTGCCATGAAATCGCCGAGCGCATCATACACAAGGCGGTGCTGCGCGACCCGGGTTTTGCCAGCGAAAGCCGGACTGGCAATGCGTACCCGGAAATGGGTGCCCGATCCCGTGTCGTCGGCGCCGACATGGCCCGCGTGTTGCGCACTCTCGTCCTCAACCTGCAGCACAGTGGGGGACAGCGCCTCACGCAAACGCTGGGACAGGGCGTCCGCGCTGATGCCGGTGCCGCCGCTCACGGGTGACGCTCCTCGGTCGGCTTGTGGGTCGGCTTGTTGTTCGCGTTGTTCAAGGGCGGGCCATTGCCGGGGGGCGCGCCACCTTCCCCGAAGCTCGCCTCATTGGCGGCCTCGTCTGACTCAATATGCTTGCCAAGCCAGAGGCTCTGGCCGATGACAAATACCGCCATGAGCCCAAGTCCACCGAAGAGCTTGAAGTCAACCCAGGTCGCGGTGTCGAAGTTGTAGGCCACCCAAAGGTTGAGCACGCCCATGAGCAGAAAGAACACGGTCCAGCTGCGCCGCATATTCGTCCAGGCGGTCTCTGCCATGCGGACTTTGTCGCCGATCAGGGACTTGATCAGATTTTTTCGCCAGATGAGTTGGGCCACGAGCAGCGAGCCGCCCATCAGCCAATAGAGGATGGTCGGCTTCCACTTGATAAAAGACTCGTCATGGGCCAGCAGGGTGGCGCCGCCGAACAGCACGATCACCCCCAGGCTGAGCCATTGCATGGTCTCGACCCGGCCGGTACGCCAGCGCAACCAGGCGATTTGCCCGATGGTGGCGACGATGGCCACAGCGGTGGCGACGTAGATGTCCGCCAGCTTGAAGGCGACAAAAAACAGGAGGATCGGAAAAAAGTCGAGGAGCAGCTTCATCGGGGGCGTTGGGTGTGCGGTGCGGGGCTGTTGTTTCAAGCCGCGGGATCGGCGGGGGTGTCTGCCGGGGGACCAGCCGGGGGACCAGCCGGGGTATCGGCTGGATTGAACTCCAGCGAGGCCGAGTTCATGCAATAGCGCAGCCGGGTGGGGGCCGGGCCGTCGGGGAAGACGTGCCCCAGGTGGGCGCCGCACTGCGCGCAGACGGTTTCGACCCGCACCATCCCGTGGCTGATGTCGCGGTGCTCTGCGATCGCGCCCTCACGCGCCAGCGAGAAACTCGGCCAGCCGCAGCCGGCGTCGAACTTGGTGCCCGCGTCGAACAGCAGGTTGCCACAGCAGATGCAGTGGTAACTGCCATTGGCCCAGACCTGCTCGTAGCGGCCGGTGTAGGGCCGCTCCGTGGCTGCCTGGCGGGTGACCTGGAAGGCAACAGGCTCAGCGCCCTTGGCGGCCAGCAGGGCGCGCCACTCTTCGTTGGTTTTCTGGATCGGGTAGTTCATGGGGCAAGGTTAGCGCAGGACGGCCAGCCCGGCACCGGGCGCTGGCCAGGGTGGTTCAGGACGAGCAACTGATCTCCAGACGAGCGGCCCAATCCGGCGGCAGCCCGGCGTACTCAGTGTCATGGGCTGGGTCGTCATCAAACGGACGCTGCAGCAACGCCAGCAGTGTGCGGACGCCGCCATCATCGCCCTCGCGGGAGCGACGGATGGCCAGTTCGGCCAGATGGTTGCGCAGCACGAATTGCGGGTTCGTGGCCAGCATACGGGTGCCCTGCGCATCCTCGCTGGCGATGCGCAAGGCCCATCGGCCATGCCATTCGTCGAAGCGGGCCCGGTCGAGAAACAGGTCACGCACCGGCGCCACCGGCCCGCCCGCGGCGTGGCGCGACAAATGGCGCCAGAACAGGGGCCAGTCGGTTCGGCCAGCGGCCAGCATATGGAGCGCGTCGTCGACCAACGGTCGGTCCGCCTCGGTCGGCTGCGCGAGGCCGAGCTTGGCGCCCAGGCGGGCCAGCATGGCGTCTGGAAAAACCGTCTTGTACGACTCCAGGGCCGATAGCAGCAGGTTCTGGTCGTCCACCAGCGGCACCAGGGCCTGGGCCAGGCAGTGCAGGTTCCACCAGGCCACATTGGGCTGTCGGTTCCAGGCGTAGCGACCGCCGCTGTCGGTGTGGTTGCAGATATGGTCCGGGTCGAAGCCGTCCATGAACTGGAAGGGCCCGTAGTCCAGGGTCAGGCCCAGGATGCTCATGTTGTCGCTGTTCATCACCCCGTGGCAAAAGCCCGCAGCCTGCCACTGGGCCATCAGTCGCGCGGTGCGCTCGCTGACCTGCTCCAGAAAGGCCGCATAGGGGTTGCCGCCGAAGGCCTCGGCCCTGCGCGGGCTGCTGCGCACCTCCGGGTAGAAGCTGTCAATCACGAAGTCGGCGAGCCGCCGCAGCGCCTCCACATCGCCGGCCGCCGCGAAATGCTCAAAATGACCAAAGCGGATAAAGCTGGGCGCGGCGCGGGTCACCACCGCAGCGCTCTCGAGCTCCTCGCGCAGCACTGGCTTCGGGGAGGCGGTGAGCATGAGCGCGCGGGTGGTCGGAATGCCTAGCGCCTGCATGGCCTCCGAAGCCAGAAACTCGCGGATCGAGGAGCGCAGCACCGCCCGGCCGTCGCCCATGCGGGAGTAGGGGGTGCGGCCCGCGCCTTTGAGCTGGAGCTCCCAGGGGCCGCTCGGGGTGTTGGCTTCGCCCAGGAGCAGGGCGCGCCCGTCGCCGAGCTGGCCGGCCCAGACGCCGAACTGGTGGCCGCTGTACACACTGGCCAGCGGTCGGCTGCCGGCCAGGGGGCGGCTGCCGCTGAACGCCTCGATCGCCTCCTGCTCGCGCAGGCGGCCTGGGTCCAGGCCAAGGTCGCTGGCCAGCGGCTCGGACAGTGCCACCAGACGCGGAGCGGGCAAGGGGTCGGCAGACAGTTCGGTGGCGTAGCCCGCGCCGAGTTGCGCAAAGCGGTGGTCCCAGGCGAGGCCCAGGTCGAGGGGCGGAAGGTCGGGGGGCATAGGGGAAGGCATGTGGGGCGATTGTCGCCGGCGAGCTGCGGCCCTGGCAGGGGCAGGGTCAGTGTCGGGAGGTCCTGCCGGGGCATCGGCGCGGGTGCCCGTGCGGCAGGCGGTTGCATGGCTCAGGGAAATCCCTCGGGTCCGCCCGGATCGACCGGTGCGCGCCCTGCCAGGGCCCATACTCATTAGCGTTCATTTCGACCTGTTTGTTCAGCGCATAAAAATTGAGGAGACCGCCATGCTGGGCCTGATGCAAGACCAACCCCTGCTGATTTCCAACCTGATCGA
>CANFQF010000118.1 GCA_947449025.1 Comamonadaceae bacterium
GGCATCACCTGCATCAGGCCGATGGCGCCCTTGGCCGAAACCGCCTGCGGGTCAAAGCCCGATTCGGCGGCGATCAGCGCCTTGAGCAGCTCCTCGTCGATGCGGTGGGCGGAGGCCGCCTCCCGGATCAGGGGTTTCGCAAGTTGGTAGCCGGCGGTGCCCTCGATGTAGGTGGCCAGGCGTAGGGCGTAGGGCGAAGCGCCCCAGTCGGTGACAGCCGCGGGGGCCGCGCCGGTCTGCGCGGGGCCCTCGGCGGCGGAAGATGTGATGGGACTCCCCGGTGGCAGGGCTT
Source organism: Comamonadaceae bacterium (assembly GCA_947449025.1). Lineage (GTDB taxonomy): Bacteria > Pseudomonadota > Gammaproteobacteria > Burkholderiales > Burkholderiaceae_C > Ramlibacter. The sequence continues at coordinate 293 of CANFQF010000118.1, forward strand.
CGGCCATCTCGGCACCCCCGGAATTTGGCAGGGCCGTCATGCCGCCACGCAGGAACAGCTCGTAGCGGTCGTCGAGCTTGTCTGCCGCGAAATGGGCGATGCCCCGCGCGTCCACATAGGCCCAGATGTCGGCATGGGCGCTTGGCACCACGGCCAGCCAGGCCACCAGCATCGCCCACGCCCAGCCCAGGCGCAGCCGAAGGCGTCGCACCCGGAGGCTGCACGCCCCAAAGCGAAGGAAGTGCGGGCGTAGGGCCAGGCGCATGGGGTGGACGTGGCGAGGGGCAGCCAGCGCCTAGATATCGATCTCGACCGAGTCGCCATGCAGCTCCATGAGCTCGCGACGGGCAGCAGCTTCGCCCTTGCCCATGAGCTTGGTGATCAGCTGCTCGGTGCCGGCAAAGTCAAAGGCGCCCAGGCGCACCGGCAGCAGGCGCCGGGTGTCCGGGTTGAGCGTGGTCTCCCACAGCTGCTCGGCGCTCATTTCGCCCAAGCCCTTGAAGCGGCTGATGGACCAGGCGCCCTCACGCACACCTTCTTTGCGCAGCTTGTCGAGGATGGCCGTGAGCTCGCCCTCGTCAAGCGCATAGGCCTTGGAGGCGGGCTTTTTGCCGCGGGCTGGCGCGTCCACGCGAAACAGCGGCGGGCGTGCCACGAAGACATTGCCGGAATCGATCAGCTTGGGGAAGTGGCGGAAGAAGAGCGTGAGCAGCAGCACCTGAATGTGCGAGCCGTCGACATCGGCGTCGGAGAGGATGCAAACCTTGCCGTAGCGAAGGCCGGAAAGGTCGGGCGTGTCGTTCGGCCCATGCGGATCCACGCCGATGGCCACCGAGATGTCGTGGATTTCGGTGTTGGCGAACAGCCGGTCGCGCTCGACCTCCCAGGTGTTGAGCACCTTGCCGCGCAGGGGCAGCACCGCCTGGGTCTCCTTGTTGCGTCCCATCTTGGCGCTGCCGCCAGCGGAGTCGCCCTCGACCAGAAACACCTCGTTGTGCAGGATGTCGCGGCTCTCGCAGTCGGTGAGCTTGCCAGGCAGCACGGCCACGCCCGAGCCTTTGCGCTTCTCCACCTTCTGCCCGGCCCGCTGCCGGGTCTGGGCCGCCTTGATGGCCAATTCGGCCAGCTTTTTGCCGTATTCGACATGCTGGTTCAGCCACAGCTCGAGCGACGGCCGCACAAAGCTAGAGACCAGGCGCACCGCGTCGCGGGAGTTGAGGCGCTCCTTGATCTGACCCTGGAACTGCGGGTCCAGCACCTTGGCGGAGAGCACATAGGAGGCGCGGGCAAACACGTCCTCAGGCATCAATTTGACACCCTTGGGCAGCAAGGCATGCATCTCGATGAAGCTCTTGACCGCGGTGAACAGGCCGTCGCGCAGGCCGCTGTCGTGCGTGCCGCCGGCGCTGGTGGGAATGAGGTTGACGTAGCTCTCGCGCACCGGCGTGCCGTCCTCGGTGAAGGCCACGCACCACTGCGCACCCTCGCCCTCGGCGAAGTTGTCGTTGCTGTCGGCGTAGCCCTCGCCATCGAACAGCGGAATGACTGGGTCGGCGCTGAGCGTCTGCATCAGGTAATCACGCAGCCCGCCCTTGTACTGCCAGCTCTGGGTCTCCTTGGTCTTTTCATTGACCAGGGACACCGCCACGCCAGGCATGAGCACCGCCTTGCTGCGCAGCAGGTGAACCAATTCATGCACCGGCAGCTGGGAAGACTCGAAGTACTTCGCATCGGGCCACACCCGCACGCTGGTGCCCTGCCTGCGGTCGCCCTCTGCGGCCTTGCGCACTTGCAGGGCCTCGGTGACGTCGCCGGCCTCGAACACCAGGCGCGCCACCTGGCCTTCGCGGTGGGAGACAGCCTCGAGCCGCTTGGCCAGCGCATTGGTGACGGACACGCCCACGCCGTGCAGACCACCCGAGAAGCTGTAGGCGCCACCCTTGCCCTTGTCGAACTTGCCGCCGGCGTGCAGGCGGGTGAACACCAGCTCGATGACCGACGCGCCTTCTTCGGGATGCATGCCGAAGGGGATGCCGCGGCCGTCGTCGTCCACGCTCACCGATCCATCGGCGTGCAGGGTGACCTTGATGCGCTTGCCGTGGCCCGCCAGGGCCTCGTCGGCGGCGTTGTCGAGCACCTCCTGCACGATGTGCAGGGGGTTGTCGGTGCGGGTGTACATGCCGGGCCGCTGCTTCACGGGCTCAAGGCCCTTGAGCACGCGGATCGAGGCTTCGGAGTAGTCGGGCGTCGGTTTACTTGCCATGAGTGGCCGCATTGTAAGCAAGACGGGCCAAATATCTGTATGAATCCACAGCCCCGCTTCGAATTCTTAGGCAAGGGGGGCCGCAGTGGACGCAGATTCAGAGGCGACAGGGCCAGACGGCACGGTTCGGTACAGTTGGGGGATGACCCCGGTTTCCCAGCCCAAGCTCTCTCCGCTGCAGGTCCTTGCCTGCGGCGCCCTCATCGTCACCCTCTCCATGGGCGTGCGCCACGGCTTTGGCCTGTGGCTGCAGCCGATCACCCAGGCCCAGGGCTGGACCCGGGAAAACTTCGCCTTCGCCCTGGCAATTCAGAACCTGGCCTGGGGCCTGGCGGGCATCGGTGCCGGCATGCTGGCCGACCGTTTTGGCGCCTTCAAGGTGCTAGTGGGCGGCGGCTTCCTCTACGCCCTGGGTCTGATGGGCATGGCCCTGTCCACCCACACCCTGGCCTTTACCCTGACCGCCGGCGTGGTGATCGGCTTGGCCCAGTCCGGCACGACCTACGCAGTGATCTACGGTGTCATCGGCCGTCAAATTGACCCTGCCCGACGCTCCTGGGCCATGGGCATGGCGGCCGCGGCGGGCTCGTTCGGACAGTTCCTCATGGTGCCGGTAGAAGGCTTTCTGATTGCCTCGATGGGCTGGCAGGAGGCGCTGCTGGCGCTAGCGGCCGCCACGCTCCTGATCGGCCCGCTGGCCCTGGGCCTGCGCGAGCCGGGTTTTGCTGGCGGCGCGGCACCGGTGCGTGAGCAGACCGTGGCCCAGGCCCTGCGCGAGGCCCTGCGTTACCCCAGCTTCGTGCTGCTGGTGGCGGGCTACTTCGTTTGCGGATTCCAGGTGGTGTTCATCGGGGTGCACATGCCCAGCTTCCTGCGGGACAAGGGGATGTCGCCGCAGGTGGCCAGCTACGCCCTGGCACTGATTGGCCTGTTCAATGTGTTCGGCACCTACATCGCCGGCGCCCTGGGCCAGAAATTGGCCAAACGCAAGATCCTGGCCTTCATCTACTTCGCGCGGGCGGTGGTCATCACCGTGTTCCTGTGGGCGCCGCTGTCGCCCCTGTCGGTCTACCTGTTCTCGGCGGTCATGGGCCTGCTGTGGCTGTCCACCGTGCCGCCGACCAGTGCCACGGTGGCACAGATTTTTGGCGTGTCGCATCTGTCGATGCTGGGCGGCATCGCCTTCTTCAGCCACCAGCTGGGGTCCTTCATGGGCGTCTGGATGGGAGGCTACCTCTATGACCACACCGGCAGCTACGACCTGGTCTGGTACATCGCTATCGCACTGGGCGTGGTGGCCGCAGGCCTGAACCTGCCGGTGCGGGAGGCCCCCATCGTCCGGCGTCCGGCGGCAGTTGCTGCCGTCCAGACTGCATGAAGGCCGGCCGAGTCCTGGGCTGGGCCGCTGCCTTGGCCGCGCTGGGCGGGGTGTTCGCGCTCTACCTGCAGCCTGCCATGATGGTGGCCCTTTCCGACCTAGTCTGGGCCTGCTTTAACTGATCGGCTTGTAGCCTTGCAGCCCGCTGCGGCTGGCGGTCAATACGGCGGGACGGACAGCCGCCTCTGGCTAGAATGCCCGGATTACTTTCTTATAAGACCCCCATGACAGCGATAACCGGCAGCATCGTCGCCCTGGTCACCCCCATGCTCGAAGACGGCAGCGTGGATTACCCCGGGCTGCGCAAGCTGATCGACTGGCACATTGCCGAGGGCACGGACTGCATTGGCGTGGTCGGCACCACCGGCGAGTCGCCCACCGTGACCGTCGAGGAGCACCGCGAAATCATCCGTGTCTCGGTCGAGCACGCGGCCGGCCGGGTGCCCATCATGGCCGGCTGTGGCGCCAATTCCACCTCCGAAGCCATTGCCCTGGCCAAGTACGCCCGCGAGGTTGGCGCCAACTCCCAGCTGCAGGTGGTGCCCTACTACAACAAGCCCACCCAAGAGGGGCAGTTCCAGCATTTCAAGGCCATCGCCGAGGCCACCGGCGACCTCCCGATCGTGCTCTACAACGTCCCCGGCCGCACCGTGGCAGACATGCAGCCCGAGACGGCGCTGCGCCTGTCTCATGTCCCCGGCATCGTCGCCATCAAGGAGGCCACCGGCAACATCGAGCGCGCCCAGTGGCTGATCCGCGACGCGCGGCCCGGCTTTTCCATCCTCTCCGGTGACGACCCGACCGCAGTCGCGCTGATGCTTTGCGGCGGCCACGGCAACGTGAGCGTCACCGCCAACATCGCCCCCCGGCTGATGAGCGAGTTGTGCAAGGCCGCCATCGCAGGGCAGCGGGATCGGGCAATGGAAATTCAGCGCAAGCTGATGCCGGTGCACCGCCATCTTTTCGTCGAAGCCAACCCGATCCCGGTCAAGTGGGCTGCTGCCCGCATGGGCTTGTGCGGGGGAGCCTTGCGCCTGCCGCTGACCCCGCTGTCGCCGGCACTTCACCCTGCCGTCGAGGCCGCACTCGCAGCCACTGGCCTGTTGTCGTGATCCGCGCCCCTTCTCTTTCCGCGCTGGCCACAGGAGCTTCCCCCATGCGACATCCCTCCGGACTCCGACTGCTGCTCACTGTCCTTTCCACGGCTCTGGCCCTGGGACTGGCGGCTTGCAGCACCATCGAGGAAGGCAGCAAGATCGACTACCGCAGCGCCACCAAGGCCCCGAACCTGGAGGTGCCGCCCGACCTGACGCAGCTCGCCCGGGACACCCGCTACGCACTGCCGGGCGCCGGTAGCGTGTCGGCCAACGCGCAGCAGGCCGGCGTGGCCAACACCGATACCCCCATCGCTGCCGCAGCGATGGGCGATGTGCGGATCGAGCGCGCAGGAAACCAGCGCTGGCTGGTCGTCGCCCGACAGCCGGAGCGGCTGTGGTCGCCCCTCAAGGACTTCTGGAAGGAAAACGGTTTCGTCCTCATCCTGGACCAGCAGGAGCTGGGCATCATGGAAACCGACTGGGCCGAAAACCGCGCCAAGATTCCCAACGACATCATCCGCAGCACCATCGGCAAGGTGTTCGACGGCCTTTACTCCACCTCGGAGCGGGACCGGTTCCGCACCCGCCTGGAGCGGCGCGCCGACGGTGCCACAGAGATCTACATCTCTCATCGCGGCCTGGAGGAGGTCTACACCAGCGCCATGAAGGACCGCACCACCTGGCAACCCCGTGCCGCGGATTCCGAGCTGGAAGCAGAGTTCCTCCGGCGCCTCATGGTCAAGCTCGGCGCATCGGCCGACCTGGCAAAAGCGCTGTCCAGTGCGCTGCCGGCCAAGCCTGCTGCCCGCGCCGCAGAGGTCGGAGGGATCCCGGTGGTGCAGCTGGACGAATCCTTCGACCGCGCTTGGCGGCGCGTCGGTCTGTCACTAGACCGCAGCGGCTTCACCGTCGAAGACCGCGACCGCGCCCAAGGCTTGTACTTCGTGCGCTACGTGCCGCCGCTCTCCGAACGCAAGAGCGAGGGCTTTTTCGCCCGCCTGCTGCCTGGGTCCGATAAGGGTGTGCCACCGGTCAAATACCGGGTCGTGTTGCGTAGCGAAGGCCAGGCGACCTTCGTCTCGGTACTCAATGCCGAGGGCCGGCCAGACGCCTCGACGGCGGCCAAGCGCATCGTGCAGCTGCTGGCCGACGACCTGAAATAAGCCGACCGCCTCCCCGGCGGCTGTTGGCGCCCTTCATCCCTTCGCGTGCTGCGCTTCAAGAACCTGGGATCGGGCAGTTCGGGCAATGCGACCTTGGTCCATGCCAGCAGCGGCAACGTCACCACCACGCTGCTCGTTGACTGCGGCCTCGGCATCCGCACACTGGAGCGTAGGGCGGCCGAGGCGGGCCTGCTCCTGTCCGACCTGGATGCGATATTCATTACCCACGAGCATGCCGACCACATCGGTTGCGCACGCAGCCTGGCGCGCAAGCATCGCATCCCGGTCTGGATGAGTGAAGGCACCCATCGGGGGCTGCGTGAGGGCGACTTTGGCGACCTGCTGCACATCGCCGCCCACGCGCAGGCGATCGACCTGGGGGCCTTGCAACTGCACCCGTTTGAGGTGCCCCATGACGCCGGTGAGCCGCTGCAGCTGCACTGCACCGATGGCGACGCGCGGCTGGGCATCCTGACCGACCTGGGCCATGTGCCACCGTCTGTCATCGAGGCCTTGGCGGGCTGCGGCACGCTCATGCTCGAATGCAACCACGACGCCGAGATGCTGGCGGAGGGCCCCTACCCCTGGTTCCTCAAGAAACGGGTGGGCGGCGACTTCGGTCACCTGGCCAATGCGGCGGCAGCTGAAGCGGCGCGCGCCTGGCTGCCACTCGGGCTGCGCCAGGTCGTCGCGGCGCATTTGAGCCGGCAGAACAACCGGCCCGAATTGGCCCGGCAGGCCCTGGCACAGGCCCTGGGCTGCGGCCTGCAAGACATCCATGTGGCCGATCAGGAGACTGGCTCGCCCTGGCTGCGGGCCTGATGGAATTCAGCACAGAGCGTTTTCAGGCGCCCATGAAAAAGCCGCCCGAAGGCGGCTTTTTCATTCCTGTAATCGAGTGATCGATTACTTGGAAGCAGCGGATGCGGCCGGGGCAGCGGCGCCAGAAGCAGCCGGAGCAGCAGCAGAGGCGTCGGCAGCCGGGGCGGGAGCAGCGGCGGGAGCCGGAGCGGGAGCCGGGGCTTCTTGCTTCTTGCCGCAAGCGGTCAGGGCAACGGCGGCAAACAGGGCGGCCAGGGCGACGATCTTCTTCATTTCAGTTCCTTTTTTAAGATGGACAAATTTTCCGGAAAATTCGTCCCTGCGCACTTGCCATGCACAGGGACCGAAGAACAGGAAGGACTCGAGCTCTTCCTGCTCAGCCCGCGATTATAGGGGCAACCCCTATGCGTTTTAGCCCACTTCAGATTGAGGCATGGAGGGCAACCCAGCCCGCGGCGCACCAGTCAGCCAGCAAGGCGAGGGCCTCAGGGCTGGCACGCGCCAGTTCCCCCGCACCGAGGGCGCGGGCATCGGCCAGGCGCCGCATCAGGCGGGCATCTGCACCGCTGGCACGCCAGCTCTCTCCATTGAGGTAAACCGCCCCTGCGTCGTAGAGCATGCGTGAGCGGATGTCGAGCCGTACGCCCCGCAGCAGACGGGCGCGCGTCGGGGCCCGGACGGACTCAAACCAGACCTGGGCCTTGGGTTCGGTGAGGTGCTCGCCCAGGGCGCGCTCGATCACCTGGGGCTGCCGCAGGGCCGCGACCACCGCATCGCGGGCGAAGGCCTGCAAGGAAGCTGGAATCGCTGCGGGTGCGCCTACCGCCGGCTGGCCGGAGTCGCGGTACATCTTGGCCACGAGGTCCTCGCCCGCTGCGTCGGCCACACGCTGCAGCAACTCGCGCGCGAGCTCGCCACGCTGCGGTGCGCGAAAACCGATCGAGTAGGTCTGGCAGGTGGACCCGGGGCCGCCCTCGGCAACGCCGTCATGCGCCCAGCGGGGTGGCAGATACAGCATGTCGCCCGGCTCGAGCAGGTACTCCTCCTCAGGCTCGAAGTTCGCAAGGATCTTGAGCGGGACATCTGGCTGCAACGACAGGTCGCGGCCGCGGCCAATGCGCCAGCGGCGCCGGCCATGGGCCTGAAGAAGAAAAACGTCGTAGCTGTCGAAATGCGGTCCGACCCCGCCGCCTTCGGTGGCGTGACTGATCATCAAATCATCGAGCCGCGCCTCGGGAATGAAGCGAAACTGCTGCAGCAAGGCATGCACGTCCGCATCATGAAGATCCATCCCTTGGGCCAGCAGGGTCCAGCCCTTGCGGCGGGCAGACGGGATGGCGCTAGGGGCAAAAGGGCCACGTCGCAGTTGCCAGCGACCGCCGGGCTGCTGGATCACCAGTCGGGACTCGACCTCTTCGCGTCCGGCCAATTCAAACAGGCGCTCGGTCGGCACCAGAGAGGTCATGCCGGGAACTGCGCCGCGCACCAGCAGGGGCTTGCGCTGCCAGTGGCGTTTCATGAACTGCTGCGGGCTGAGGCCGCCGAGAAGAGCCAGGGGCTGATCGATTTCCATGGGCGACAATTCTCCCCTATGGAAATCTCGCAACAATGCATCGTCGCCCTGACCTGGGTCCTCAAGGACACCCTGGGCGAAGTCCTCGACACCCTAGACGAGCCGGTCGAGTTTCTGGTCGGCGGTGAAGATCTACTGGCCAAGATCGAGGAGGCCCTGCAAGGCCACGAAAAAGGCGATCGCATCGACCTGCACCTCGAGCCCGAAGAAGCCTTTGGCGACTACGACGAAAACCTTGTCTTCCTGGAGCCGCGCGCCATCTTCCCGGACACTCTGGAAGAAGGCATGACGTTCGAGCAGTTACCCGAGGGCGCCAGCGATGAGGCGGCGCGGGACGCGCTCTACACCGTCACCGAGATCTACCCCGAGCATGTGGTGCTCGATGCCAATCACCCCTTGGCCGGCATTGCGCTGCGCCTGTCGCTCAAGGTGGAAGCCGTGCGCGACGCGACCGAGGAGGAGATCGGCCGGGGTAGCGCCGGCGCCGGCTTCTTCCGGGTGCAGCCACAAGCCCCAGGAAGCGACAGCCTTCACTGAGGCTGCGGCTACCCAGTACCCTGGCGCCAATCTTCACCCAGGCGGCCAGCACCCAATACATGGGCTTGGCCACCATCGCGCATCAACCTTCACTGGCGGTGAATCACGTTGTTCTCGACCTGAACTCGGTCGCCCACCTTGAGCTCGCCCGCAGCGCCCACCTCGTAGGTATAGACACCGCCCTGGTCCGACTGCACCGAGACCCGGTACGAGGGCGTGGTGGTCGTGCCTGCCGCATTGCGTCCCACCTGACTGCCCACGGCGGCGCCGGCCACACCACCGAGCACCGTGGCCACGTCACGGCCACTTCCGCCGCCGATGGTGTGCCCCAGCGCCGCGCCCGCCACCCCGCCGACGACGGCGCCGATGATGTTGGCGTTACGCGAGGTCTGCGTGCCTGCGGGCACGTACTCGATGCTGGCCACGCGCCCGTAAACCAGGCTGGGTGAATTCGTGGACACGGTCGTGGCAGGCGGGTTACTGGCCATGGGCGGGTAGTTGGCGCAGCCGGTGGCCAACAGGACGGCGGCCACGATCGGAATATGAATGGAATAGCGCACGGGGATCTCCTGGGAGGGAATCCCGCCATTGAAGGGGAGCTTGAGGCGCGGGCCTGTCATCGCGCCGCTCGAGGCGCTGTCAGACGTCGTGACAAGGCGCCGTGAATGACGCGCAGACGCAATGCAATGGCGTGCGCCCCCCGGCGCCGCTCAAGACTTGCCGGTGGAGCCGTAGCCACCCTCGCCGCGCTCGGTCGCGGGAAACTCGCTCACCACATTGAACTGCGCCTGCACCACCGGCACGATGACCAGCTGCGCCAGCCGCTCCATGGGCTGCAAGGTGAACTCGGTGGGGCTCCGATTCCAGCAGCTGACCATCAGCTGCCCCTGGTAGTCGCTGTCGATCAAGCCCACCAGGTTGCCCAGCACGATGCCGTGCTTGTGGCCCAGGCCAGAGCGCGGGAGGATCAATGCCGCATAGGACGGGTCTTTCAGCCACACGGCCAGGCCGGTGGGCACCAGCTGCCACTGATTGGGCGCCAAGGTCAGCGGCGCATCCAGGCAGGCGCGCAGGTCCAGGCCGGCACTGCCGGGTGTGGCGTAGCTGGGCATCTGATCGACCAGGCGGGGATCGAGGATCTTGACGTCGACTTTCATGGGGTGACTTTCTTGGGCAGGCGCTGGCCGATCTCAGCCACCAGCTGGCGCGCGAGCGCCAGTTTGGAGGCGCGGGGCAGCTCGCGGCTGCCGGCTTCATCGACCAGCAGCAACTGGTTGTCGTCTTGGCCGAAGGTTGCCGGGCCAATATTGCCCACCAGCAACGGGACGCCCTTGCGCGCGCGCTTGGCCTGGGCGTGGGCGAGCAAGTCGTGGCTCTCGGCGGCAAAACCCACACAGAACAGCGCGCCAGACCGGGCCCGCGGGCCCTGGGCGATGTCGGCCAGGATGTCGGGGTTCTCGACGAAAGACAGAGCGGGCGGCTGGCCCGAGCCGTCCTTCTTGATCTTGTGGTCGGACGCCGCCGCAGGGCGCCAATCGGCCACCGCAGCGGTTGCCACAAAGACGTCGGCCCTCTCGGCCTCGCCCAAGCAGGCCGCGTGCATCTCCAGTGCCGAGCGCACATCGACGCGCGCCACACCGCGCGGGGTTGGCAGGTGCACCGGGCCCGCGACTACCGTGACCTCGGCGCCCGCTTCGCGCGCGGCGCGGGCGATGGCAAAACCCATCTTGCCCGA
>CANFQF010000119.1 GCA_947449025.1 Comamonadaceae bacterium
ACAACGGATTCCCTCGCTCCCGCCGCCCACTACCACGACACGGCCGTTCGCCAGTTTTCACTGATGGCCGTGGTCTGGGGTGTGGTGGGCATGGGGGTCGGCGTGATCATTGCCGCCCAACTGGCATGGCCGGAGCTGAACTTCGGCATTCCCTGGCTGTCCTACGGGCGCTTGCGGCCCTTGCATACCAACGCGGTGATCTTCGCCTTTGGCGGCTGCACCCTGTTTGCCACCAGTTACTGGGTGGTCCAGCGCACCTCGCAAGTGCCGCTGTTTGCGCCCAAGCTGGCGGCTTTCACCTTTTGGGGCTGGCAGGCGGTCATCCTGGCCGCGGCCATCAGCCTGCCGCTCGGTTACACCACGGGCAAGGAGTACGCCGAGCTGGAGTGGCCAATCGACATCCTGATCACCCTGGTGTGGGTCTCCTACGCCGTCGTGTTCTTTGGCACGCTGGGGACGCGCAAGGTGCGCCACATCTATGTGGCCAACTGGTTCTACGGCGCTTTCATCATTGCGGTGGCCCTGCTGCACCTTGTTAACAGCGCCGAAATTCCGGCTGGCTGGATGAAGTCCTACTCGGCCTACGCCGGTGTGCAAGATGCGATGGTGCAGTGGTGGTACGGCCATAACGCGGTGGGCTTTTTTCTCACTGCGGGCTTTTTGGGAATGATGTACTACTTCATTCCCAAGCAGGCCGAGCGGCCGATCTACAGCTACCGCCTGTCCATCGTCCACTTCTGGGCACTGATCTTCACCTACATGTGGGCAGGCCCCCACCACCTGCACTACACCGCGCTGCCCGATTGGGCGCAGTCGGTGGGCATGGTGTTCTCCCTCATCTTGCTGGCGCCCTCCTGGGGCGGGATGATCAACGGCGTCATGACGCTCTCGGGCGCCTGGCACAAGCTGCGTGACGACCCGGTACTGCGCTTTCTCATTGTGTCCCTGTCGTTCTACGGCATGAGCACCTTCGAGGGCCCGATGATGGCCATCAAGACCGTCAACGCGCTTTCTCACTACACCGACTGGACGGTCGGCCATGTGCACTCCGGCGCCCTGGGCTGGGTGGGCCTGATCTCCATGGGGTCGCTGTACTACCTGATTCCGCGCCTGTTCGGCCAGAAGAAGATGTACAGCATTGCCGCGATCGAGCTGCACTTTTGGGTCTCCACCGTCGGCATCGTGCTGTACATCGCCGCCATGTGGATCGCCGGCGTGATGCAGGGCCTGATGTGGCGCGCGGTCAACACCGACGGCACATTGACCTACACCTTTGTCGAGGCGGTCAAGGCCACCTTCCCCTTCTACGTGGTCCGAGTCACCGGCGGCCTGCTGTACCTGGCCGGCATGCTGGTCATGGCCTGGAACGTCTGGATGACCGTGGCGCGCGGCCGCGCCGTGCTGGCTCTGATCCCGGCCCCGGCCCCGGCCGAGGGACCGGCACCAGATACGGCCCACGCCTGAACCCGCAAGGAATCGACATGAGCAATACCCCCTCCAAAGCCGGCTTCTCGCACGAGAAGATCGAGACCAGCAACTTTCTGATGATCGTCCTCATTTTGCTGGTGGTCGCCATCGGCGGTTTGGTCGAGATCGTTCCGCTGTTCTTCCAGAAGTCCACCACCGAGGCTGTACAGGGGGTCAAGCCCTACGAGCCCCTGCAACTGGCGGGCCGCGACATCTACCTGCGCGAAGGTTGCTACAACTGCCACTCGCAGATGATCCGCCCCTTGCGCGCCGAGACGCTTCGCTATGGGCACTACTCGGTGGCTGGTGAATTTGTCTACGACCACCCCTTCCAGTGGGGCTCCAAGCGGACCGGACCGGACCTGCACCGGGTCGGCGGCAAGTACAGCGACGACTGGCACCGCATCCATCTGAACAACCCGCGTGACCTGGTGCCCGAGTCCAATATGCCGGCCTATTCCTGGCTGGACAAGACGCCGGCCGACGCGTCGACCATCCAGGCCCATATGCAGGCCTTGCGCACTGTCGGTGTGCCCTACACCGACGCGCAGATCGCCCAGGCGCCCGAGGCGCTCAAGGACAAGACCGAGATGGACGCGGTCGTGTCCTACCTCCAGAGCTTGGGCCTGGCGTTCAAGTAAGGAGAGGTTTCCATGGACATCACCACCCTGCGCATCGTGGCCACCTTGGTATCGCTGGTCACTTTCATGGCCATCGCTGCCTGGGCCTGGTCCCGCCGCAACCGTGACGCCTTTGACGAGGCCGCCGCGATTCCCTTTCAACAAGACTGAGAAAGCCGCACCATGAGCGACTTCACAAGCAATTTCTGGTCGGTCTACGTGGCCGGCATCACGCTGGCGGGCATCCTGGCCTGCCTGGTGCTGCTGTGGGCCACCTCGCGCACGAAGGTCGCCGCTGGTAGTGACAACACCACCGGCCATGTCTGGGACGAAGACCTGCGCGAGATGAACAACCCGCTGCCCCGGTGGTGGATGTGGCTGTTCGTCATCACCATCGTCTTTGGCTTGCTGTACCTGCTGGCCTTTCCGGGGCTCGGCAGCCATGCGGGCCAACTGGGCTGGAGCTCCGCCGCCCACCATGAGCAGGAAGTCGCCGAAGCCAATCAGGAAATCGCCGCGCTGTACGTACAGTTCGCCGGCAAACCAACCGAGCAGCTGGCAGGCAATGCACAGGCCATGGCGATGGGCGAGCGTTTGTTCATGAACAACTGCTCGCAGTGCCATGGCTCGGACGCCCGCGGATCCAAGGGCTTTCCCAATCTGACCGACGGCGACTGGCTGCATGGCGGCACACCCGACAAGATCATCGAGACCCTCACCGCAGGCCGGAGCGGCGGCATGCCCGTCATGGCCGCTGCGGTGGGCAGCCCCGAGGAGGTCAAGAACGTGGCCAACTATGTCCTGAGCCTCTCGGGCGCTCCCCACGACTCTGTGCGGGCCCAGTTAGGCAAATCCAAATTCGGTGTCTGCGCCGCCTGCCACGGCATGGACGGCAAGGGCAACCAGGCCCTGGGCGCGCCCAATCTGACCGACGACATTTGGCTGCACGGATTCGGCGAGCAGGCCATCATCAATATGGTCAGCGGTGGCAAGGTCAATGTGATGCCGGCCCAGAGCGGCAAGCTCACCGACGCCCAGATTCAGGTGCTGGCCGCCTACGTCTGGGGCCTGTCCAACAAGCCCTCCGACAAACACTGAGCCCGTACGCCGCGGTGAAAGTCATCACTATCGTTGCCCAAGATCCCGAGGGCCCCCGGAGACCGGAGGACGGCGAGGCGGCGATGCAGTCGCTGTACGAATCGGCCCAGAAGATCTACCCGCGGGCGGTCAAGGGTCGCTTCGTCAACTGGCGCTGGGGCTTTGTCTGGCTCACCCAGATCGTGTTCTATGGGCTGCCCTGGTTGCAGTGGGGCGAGCGGCAGGCGGTGCTGTTTGACCTGGGCGCGCGGCGCTTTTACCTCTTTGGCCTGGTCCTCTATCCGCAGGACTTCATCTACCTCACCGGCCTGCTGGTGATCAGCGCCTTGTCGCTGTTTCTTTTTACTGCGGTCGCCGGCCGCCTGTGGTGCGGCTTTGCCTGCCCGCAGACGGTCTATACGGAAATCTTCCTGTGGATCGAGCGCAAGGTCGAGGGTGACCGTCCTGCTCGCATGAGGCTCGATGGTTCGCCCTTCTCGCTCGAAAAACTGGTCAAGAAGTGGTTCAAGCATTTGGTGTGGATCGGCTTTTCGATCTGGACCGGCTACACCTTTGTGGGTTACTTCACCCCCATCGGCGTGCTGGGTCTGGAGTTCTTCCAGACCCGTATGGGCTCCTGGGAAATCTTCTGGGTGCTGTTCTACGCCTTGGCCACCTACGGCAATGCCGGCTGGATGCGCGAGCAGGTGTGCAAGTACATGTGCCCCTACGCCCGCTTCCAGAGCGCGATGTTCGACAAGGACACGCTGATCGTGAGCTACGACGCCGCCCGAGGCGAGCCGCGCGGCACCCGGGGCCGCAAGGACGACCTCCAGGCCAAAGGCCTGGGCGCCTGCATCGACTGCGATTTGTGTGTGCAGGTCTGCCCCACCGGCATCGACATCCGCAAGGGCCTGCAGTACGAATGCATCGGCTGTGCCGGCTGCATTGACGTATGCGACACGGTGATGGACAAGATGCATTACCCGCGCGGGCTCATCAAGTTCACCACCCAGCATGCGCTCGCCCAGGGCTGGGACGCACCGCGCATCCTGCGCCATGTCCTGCGTCCGCGCGTGCTGGTCTACGGCGCCATTCTGGGCGGAGTTGTTCTGGCACTGGGGTCGAGCCTGGCCCTGCGCACGCCCTTCAAGGTCGACTCTGTCCATGACCGGGCGGCCCTGGCCCGCGTCACTGCCGAGGGTCGCATCGAGAACGTCTACCGCCTGCAGGTGATGAATGCCACCGAGCAGCAGCAGACCTACCGAATCACTGCCGAGGGACTGGGTGGCCTCGCGGTGGCGTCCGACCCGCTGGTGAGCGTCGAGGCGGCCCAATCGCGTTGGGTGTCCGTCCGCTTGCAGGTGCCCGAAGGCTCCGCTGCGCCGGGCTCGCACGCCATTCATTTCCACATCACCACCGAGGATGGTGGGATGACCGTGGTCGAAAAGTCGGCCTTCCTTATGCCGCGTTGACTTTCACAACTGAATGAATCCGATGCCAGCGACCTCCCTACCCGCAACCGCTCTGCACCTTCCGCAAGCCTCCTTGCCGGCCCCCCAGCCCTGGTGGCGCTACGGCCATGTCTGGATGGTGGTCGGCGGACCGGCCCTGGTCGTCGTCGCCAGCTTCGCCACCCTGGTGCTGGCGCTGCGCCAGCCTGACCCGGTCGTCGCCGGTGATGCCTATCGCCACGGCGTGCGGGTGGATGCTCAGACCCCTGGCAGTCCCAGCAGCCTCGGCAGCCCCGGCGCCCGGGCCCTGATGCCGGCCCTCCAGGGGCGCGACCATGCAGTCTCGCCGGTGCCGCCAGCGGCTCCGCCGCCACAAGGCGATCGGTAGGCACACAGCCCACCGTCACCCAGACATCGCAAGCAGGTACCCAGCACTTATCCAGCACGTGCCCCGCCGATAAAACAGCAGCCAATAAAGCAGCGAACATGACAAGGGAGACAAGACCATGGCAAAGATCCTGATGGCGGTCGCTTGGCCGGCCTTTTTGGCTTCCTGCATTCTCGAGGCGCTGGTCTTTGCGCTCATCGACCCGTTCGACCTCACCTGGGGACCGATCCACCTGGGCTGGTCGAGGCAGGCGGTCTACACCCTGGCCTTCTTTGTGTTCTGGGGTGTGGTGGCGCTCGCCGCATCGATGGCGTTGATGCTGTCTCAGGCCACTGCGGGTCCTGGCGGGCCCAACGGGTCGAATCGATCGGACGATCCGAGCGGGCACGGCGAGTCCAGCGACGCGCCCTGAGACGGGGAGCCAGCCGAATCGAGGCCTCTCCCTTGGCCTCTTTCCTGGCCTCTCTCCCAGCGCCCTTGCAGCCTCTGTCCAGCCCCTGGCCTGACGCTGCGGCCTTGTGCTGTAATTTCAGGAAACCAGTTTCCTCGCCCGTGCCTGCGCCCTCTGTCCCCACCGCCGATGCCGCCAGCCGCCTTGCCGCGCTGCTCGACGCGGCCATGGATGCCATCCTGAGCATTGACGAGTCAGGCCACATCGTTCTGTACAACCGGGCCGCCGAGCAGACTTTCGGCTGGTCGGCCGGCGAGATGATCGGCCAACCCCTCGAGCGCCTGATTCCCGATCGCTTTCGCGGCGGCCATGCCGGCCATGTCCGCAAGTTTTCCGCCACCGGTGTCACCTCGCGCCGCAAGGGGGGGGTGGCCGGGGCCGGTGAGGGCGTGGTGCTGTGGGGTCTGCGCGCCGACGGCAGCGAGTTTCCGATGGACGCGTCGATCTCGCAGATCGACACCCCCACCGGCAAGTTGTTCTCCGTCATCATTCGCGACGTCACGGACCGGATGAAGGCCCGCCAGGACCTGGCCCGCTTCGCCACCGAGGCGGCGGCCATCCGCGAGCAGGAAAAGAGCCGGGTCGCGCGCGAGTTGCACGACGAGCTCGCCCAATCGCTCACCGCCCTCAAGATGGACGCGATCTGGGTGCGTCAGTACCTGGCCAGCGCAGGCTCCGCGTCGTCCAACGGCCCTTCGCCAGCGCTGGCGGCCAAGATCGAGGGCATGCTGGCCCTGATCGATGACAGCGTGGCCGCCACCCGGCGCATTGCCGCCGACCTGCGGCCTCTGGTGCTCGACGACCTGGGCCTGGTGCCAGCCATCGAGTGGCTGGTGCAGTCGTTCACGCAGCGCCATGGCGTGGCGTGCCATCTGGACATCGACGAGTCGCTCGAGCTCGGTGAGCCCTCTGCCACCGCGGTCTTTCGCATCCTCCAGGAGTCCCTCACCAACGTGGCCAAGCACGCGGACGCCAGCCAGGTCTGGGTGCGGGTGGCGCGCGAGGCAGGCACCTGTGGTGCGCCCGGTTCCGGCCTGCCTGTCGATTGCATCGTGCTGCAAGTACGTGACGACGGCATTGGCTTTGACGACGGTGCAGCCCGCAAACCCCAGTCGCTGGGCCTGATCGGCCTGCGCGAGCGCGCACAGCTGCTCGAGGGACAGGTGCACATCGCTTCAGCGCCGGGCCAGGGCACCCGGGTGGAGGCACGCCTGCCCTGGCCCCTGGGTGCTCCGGCCGCAGAGGGCGGCGCATGATCCGTATCGTCCTGGCCGATGACCACGCCATCGTGCGTGAAGGCCTCAAGCACATCCTCTCCAACGAGCCCGAGTTCGACGTCGTGGCAGAGGCCGGCGATGGCCACGAGGTGCTGCGCATCGTCCGCGAGCTGCCCTTCGACCTGCTGGTGCTGGACCTGTCCATGCCCGGTCGCAGCGGCATGGAGTTGATCAAGCTGGTCCATACCGACAAGCCAAAGGTGCGGATTCTGGTGCTGAGCATGCACCAGGAGGTGCAGTACGCAGTCCGTGCGATCAAGCTGGGCGCTGCCGGCTACCTCACCAAGGAAAGCGCGCCAGCTGAGTTGGCCCAGGCCCTGCGCAAGATCGCTGCCGGCGGCGCCTACGTCAGCGCCGAGGTGGCCCAGGCCCTGGCCATGGGCGCCATGCCCGGCGCCGAGCGCCCGCTGCACCAGACCCTGTCCACCCGCGAGTTCGACGTGTTCCAGCGCCTGGTGGCCGGCGCGTCGGTGACCGACATTGCTGCGGCCTTGCATTTGTCGGTCAAGACGGTGAGCACCCACAAGTCCAACCTGATGGCCAAGCTGGGTGTGGCCCATGCCACCGACCTGGTGCGCTACGCCATCCGGCACGGGTTGGCGGATGCCGAGCGGCCGTGAGGCTTTAGGGCCTTTGGTGCTCTGGCTTGGCTCTCGGACCTGTGAAAAATACCAATTGAATCATTGACTTAGGCGGCTTTTCATTCTAGCATACAAAAAAGTATGTTAAGGGAAACCCATGGCTGAATGGCGCTTTTATGGGCGTGCCGAACCCCTGGGCGATTTGCGTAGGCTCGTGGAGGCCGGGCGCTGGTTTTTCTGCCGGATCGAAGGCCGGCGTCGTATCGGCAAGACGACGCTTTTGGGCGAATTGGCTAATCAGGACGGGGATTTGGGCCAGCGGCTCGTCTACATGCAGGTGCCTGATTCCGACGAGCGGGACGTCGCCTACACCTTGGCCCAAAGCCTGGCGCGCGCGGAGCATGAGTCGCTGCGGTCTTTCGCTCCCGAGGTGATTGATTTCCCCAGCATGGCCCGGGCGATCGGCAAGCTCTGCGAGGCCGGCTACATCGTGGTGCTCGATGAGTTCCAGTACTTCACCCGGAGCAAGCTCCATCCCTTCAATTCATTCTTGCAGGCGGAGGTTGACCGCTTGCGTGCCGCCCATTTGCAGGGGGGAGGCTTGTTCGTGCTGGGGTCGCTGCAATCGGAGATGAATGCGCTACTCGACGACAAGAGTGCGCCGCTGTATGGCCGTGTGACTGCCCAGATTCGTCTGGACCATTGGGACTTCGAGGATCTGCTGTCGATGTTGGAAGGCCAGGGGGTCGTAGTGCCGTCCCAGTGGCTCACGCTGTGGAGCTTTTTCGAGGGTGTTCCCAAGTTCTATCACGACGCCCACGAGCAGGGCTTGTTCGCTGTCCCCCCGCCGGACTTTTCATCTGAATTGTTACGACGCATGTTTGTTCGCAGCTCCAGTCCCTTGTCCGAGGAAGCAGACACCTGGTTTCTCCGAGAGCTGCGTGGCAAGGCGGTGTCGGTGCTCCACTACCTGGCTGACCATCCCGGTTGCGGCCACGCGGATATCGTGGCTGCGTTGACGGACGACGAGAAGAGCCCGCTGGGAACCCATGTCGCGCGCCTGGTCGATCGCTACCGGATGGTCGACCGCCTGCAGCCCGTTTTCTCGGACGCGAAGAGCCGCAATGCGCGCTACTACGTCGCCGACAATTTTCTACAGGCGTGGCTCGCGGTGGCCAAGCCGGCGCGGGAGGAAGCGCGCTTGCGTCCGCTGGAGCGAGTCATGCCGGCGGCACTGCGCCGGCTTGAGACGCTGGAGGGTACTGCGTTCGAGAAACTGGTTCGGTCGCTGCACCTCGAGGCCTCGCGCAAGGGCCGGGGCGACTTCGAACTCTCACGCCTGCAGCTGGGGTACTGGAACCGCCCGCGTGAAGCAGCCCGGGCTGTAGAGATCGACCTGGTCGCCCTGGACGAGTCCAATCAATCGGTCCGCTTCGGCTCCTGCAAGCGCTCCGCTTCAGCCCATGACCTTCCGACATTTGAGCGCCATGTCCAAACCTTTCTGCAGGCAAGCGGCCACAAGTATCTGGCTCAGTGGCGGCGGGAGATGGTGCTTTATTCGCCTCACTTCCCGCCCGATCAGCGCGCCTATTTCGAGGCCAAGGGCTATGCGGCGCGGGACCTGACCGACTATGCCCGCCAGCTAGGGGGTCAATCATGGGGCCGCTCGGATCAATAAGGTGCCCAGGTCCGGCTCCTTGCCGGCCCTAGGAATTTTCCGAGCCGTCTTCAGGAAAATTCCGAGGCCGAGTTTCGGCATGGGCTGATAGCCGGCGTCGCCGATGCCGCGCACATTGGCGGCATGAACTCCAGTGCCAGCCCGCGCGTTTATCTCGCAGACGATTCCGGCGTTATCTGCTCCCGCGTCGCGGCCTCGCTCCTTGGGCACCAGCTTGCGGTGGTGGGGCAGGGCGCCACGCCAGAGGCCTGCATCGCCGGCATCCTGGCCAGCCGCCCGGATGTGGTGGTGCTCGACATCCAGCTCGAAGGCGGCAGTGGCCTGCAGGTGCTGAAGGCGGTCCGCGCGGCCGACCCCGCCATCGCCTTTGTGGTCTTCAGCAACAACGCCAACCCGAGCTATCGCAAGCGCTACCTGGGCGAGGGAGCGGCAGGCTTTCTCGACAAGAGCAGCGACTTCGAGCGATTGCCCGCTGCCATCAGGGCCGCCGCGCTGACCGGGCCCTTGTCCGCAGCGCCTCTTCCCCCGAGCGCCGGCGCCGATGCCGTCCGCCCCCAATGAGCGTGCGCCCACGCCCCACCTACAAACGCTCCCACTCCCGCTCCCACACCCGCTCCCACACCCGCTCCCACATTTGCAGCCAAGTTTGCCCCCACATCTCCCATCCACCCGATTTCCGACCCTCCAGGACTCTGCCATGACCGAACTCGCCACTGTTCCCGTCCGCCTCGTCTCCCGCGCGACCTCGGCTGCCACGCCGCACAGCAGCAGCCTCACGGCCGATTCGTCGGTCGCCTCTCGGCCCACCGCACTGCCCACCCTGTGCTCCAACTGCCACCTCAAGGACCTGTGCCTGCCCTGCGGCCTGGAGGAGCCGGATCTTGAGCGGCTGGATGAGCTTCGTTTCGGTCGCCGCCGGGTGAAGGCTGGCGAGGCGCTCTATCACGCCGGCGAGCGCTTCCAGTTTGTCTACGCGGTGCGTGCGGGGACCTTCAAGTCCAGCCTCAACCTGATCGACGGCCGCGAGCAGGTATCAGGCTTTCACATGGCCGGCGAGCTGATGGGGCTCGACGGAGTGGCCAATGGTCACCATGCCAGCGGCTGCTCCGCGCTGGAGGACGCCGAGGTCTGCGCCATCCCCTATGCCCACCTCAACGACCTGGCCCGCAGCAGCAATGAGATGCAGTTGGTGATGTCGCGTCTGATGAGCCGAGAGATCGTGCGCGAACACAGCCTCATGATGCTGCTCGGCAGCATGAACGCGGAGGAGCGGCTGGCCGGCTTTCTGCTCAATCTCTCACAACGGCTCAAGGCCCGGGGTTACTCACCGCTGGAGTTTCATCTGCGTATGTCGCGCGCCGAGATCGGCAGCTACCTGGGCATGAAGCTGGAAACGGTGAGCCGCACCTTCTCGGCCTTTCAGCACCAGGGCCTGCTGGAGGTCGACAAGCGCCATATCCGCATCCTTGATCTGGATGGTCTGACCCGAATCTTCCAGCCCCAGTCGCACTGAATGAGCGGGATGGTGGTGCCCAGGCAGTGACGCACGGACGGTGACGCACGGACGGTGGCGCCTCAGGCGTCGCAGGTCGGTAAGGCCAGCCGATCCCCGCTGCGCTATTTGCTTCCTTTGCCTTCTGTTTGACGCGCATCAAACCAGGCCCGGCGCACTCAACGCAAGATCGCGCCCAGGCCCCGTCCGTTGTCTGCGCGGCCCCTGTTCAACGCACCCGAGAGGTCTCCATCATGTTCAAGCGCATCCTCCTGGCCACAGACGGCTCTGACGCATCCGA
>CANFQF010000120.1 GCA_947449025.1 Comamonadaceae bacterium
GGCCCTGCCAAATTCCGGGGGTGCCGAGATGGCCGAAGCCCTGCCACCGGGGAGTCCCATCACATCTTCCGCCGCCGAGGGCCCCGCGCAGACCGGCGCGGCCCCCGCGGCTGTCACCGACTGGGGCGCCTCGCCCTACGCCCTGCGCCTGGCCACCTACATCGAGGGCACCGCCGGCTACCAACTTGCGAAACCCCTGATCCGGGAGGCGGCCTCCACCCACCGCATCGACGAGGAGCTGCTCAAGGCGCTGATCGCCGCCGAATCGGGCTTTGACCCGCAGGCGGTTTCGGCCAAGGGCGCCATCGGCCTGATGCAGGTGATGCCCGCCACCGCCGCACGCTTTGGCGTGAGCGGTGATGCCCGCCAGCCGATCGAGCGCAAGCTCGCCGAGCCGCCTACCAACATTCGCACCGGCGCCCGCTACCTGCGATTTCTGCTCAATCTGTTCCCGCATCAACTGGAGCTGGCCCTGGCCGCCTACAACGCTGGCGAGGGCGCGGTGCAGCGCGCGGGCAACCGCATTCCCAACATCAAGGAAACGCAGAACTACGTGCGCACGGTGATGCAGCTGTACGCCATCCTCAAGCCGGCACCACCGCTGCGACCCCTGGCAGCCCCCGGTGTTGCGCCCGCAGCACCGGCCCTGCCTGCGGCCCCCCTGCGCACGGCCCTGCCCGGCACCGTACCCGGCCGATCCAGCATGCCGCCCTCTCTGGCGAACTCCCTTGGCAACACGCCCCTGACGCTGCCGCCCCCAACGATTTCCCCGAATTGAATCCGAGAACCGAGCCCCTATGGAGCAAGACCTGATTTCCCTCGCCGCCGACGGCGGGGACGACTCCCAGCTGGACCTGGCCACCTACGCCCAGCGCGCCTACCTGGAATACGCCCTGAGCGTGGTCAAGGGCCGCGCGCTGCCCGATGTGGCGGATGGTCAAAAGCCGGTGCAGCGGCGCATTCTTTATTCGATGTCCCGCATGGGCCTGGGCTTTTCCGGCAATGCCGGCGCCAAGCCAGTCAAGAGCGCGCGGGTGGTGGGTGATGTGCTGGGCCGCTTCCACCCGCACGGCGACCAGGCGGCCTACGACGCCCTGGTGCGCATGGCGCAAGATTTTTCGCAGCGCTATCCGCTCATCGACGGCCAAGGCAACTTCGGCAGCCGCGACGGCGACGGCGCTGCGGCCATGCGCTACACCGAGGCGCGCCTGGCCAGGATCACCACGCTGCTGCTCGACGAGATCGACGAGGGCACGGTCGACTTCACGCCTAACTACGACGGCAGCACCGAAGAACCCTCGCAGCTGCCCGCGCGCCTGCCCTTCACCCTGCTCAATGGCGCCAGCGGTATTGCCGTCGGCCTGGCCACCGAGATCCCTTCGCACAACCTGCGCGAGGTGGCCGAGGCGTGCGTAGCTCTGTTGAAAAACAACAAGCTCTCCGACGAGGAGCTCTTCGCTCTGGTGCCCGGCCCCGACTACCCCGGCGGCGGACAGATCATCTCGCCGGCAGGCGACATCGCCGACGCTTACCGCAGTGGCCGCGGTTCGCTCAAGGTGCGGGCGCGCTGGACCATCGAAGACTTGGCCCGCGGCCAATGGCAGCTGGTGGTGCACGAGCTGCCCCCCGGCGTGAGTTCGCAAAAAGTGCTCGAAGAGATCGAGGAGCTCACCAACCCCAAGGTCAAGGCGGGCAAAAAGGCCCTGAGCCAGGACCAGCAGCAACTCAAGCAGACGGTGCTGGCGGTGCTCGACGCGGTGCGCGACGAGTCCAGCAAGGACGCGGCGGTGCGCCTTGTCTTCGAGCCCAAGACCAGCCGCATCGAGCAGCAAGAACTCATCACCACGCTGCTCGCGCACACCAGCCTGGAAAACTCCGCGCCGATCAACATGACCATGGTCGGCCTCGACGGCCGGCCGGTACAAAAGTCCCTGCGGCAGATGCTCGAGGAGTGGATCACCTTCCGCCAGCGCACCATCGAGCGCCGCTCGCGGCACCGCCTGGACAAGGTGCTGGACCGCATCCACATTCTCGAAGGCCGGCAGATCGTCCTGCTCAATATCGACGAGGTCATCGCCATCATCCGGGCGAGCGACGAGCCCAAGGCGGCCCTGATCGCGCGCTTCCGTCTGAGTGAGCGCCAGGCCGAGGACATTCTCGAAATCCGGCTGCGCCAGCTGGCGCGACTCGAAGCCATCAAGATCGAGCAGGAGCTCAAAGGCCTGCGCGAGGACCAGTCCCGACTCGAAGAAATCCTGGGCAGCCCCGCCGCCCTGCGCCGGCTCATGGTCAAGGAGATCGAGGCCGACACCAAACAGTTTGCCGACGCGCGCCGCACGTTGATCCAGACCGAAAAGAAGGCTGTGGCCGAGATCAAGGTGGTCGACGAGCCGGTGACGGTGGTCATTTCGGAAAAGGGCTGGGCGCGCGCCCGCCAGGGCCACGGCCACGACGCGGCCGGCTTTGCCTTCAAGGCCGGCGACGGCCTCTACGCCACCTTCGAGTGCCGCACGGTCGACACCCTGCTGGCCTTCGGCAGCAACGGCCGCATTTATTCGGTGCCAGTGTCCTTGCTGCCCGGTGCGCGCGGCGATGGCCAGCCGGTCACCAGCTTCATCGAACTTGAGGCCGGCACCCAGGTGCTGCACTATTTCGCCGGCCATGGCGGCACCTTCCTTCTGTTGTCCAACAGCGGCGGCTACGGTTTCCTGGCCACGGTCGAGGACATGAGCTCGCGCCAGCGTGGGGGCAAGAGCTTCATCAGCTGCGGTGAGGGCGAGACGGTCTGCCGGCCGTCCCTGGCCAACGCCGCATGGCCTGCGGGGGCGGTGCCTGCCGGGGCTGCGCCCCAGCCCCTCCATCTGCCAGCCACCCACGTGGCTTGCGCCTCCACCGGTGGCCGCATCCTCACCTTCGAGATCAGCGAGCTCAAAGTCCAGCCCAAGGGCGGGCGCGGCCTGATGCTGATCGACCTCGAGGCCAAAGACACCCTCGCTGGCGCGGCGGCCTACACCCGCAGCATTCGCATCACCGGCATCGGCCGCGGCGGCAAGGAGCGCGAGGAGCAACTCGAGATCCGCTCGCTCAATAACGCCCGGGCGGCGCGGGGCCGTAAGGGCAAGGCGGCGGATTTGGGCTTCAAGCCGGGGGCGGTGCTGCGGGTGGAGTGACGCCACCGAGAGAAAGTCCGGAACTGATAGGAGGCTGACGGGACATATGGCTCATCCGTGATTTCACGAAAGGGCTCTTATGTCTGCAGTCGGTCCATCACCCCTTGCACGACAGGGGGGGCCACGCAATCTCCATAACTTGCCGGGCGCCAAGGATGTCAAGGCTGCCCCCGGTGGCGACACGAGCGCTTCCTCGGGGGCGGTCACTGGTTCATCCAGCTTGGCGCAAAAGTTCAGGGGACAGATATCGCCCGGTGAGCGCCACCCTGGCATGCGAGAGCGCTTCTTGAATTCCGCCAGGTCGCTTTTCGGCAAGCCGGACAGTCCGGCATCCGAGGGGGGCAAGGCCAAGCCGCTGGACAGCCGTGACGCGAAAGCCGGGGGGCAAAAGCTAGTGAAGGCGGGCATCCAGTTTCGCGCCCAGGGGCGCGAGAAGCCATGGGCCCGGGAGAGAGCGGCTCAGTGTCTGGAGCCGCTTTGCAAGGAACCGATCGATTCCGCCGGAACGCTGGGTAGCCTGCCAGATCCACATGGGCGGGAGCGCGCATTCCGCGAGATGGCTTCAGGGTCAGATCCCTGGGCGGTCGTTGTCAAAAATCTATTCGTTGCCAATTTCGAGGCGGCCTGCCCGGACCATCAGTCAAGGCTGGATACGACGGGTGAAACCCAGATTCCCGCGATCACTCACCGGGCCATTGATGATTCCATGGGCCAGATCGCACGAATCGACCTCACGACGAATCAGTATTTTCTCCAGATCATGCAAGAGCCGGGCGGCGCGGCGCTTCCTGTGCGTTTGGGCCTTGATGAGGCCTTCCGCCAAACGAAAGGAGATCAGCCTGCCATCGATGAAGTTGCGGCGAAATGGAAGGACACGTTTTCCGGATGCGTCTACCAAGAGATCGCCAGACACCCAACGCCCATCAGCCTCGCCGAGATCAACGCGCGCACCTTGAGTCCCTTCTTCGAAAAGGCCATCGAAACCATGGCGGCCAGCTCGAAGTACGCCCTCGTACCCTCGTGATCTTCGCGACTGGAGCCCCCATGTCTATCAGCCAATTTTTTAACCGGTTTCGCTCCCCACCCAGCGGCCCCCAGAGTGACGTCAAGACAGGAAACGCTCAAGCGGTCACCGCCCAGGCCAGTGGGACATCGCTGAAAGCCGCGACCAACCCGAGAGACGTGGGAAAGCCAAGCTGGGTGAGCCGCTTTCTGTCATCGGGCTCCTCGAAGTCCTCGTCAGTGGAGACGCCGCTGGCTTCTCGCACAGCCACTCGTCAAGAATCGATGTCGATCCGAAAGGCCGAGCACCGGATGTCCTCAGGGTGGTCAGAGCGCGCGCGCGAGTTCTTCAACGAGCACATGAGCGGCATTTCGGACCAAGTTCACTATCGGGACGCCTAAGGTTCCTACTCTCACGGTCTGGCAGACGAAGCAGCCCGTGACCCGATCTGGCGGGAATTCGTTTCGACTTTGGGGCGACTTAAAGATCCCGAGGCCGGCTTCGATCGGCACCTGCAAAAATCGCAAACCCGCTTCCTTGCCTGTGTCGAAGTCGCCTTGATGGACATGCCCGCTTCCCCCGGGCAAGCGCGTTTGAGCAAGCTCGATGAACTGGTGCTTTTTACCAAGGCCATGGACGTGATGCGACAACGCCAGTCAAGCGCGTGATCTCATCGCCGAGGCGGTAGTCAAAACGCGCTGCGCGCGTGCGCGCCCCAAGCTTTTTGACCGTGGCGCGGCCAGGGACAGGCCATGCGCAAGACAAAGGGCCAGGCGGCGGCTCTGGTGTCCAAACCGTCGGTCGTTCAGCGTGTGTCGCGACCCATCAGCCTTTTCGGCGGGCTGACAACTTGAACTCATCAGTAAATCCTGGCACTTAGCGAGCAATCCACTGGAAGTCAGGAATACGTCATGGGTCTCAGTTTTTTCTCTGGTCTACGTTCTCGCAACACTGCCGCGACTACACCGCCACCGCCGAATCAGGGCGCTGCCGCTGCCGCTTCTCAGCGCGGCGCAGCAGGTCTCGCGCCAGGCACATTGGCGCCTGGAAGGGCTGTCGTCGTGAGGCAGGAGGCGCCTCGGCTCCAGTTGCGCGATTTTGAGCGGCCCAAATTCTTCGAGTCCTCACCGGCCTACGAGCAACGCGTCATGACGGGCCTGCGCTCGAGCCTCCTGGCCCTGGCGCAAAGTAAGGGTGCCTCTGTGCTCCCCAGCCGTGTCGATCGCACCCTGGCCTTCATGAATGCCCAAGTCGGCAAGCCGGAGTTCATGCAGTTCTACAGGGACATCCGGGACAGGCTCGAAGCAGACACGCTCAGTGAGGTGGAAAAGCGTCCCTCTGAGGCGACGACGATGCCCCGTGGAGCAGCCCGCGTGGATTTGGGTGTACAGCCAGCGCCGCCCGGATCGGCCCGTGGCATGGCGCGCGACATTCTGGTCGACACATTCGGGCATCCACACAAGCTGGTGGATTTGTGGGGGGATCTCCCTCCCTCTCGGTCCTTGGGAAAGGGTCGGCCAGCCATGGGGGAGAGCGCTTACAACTTGGCCAACACGTTTTCCCAGCAGATTTCGATGGAGTCCTTCTCCGCACAAACCTATCTGAACGAACTCGAGAAAACTGCGCAGATGCAACAGGTGGAGGATCAGGTGACCGCGTCGATCGAGGCGGCTGGCTTCACGGCCGAGGGGGCGCCCGCACCCCCTGCCAAAGTGTTGCGTGAATTGGTGCTGAAAGCCTTCATAGATACGTGCAAGGATGAGGGACTAACCCCGGCCAGTGAATCGGTCGAGCCCGATTCACCGGGCGAATTAGAGAGGGGGGCGTCTCGATGGGATGCGGGCGTGGACGCATTCCTGGAGCAGTCGTTTCTCGATACCCCCGTGAACATCTCACCGTTGGCCAAGACGGGGTATATGGAGATGGCCAACTTATCGAACGTTAGCTTCACTTCCAATCGAGCGCCGCATGACTTTCTGGCCGAGCGGCGGCCCCTGGCCGAGCGAGTGGACATGATGAAGCCGGGCGTCAAAAGTCAGTTCGAACGATTCATGCGGCAAGAGGTGGCCGTTCAATCGGCCAAGATCTCTCCGCTTCCGACCTCTGGATCGCTCGAGATGCGGCGAATGCTCATGAACGCTCGGAGCGCCGCACTGTCCAGAATGCAGTTTCCAGACCCTCCCGTGGCGCCTGGCGAGGTGTCACCGAAGGAGGTCCTATTGCGCTTGAGTCTGTTGGATAAGTGCCATGCGGACCTCCAGGCCATTCGCGGACTCCCGGGTGGGAATGCCGAGGCTTTGATGCTCAAGAAGAGCCTGGATAGGATCAGGGACGACCTGCATGGTTTCGGTTTCCCCTCCCAGTATTCAGCTTATAAGTTGCAACTTGAGCGGGTCCAGAGTGATTTGCTTTTGTCCCCGAAGTCGACCGACCCCTATTACTCGCCCAAAGCATTCGGGCGGAGCTTTGATTCTCTGTCCAATATCGCGCTGAAAAAGGGACGCCCGGCGCTGACGACAGAGGCGGATGTTCGCCAAGTCCGCCAATTTGTGCACGGGGCCGACAGTTACCTGGCCCTACAGGTCAAAACAACTGGCCAAGCCACTGGCGTGCGGGGGCCTCTCACCGCGGAGCAGCACAGTGCGGCGCGCGATCAAAAGCAAAAACTCAGTGCGGCATTTTTAGAGCGGGTGGTCGCCGTTTGCGAAGACAACGGTTTCGACGTGCACGACTTTAATCGGCTCTCGCCCGCAGAAAAACGGGTCGTCTATAGCGAAGCAATGGGCCGCTGGGGCGGCCTGCCCAAGACCGACGTGAAATCAGGCTCGCGCTAAGCCGGGGTCCCCGCCCCGGCCTGCAGCAATCAGCTCACCTCGGCAATCAACTCAATCTCCACACAAGCCCCCATCGGGATCTGCGCCACACCAAAGGCGCTGCGTGCGTGCGCGCCCTTGTCGCCAAAGACCTGCCCCAAGAGCTCGCTGCAGCCGTTGGTGACCAGGTGGTGCTCGGTGAAATCTGGCGCCGAATTGACCAGGCTCATCACCTTGACGATGCGTGTGACCTTGTCCAGGCCGCCGGCAGCTACCTGCAGCGTGCCCAGGAGGTCGATGGCTACCGCGCGCGCCGCGGCCTTGCCTTCTTCGGTGGCCAGAGTCTTGCCCAATTGCCCAACCCAAACCTGGCCGTCCTTCTTGGCAATGTGGCCCGAGAGGAAGACGAGGTTGCCGGTGCGCACGAAGGGCACATAGGCTGCGGCCGGCACCGAAACCGGGGGCAGGATGATGTTCAGTTCCTGGAGCTTGGCAGCGATGGCGGACATGGCAGGTTTCCCCAATTTGTTGATGGGTCTGTTTGTGTGGGCACTGGCTCGAAAAGGCGACGTCTTGCGACTCGTTCGACTCGTTCCGAGCCGGTGCGACCGGGCGTGCCTGCTGCAATCGATTGTAGAAGCCGCACCCGGGCGTGCCGCTTCAGCCAGCGTGACCTGGAGTCTGCGATTGAGATTGAGATTGCGATTGAGATTTCGCCTGAGATAGGGTCTGGGTCTGGGTCTGGGTCTGGGACTGCGTCTGCACGGCGGATGCGCCATCTTCGACCGGCGTGACCGTGACCGCCACGGTCAGCACATGGTCACTGCCCTGAATCACGCCCCGCAGGGGCGCAACGTCGCCGTAGTCACGGCCGATTGCCAGGGTGACGTAGTCCGGGCCCGGCGCGCGGTCGTTGGTGGGGTCCAGGTCGGTCCAGGTGCCGGCTCGCTTCTGGCCATCGGCCGCTTCGGCTTCGTCCGGCAGGTAGAGCGAAGCCCAGGCGTGGGAGGCGTCTGCGCCCACCAGTCGCGGCTGGCCCGGGGGCGGCTCGGTGAGCAGGTAGCCGCTGACGTAACGCGCAGGCAGACCCAGGCTGCGCAGGCAGCCCACCATCACCTGCGCGAAGTCCTGGCAGACGCCGCGGCGCAGGGCCAATGCCTCGAGCGCGGGCGTGTTGGCGTCGGTAGCCTGTGGCTGATAGGCAAACTCGCGGTGGATGCGGTGCATCAGGTCCTGCGCCGCTTCGAGCAAGGGCCTGCCGGGCGTGAAGCTGGGGCGGGCGTAGGCGACGAAGTCCTCGTGCCGCGGAACGTAGGGCGACGCGAAGAGGAACTCGCTGGCCGGGTCCCAATGCGCCTGCCGGTGATAGCGCATGCGCTCACGCGCAGTCTCCCAGGCGATGGCGTTGGCGGGCTGCGGACGCGGCGAGGTTTCGACCAGACTCTCGGCCACCACGCGCAACTGGTCGTGCGAGGCCTGCAGGCTGAAAAAGCAGCCGGCATTGCCCCAGCCGTCGGTGAACACGCGGCGCTGGGCGGGCTCCGGGTCGATGGTGAGCCGGTGCGCCAGCACCCGCTGGCAGGGCAGGGTGGCAGGGACCAGGTGCGCCTGGTGCTGGGCGGTCTTCACCGCAGGGGTGTACGCGTAATGCGTTTCGTGGACGACGTGCAGGCGCATGGGGGCGGTCCAGGCTTATGCGCCCACCCGGTAACGGGCGTCGTCGGAATGGGTGAACAGGCGCGCGCTCAGGTCGTCCGAGAGCCGCCACGCCAGGTGGGCGATGTCTGGCTGCGAGGCCATGCGTTCGATCGCCTGGCCGGTGGCCAAAAGGCGCCATCCTTCGTCCTCCTCCGGGCGGCCGGTCAGGTCACGCAGCAGTTCCTCTAGCGACGCCAGGTCATCCCGCTTCTGGATGCATTGCCACTGGGTCTGGGACAGGCGCTCGCGTACGGCCGATGCAGCCTGGCGCATCGCGCCCAGGTCGTGTCGGTGGGCGGCGGTGTCCAAGGTGGCGCCCTTGACTTGTGCCATTCGCAGGCGATGGGTGAGCCGCTCGAGGTAGCGCCCGAGCCAGAACAGGTTTTCCGCGGCGCGGCTGCTGGGGACGGGCGCAGGCCCCGGTGTGGGGGCCAAGGTCTCGATGTCCTCAGGGTCGGTGGGATCCGACGCACCGCTTTCACTGGGGGCGGCGCCGAGGACCCAGGTGTCTACGCTGCTGCCACCGCGCTGCATGGAGGCAATTTCTTCCGTCGTCCCGGCCAAGCGGGTGAGGCCGCCGGGCAGCAACTGCCAGCCACCGGCGCCATTGGGCATGGCGAACACGCGCAGGAGCAGCGAGCGCGGCGCCAGACGGCGCCCGTCCCAGGTGGGCATTTGCGAGAGCGGCAGGTAGGCCTGCACGCTGTAGTCGTCGGGCTCGCGTTTGAGCCGGGCGGCCCATTCGTCCAGACCCCGGCGCGAGAGGGCTCGGCCGAGGACGGTGCTGGAGCCGGGCGCGCCATAGGTGGGCTTGATCACGCTGCGGGCCAGTTCGGGCAGCACCGCGTCGAGCGCGGCGCGCTCGCCACACCACCAGGTGGCCAGCGAGGGCAGGCTCAGCGCTTCTCCCAGCAAATGCTCGGACAGGGCCGGCAGGAAGCCCAGGAGCGCCGTCGATTCCAGCACCGCCGAACCGGGCGCGTTGGCCACCAGCAGGTTGCCGGCGCGCACTGCCTGCATCAGGCCGGGGACGCCCAGTTGCGAGTCGGCACGCAACTCCAACGGGTCGAGGAATTCGTCGTCCAGGCGTTTGAGCAGGCCATGCACCGGCTCGAGCCCACGCAGGGTCTTGAGGTAGACGCGCTCGCCGCGCACGGTGAGGTCGCCGCCTTCGACCAGGGTGAGGCCCAGGTAGCGCGCCAGGTAGGCGTGTTCGAAGTAGGTCTCGTTGTAGGGGCCAGGGGTGAGCAACGCGATGCGGGGCTCCTCGCCACCCGCCGGGGCCATGGCGCGCAGGCTGTCGACCAGGGTGCGGTAGCTTGCGGCCAGGCGCTGCACCCGCAGCGCGCGGTAGGCCTCGGGGAACAGGCGCGAGACCAGGCTGCGGTTTTCCAGCAGGTAGCCCAGGCCCGAGGGCGCCTGCGTGCGCTGCGCGACCACCCACCAGTGGCCCTCGGCATCGCGCGCCAGGTCAAAGGCAGCAATGTGCAGGAAGCGCCCGCCGGCGGGTTGGGCGCCGCGCATGCTGCGCAGGTAGCCCGGGTGGCCATGCACCAGCGCCGGCGGCAGCAGGTTGTTGGCAATCAGGCGCTGGGGGCCGTAGATGTCGGCCATGACGCTCTCGAGCAGCCGCATGCGTTGCAGCAGGCCCGACTCGATACGCCGCCAGGCCTCGGGTTCGATGAGGAGCGGAAAGAGGTCGACCGACCAGGGCCGCTGCGGCCCAGACGCGTCGGCGTAGACGTTGTAGGTGATGCCGTTGTCGCGGACCTGGCGCGCCAGTAACTGGCTGCGCTGGTTCAGGTCACCCGGGCCGGTCTGGCCCAGGCTGTCGAAAAAACGCGACCAGACGGGCGCGGGGCCAGAGCGGCTGGACGCGTCCGCACCCCCGTGGAACTCGTCGAAGTGACCAGATGCGGCGGCAAATTCATGCGCGCGGGCCAGGGTTTCCTGGCGCTGCGCGCCGACAAGGGACTCGGGAAGGCTTTGCACAGCGAGCGATTGTTACATCGTTCTCCGGAGCGATCTCATTGAATCCTCACCGTGTAGATCATGTCCAGCCC
>CANFQF010000121.1 GCA_947449025.1 Comamonadaceae bacterium
CCAAGAAGCCGGTGCCCACGGTGGTGCGCAACCCCCGCACGCCGGCAGTGGCGGGAGGGCAGGCATGAGCACGGAACCTCAAGAAGTACAGTCCCGGCCGGTCCCGCGCGGGCTCGGCCGGCCTTGGGCGGCACTCGGCCGATTTTTCGGCCCGAACCCGCTCCTGTGGTGGATTTCCGGCACGGTGCTGGTGTTCGTGGTGTGGGCGTCGGTTTTCCCCCTGGACGTGGCGAGCTACGCCCAGGGCCAGGTGATTCCCTCGGGGCAGCTCAAGAAGATTCAGCACCTGGAGGGCGGCATCATCCGGACCATCAATGTGTCCGAAGGCCAGCAGGTCAAGGCCGGTCAGGTCATCGCCGAGCTGGAGGCGGTGGCAGCCAACTCGGACGTGTCCGACTTCAGCGGGCGCACTGCCAGCATGGAAGCCAAGGCCCTGCGCATCACGGCTTCGCTGGCCCGGGCCCCCGCCCTGCAGCTGCCTGCCAATCTCGAGCGCGGCTACCCGGAGATCGCCAAGGATGCGCGCTCGTCCTTCGCCTCCTACCGCGACCGCTACAACGCCATCTTGCAGACCAACACCTCCAAGATCGCCCAGCGCCAGGCGGAAATCCAGGAAGCGCGCGAGCGCCTCGCCGGTTTGCGTAACCGCAGCAAGATGGTGGCCCAGCAGGTCAAGATCAGCGAGGAGATGCTCAAACGCAGCCTGACCAATGAATACGAGCATCTGACCCTCAAAAAGGAGCAGGCGCAGATCGATGCCGACCTGAATTCGACCGTCGCGACCGAGAAGCGCGCGATGACTGCCCTCGACGAGGCCAACGCGGCCCTGGCCGCCTTCAAGTACGAAGAGGATGTGAACCTGCGCAAGGAGCTGCAGGACACCAACCTCGAGCTGACCTCCCTGCGTGAGCGCAGCAAGAAGCCGGCCGACTCACAGGACCGCACCGTGGTGCGCAGCCCGGTGGATGGCAATGTGATGACCATCTTCTTCAAGAACAAGGGTGCGGTGGTCTCGCCGGGTGGCACCCTGGCCACGCTGGTGCCCTTGGGCGACACCTTTCTGATCGAGGCCAAGCTGCCGATCTCGGAGGTGGGCTATGTGGGCATGGGCGCGCCGGCGAGGTTGTCGATCACCTCCGGCGGCAGCGGCTTTTCCACGGTGCAGGCCAAGGTGGTCCACATCAGCCCGGACGCGGCGGCCGATGAGAAAACTGGCGCCACCTACTATGTGGTGCGGCTCGCGCCCGAGGTGCCCTTCTTCAAGCGCGGCAGCGAGGTCTATGAGATGCGGCCCGGCGTGCAGGTGACGGCCGCTATCCTGACCGGTCAGCGCTCGGTGCTGGCCCTCTTGCTCGAGCCCCTGACCGGCGCGCAGATTCACCCGCTCTCCGAGCGGTGACCCTTTCACTGTATTTCCTTCCCTCAGAGCGATGAACATGAAACCCCCGGGCAAGCCCCTGACGCTGGACCAGCAACTGATCGCGATCAGCCAGATGGTCCAGTCCGACCAGATCGACAAGGCGCTCCCCCTGCTGGAGCGCTTGATCCAGGTCCCCGCCGCCCAGCAGCCCTCCAAGGCCCTGATGGGCCTGGCCATGGCCCTGCAAGGGCGCGCAGATGATGCCCGCCCGCTGCTCGAGAGCCTTCCGGCTGCGGAGAAGATGGGGCAGATCGACCTGATGATCACCACCGGCAGTGCCTGGTTTCGCATGGGCGAGTTGGGCGACGGGATCCGCTATCTGAAGGCCGCCCTGGACATCAACGCCGACCACCCGCTGGCACTGGCCCGCCTCGGCGCCTGTCTGCTGGCCGCGGGTCGGGTTGATGAGGCCGAGCCTTACCTCGCGCGTTCGGTGGAATTGATGCCCAAATCGGGTGGTGCCTGGCTGAATTTGGCCCGCGCGCGCCAGATGCAAGGCGAGTTTGCGCAGGCGCTGGAGGCGCTGGACCAGGCGGCGCCGCTGGAGGACAAAGAGCCCGAGATTTACGCCGCCTTGCGTGCCGACGTGCTCGAGCGTCTGGGTCGAAAGGAGGAGGCCGTGGGGCTGTTGCGCCAGGCGGTGAACGCCCGCCAACGCGGCGCGGTCGAAAACCTGGTCAGCAAGCTCGCCGCGCAGGGCGACCACGACCAGGCTTGGCACGCCTTGCGCGAGGCGATCGATCGCGAGCCGGAGAACGTGGCCTTGCTGGAAATGGCCGCCGAGCTGGCTTCGGTGCGGGGGCGCTTTGGCGAGGCGGATTTCTTCCTGGAGCGTGCGCTCAAGCTGCGTCCCGAATCGCATGCCCTGTGGCGCCGCCGGGCCATGATGGCCGGTCGCCGGCTGGGCGCTGCGCCGGCGCGCGAAGCGGCCGACAAGGCCCTCGAGTTGACCGCGAGCCTCGAAGGCATGCCACGCGCCCTGGCGCTGGCTGCTCATGCCCATGTGCAAGTCGAGGAAGACCTTCACACCGAGGCCGAGGCCAGCTACCGCCAGGCCATCGACGTGGCGCCGCGCTGTGTGCCGGCCCTGAGCGGCCTGGGCCAGTTGCTGATGCAGCGCGGGCGGGTCGACGAGGCCATCGTCTGCTACGAAAAAGTGCGCGAGATCGCGCCGGTGCAGGGATGGAATCAACTCATTCAGGCGCGCGAAGTGCCGGACGATCCGGCCGTTTTGGAACAGATGGAGCGGGTGGCCTACCAGCCCAATTTGCAGGGGCCGGTGCAGACGCATCTGCTGTTTGGCCTGGCGTCGGCCAGCGAAAAGAAGAAGGACTACGACAAGGCCTGGAAGTTCGCCGAGGATGCCAATCGGGCGTCCAAGTCGCTGCTGTCCTATCGCCCGGAAGTGCACCGCCAACGCGTCGAGCGTGAGATGGCCCGCTTCTCGCGTGATTTCATGATGAGCCGCGCCGGCTGGGGCGACCCGAGCCAGGTGCCGGTGTTCGTGCTGGGCATGCCGCGCTCGGGCACCACCCTGGTGGAGCAGATTCTGGGCAGCCACAGCCAGGTGCATGGTGCGGGCGAGCTTTCGCTGGTGCCGGACTTGATCCAGAAGCTCAACGCCTGGGAACGCCGTCTGGGCACGCGCCGCGAGTACCCCGAGTGCGTGGACGACATGAGCCAGGAAGAGTCCCTGCGCTTTGCCCAAAAGCATCTGGAGGAACTGCAGCACCACAACCCGCAGGCCCAGCGCATCGTCGACAAGCTGCCGCACAACTTCGAGCACATCGGCCTCATCAAGCTGATTTTTCCGAACGCCAAGATCCTGCACATGAAGCGCGATCCGCGCGACGTGGCCATGTCGAACTTTTTCATCGACTACGCGGCCAAGTTCGGCGGCATGGGCTTTGCCTACGACCTGTCCTGGATCGGCGAGCAACTGGTGGACCATGAGCGCCTGATGCGCCACTGGCACGCAGTGTTCCCGGATCAGATCCTCGAGGTGGACTACGACAGCCTGGTGGAGGACGTGGAGGGCTGGGCGCGCAAGATCATCGGCTACCTTGACCTGCCGTGGGAGGAGGGCGTGCTGAACTTTCAGGAGCTGGACCGCTCGGTACGGACCGCCAGCGTCTGGCAGGTTCGCCAGCCGGTCTACACCACCTCGAAGGCCAAGTGGAAGCGCTACGAGGCTTATCTGGAGCCGCTCGATCTGGCGCTGGCGGAAACCCCGCCCCAGCCGGTGGCCCTGCCGCTGCCCAAGTTGGATGCGGGCCTCTTCCCCAGAGGCATGGCCCTGTTGCAAGAGGGCAAGCCGGCCGAGGCCCAGGCCTGTTTCGAGCAACTCATTGCCGCCCGGCCCGGCCATGCGGCCGCCCACCATTTCCGTGGCGCCGCCCTCTATGCGCAAAAGCGCTACAAGGACGCGGTAGAGGCCATGGAGCGCTCGCTCGAAATCAGTGGACAACAAGCCACCTGGCGCGAGAACCTGGACAAGGCCAAAGCCATGCTGGCCCCGCCAGCTGCCGCCGAGGCCGGAGGGCCTGTGGCATGAACCTGAACCAGAAGTTCGAAGCGCTGGCGGCCGCGGATCCCACTGCTCCCGCGATCATTTTTGAGGGCAAGCTGCTCACACGTCGCACCTTCCAGGCCCAGGTGGACGGGCTGGCAGCCGGCTTGTTTGCCCAAGGCATCAAGGCCGGCGATGTGGTGGGTGTCGGCCTGCCCAATACCCCCTTGCATCTCATGAGCATGTTGGCCATCGCCCGATTGGGCGCGGCCTCCTTGCCGCTGCACCCGCGCTCTGCGCCCGTGGCCCGGCGTCGCCTGATCAGCCGCTATGGCGTGCGCCATGTGCTGGTGCAGGTGTTGCCGGCGCGCGTGCCGCCCAACGCCGGCATGACGTTTCTCCAGGTCGACCAGGTGCTGGCCGCCGGGCAGGCCGGCTTTGCCGACAAGCCGCTGCCGACCCAGCCCGACCCTTCGAGCCTGGGCCGCATCTCTTTGACCTCGGGCACCACGGGTGAGCCCAGCGCAGTGGCCTATACCCACGCCAACTGGCTGAGCCGCCTCGAGCGAACTGCGGTCGGTTTCGATCCGGCCACCCGCTTGCTGGTGGGCAGCCTGCACCTCACCCTGGGCAACATCCTGGCCTTTGCCGCGATGCTGGCTGGCGGTGTGGTGGTGTTCTCCCCGGCCAAGGGAGCAACTGGCAGCTTTGCAGAAACGATTCGGCTCTATGGCGTAACCCATGCCTCCCTGGTTCCCTCGGGCATCAAGCCTTTGGCAGCGGAAGCGTCGCCGGAGGGGTTGGCCTTCCCCTCGCTGCGCCAGTTGCGCATCGTCGGCGGCGCGCTGTCCGAGCACCTGCACGAGCTCGCGCGGACCCGGCTCACGCCCCATGTCCTGCTGCCGTATGGCACCAGCGAGACAGGCGTGATCACCGTGGCCAGCGCGCAGATGCTGCAGGACCATCCGGGTTACTGTGGCACCGCCCTGCCTGGCGTGGAGATTCAGGTCGTCGACGAGCAAGACCGCGTGCTCGGCCCCGGTGAGCAAGGCGAGATCCGGGTCAAGGTGCCGCTGATGCCAGCGGGCTACCACCTGGACGACGCGCGTTCGAAGCAAAAATTCAAGGACGGCTGGTTCTACACCAGCGACCTGGGACGTCTATCGGCCCAGGGCATGCTGCAGATCGAGGGGCGGTCTGATGACCGCATCAACATTGCCGGGATGAAGATGTTCCCCGAGCAGGTGGAGAACGCCCTTGACAGCCACCCCCTGATCAAGGAAAGCGCGGTCTTCACCCTGCCAGACCCGCTCTTGGGCAAGAAGCTGGTGGCCGCCCTGGTGTCGGAGTCGAGCGCACAGATGACGCGCGAG
Organism: Comamonadaceae bacterium; assembly: GCA_947449025.1. Taxonomy (GTDB): domain Bacteria; phylum Pseudomonadota; class Gammaproteobacteria; order Burkholderiales; family Burkholderiaceae_C; genus Ramlibacter. The sequence continues at coordinate 5,303 of CANFQF010000121.1, forward strand.
CAAGTCCTTGCGCTGTGCCAATCGCGCAAGCTGGCCGAGAAGACACCAGCCGAATATTTCTTTTGCGATGCCTTGCCCCGCAACCCCAATGGCAAGCTGGTGCGCACCGAGTTGCCCGCCCTGATGGAGGCAGCCGGGGCTGTGCATTCGCTCAGAAAACAAGGGTGATCGGCATGGAACGAACCAGTAAGCGTATCGTGGGCAAATTAGCGTCTATGGCTTCCATGCCGTCGATCGCGTCTTTGGCTTCCGCTCTGGCCCTGCTCTTGGCCGTCACCGGAATTTTTCAGGCCTCGCCTGCGCAGGCCCAGGAGCCGGCAGCCGCGGCAGCGAACGCCCGCAAGACGCTCTCTCTGGTGGTGCCCTTTCCGCCCGGAGCGGGAGCCGATGGCGTCGGGCGCATGCTGGCCGAGCGACTGAGCACCGAGCTCGGGCACCGGGTGCTGGTGGACAACAAGCCGGGCGCCGACGCCAACATTGCCATCCAGTTCGTGGCCCAGGCCAAGCCCGACGGCAGCACCCTCTTGCTGGCAAACCCGACGGTGGTCTACAACCACCTCATCACCTCGCTGGACTTCGATCCGCTCACCGCCTTGGAACCTGTGGCCAAGGTCACCGAGTACAGCCTGGTGCTTTTGATGAGTGGTGGGCGATCACCCGCCAACCTGGATGAATTCGTTACCTGGGCCCGCAGCAAGCAAGGCGGCGTGAGCTGCGGCGGTGGCGGCGGCGCCCCCTCCATTGCCTGCCAGATGCTCATGCAGTACGGCCAGATGCCGGTCACCTTCGTCCCCTACAAAGGCAATGCGCCCGCGCTGCAAGACCTGATGGGTGGGCACCTGGACATCATGTTCGACATGTCCAATTCCGCCTCGGCGCAAATTGGCAATAGCAAGGTCATGCCCCTGGCGACGACGGCCGAGAGCCGTTCGGAGGCACCCTTCGGCAGCTTGCCCACACTGCGCAGAACCATGCCCCGGTTCAAGCTCACCAGCTGGCTCGGCCTGTTCGCCCCGGCGGGCACGCCCCCGGCCGAGGTACGCCGGCTAGAGCTGGCCCTGGAGAAGACGCTGAACGCGCCGGATTTTGCAGCCAAGATGGCGGCCACTGGCCTGGCGGTTCGCTATGAAAACCCGGCTGCCTTCCGCCGGTCGCTGGCCGAAGACCGGCGTCACTACGAGCAGGTGTTCAAAGACATCAAGATGGGCCGCTAGCCGGCACTCAGCGGCGCTGCATGGCGCTGCATTGACGAACAGGCGGTTTTTTCCCGCAGACCTGTTCGCTCATCCGTTGAGCCAGCGGAGGGGTAGCTTCAGCTACTTTCCTTCCGCATCGTCAGAAGGTCGCCGTGAGGCGGCCTTTTTGACGAATCATTTGGCCAACTGAGATCGATATGCAGATCAACCTTCACGTGTTTTTTGAATTCAAGAGGGTTAGACGCTTGGCTCACCAGCGCATCGCCGCGCTGGCTTGGGTCTTGGGCGCCACCCTGCCGGTTGCCGCTTTTTCCGCGGAGCCCGTGCTGATCGGTCTCGACGAGGCCTACTCCATCGCCACCAACACCGCGCCCAAGGCCATCGAGCGCGGTATGCGGGCGGCCATGGCCGAGATCAACGCCCGCGGCGGTGTTCTGGGCGGCCGCCAATTGCAACTGGTCACCACCGACAACCAGGCCGTGGCCGCTCGCGGCAAGGACAACTTCATCGACCTGGCCGGCCGGCCCGGCATGACGGCGGTGTTCGGGGGCAAGTACAGCCCGGTCACGGTGGAGTCGGTCCCCGAGGCCAACCGGCTCAAGGTGCCTTTGGTGAGCGTGTGGGGCTCGGCCGACCAGATCACCGACGGCGACCCGGTCTTCCCCTTCGCGTTTCGCCTTTCGCTTAAGGACAGCTGGGGCGTCGAGGCCCTGGTGCAGCGCGCCCGCGATGCCTACAAGGCCTCGCGCCTGTGCATTCTCTTGCCCAACACGGCCTGGGGCCGCTCGGCCGACAAGGTGCTGGCCAGCCGCGCATCGGCCATGCGGGTGACGCTGGCCTCGGTTCGCTGGTACAACTGGGGCGATTCGAATTTTGCCGACCATGTGGCCGGTTGCCAGCAGGCCACCGCCAAGGCGCTGGTCATGGTTGCCAACGAGCGCGAGGGCGCGCTGGTGCTGGGCGAGATCGCCAAGCTGCCTGCCGCCCAACGTCTGCCGGTCGTCGCCCACTGGGGCATTACCGGCGGCGTGTTGCATACCTTGGTGGGCGACGCGCTGTCCAAGGTGGATATGCAGATCATTCAGACCTTCACCTTCATCGACAACCGCCGCCCGGCTGCGCAGCGCCTGGCCGCGGCGCTCATGAAAGAGGGCGGGTTCGCCTCGGTCAAGGACATCCCCAGCCCGGTCGGCTCGGCCCATGGCTACGATATGACCCATTTGCTGGCCCTGGCCATCAACAAGGCGGGCAGCACCGAGGGCGACGCCCTGCGCCAGGCGCTGGAGCGCCTGCCCGCTTTCGATGGCGCGGTGCGGCGCTACGAGCCGGCGTTTACTCCCACACGCCATGACGCGCTGACCCCGCGTGAGGTTCTGTTCGTGCGGATGGAGCAGGGCGGCGCCCTGGTGCCGGTCAAGTGAGCCAGGCGGCGCCTCCAGCGCCCCCCGCGCGCCCTGCCCCTATCGCGCCTGTCACGCCTGTCACGGCCCATCTGCCGCAGGCGCGCGCCGGCGAGCGCCCGCCCTCGCTGCGTCGGCGCATCAGCCTGCAACTGGTGCGCATCATGCGCACCTATGTCATCCTGATCACCTCAGTGGTCATGGTGATCATGGTGGCGGCGGGCGGGGTCTACTGGCGCACCAACATCAACCACCAGCGGGACCTGGTCCTCACCAAGATCGGCACCGAGCTGACCAACACCAGCGTCGAGATGCAGGCCCTGGCCACCGCGCCGGTGGTCTGGACCGGCCTGACCGACAGCTTTGGGCGGGAGGCCTATCTGGAGCCCCTATTGGCCCGATTCAACCGGGGCAACGAGCGCCGGCTTATCTTGCTCGATTACAAGGGGCGGCTCTTCCTGGCGCCCGGGGGCGTGGATTCAAAGCCGCTGCTGGATCTGCCAGAGGTCAAGGCGGCCGTGCTCGAGGGCCGCGACGGTGCGGCCGTCCATCCGGATACGGACGGCACCACCCACCTGATGCTGGTGCGGCGGGTGATTTCGCCGGTGGCCCAGTCGCCCGTGGGATTTTTGGTGGTGTCGATGGATGCTCTGATCCTCCTGCGCGACCTGCGCCTGGCCCCCGATCTTCAACTCGCCTTTGCGCTCGGTGACAGCCCCTTGTTTCCCGAGCCCCGCTCCGGCGGGCGAATGACGGCTTCAGGCGAAGGGCTGGTCGACGTCGCCGGCATGAAGCTGCCCCTGCGCATCTGGATTGGCGAGGATATCTACGAAGCCCTGGGTGTCTTGCTGGGGACGGTCGCTGTCATCGGCGCCATGGGCTGGTGGTCGATCCGCAGCGTGGTCGCCTGGTCGCGGCGCTTTGCCGCCACCACCACGCGCCGCTACGAGCAACTGCTGCTCGATTGCCAGCGGCTGCTGGCGGGCGAGCCGATGACCGCCGTCGGAACCGATGAAGACGGACAGCGCGATGAGCTGTCCGAGGTGACCGACGCCCTCACCGCCATGCTGGGCCAGCAAAAGCAGCTGACCGATGAGCTTCGCAAGACTTCGGTGGTCTTCTCCACCTCGGCCGAAGGCATTTTGGTGACCGACAACAAAGGCGCCATCGTCGACGTGAACCCCGCTCTGAGCGCCATGACCGGCTACCTGCGCGTAGAGCTGCTGGGCAAGCAGGCGGGCACGCTCTATCGCAGCGTGGGGCGGGACGACACCAGCCGCGCCATGGCCCAGTCGCTCGATCAGGACGGGCGCTGGAGCGGCGAGACCAGCTTCCTGGCCCGCAACGGCCGGGTCATTCCGACCACGGTGTCCATCTCTCGCATTCGCGACGCCGATGGCGTCGCCCAGGGCAACGTCACCATCATCACCGACGTGAGCCGACTCAAAGCGGCCGAGAACCAGCTGCGCGACCTGGCCTATCGGGACGGCCTCACCGGCCTGCCGAACTTTCGCCGCATGTCCGACGAGGTGCAGGCCTTGCTGACGCGCGCAGCAGGCGGGCGCCAGACCTTCGCGGTCTTGTTCTTCGACATGGACCAGCTCAAGTTCGTCAATGACAACTACGGCCATGAGGTGGGCGACCTGGTCATCAAAAGCCTGGCCGCCCATCTGCGCAGCACCTTGCCCCGCGGGCATTTGCTGTGCCGGCGCTCGGGCGACGAATTCATCGCGGTGGTCGACCTGCCGGGGCCGGAGAGCGCTGATTACCTGCAGCGCATCCTGGAGCGGATCAACCCGCTCCAGGTCACCCTTCCGACCGGCAAGCTCGCGGTGAGTGCCACGATCGGCCTGAGCCGCTACCCGCAGGACGGTAATGACTGGCAGACCCTCATGATCTGCGCCGACGTGGCCATGAACGAGGCCAAGCAGCGCCAGCGTGGCACCCTGGCCTGGTTCGACGCCGCGCTCGGCGAGCGGGCCTACCGACGCCGCCTGATCCAGACACGGCTGGCCCAGGCCATCCAGGAGCGGGTGATCGAAGTGCATTACCAGCCCGAGGTCGATATGCGCAGCGGTCAGGTGATCGGCTTCGAGGCGCTGGCACGCTGGCGTGACGCCGAACTCGGCATGGTCTCGCCCGCGGAGTTTGTGCCCATCGCGGAGGAGGCGCACCTGCTCGACGCCCTCAGCCTGCTGGTGATGGAGATCGTGCTGCGCGACAAGCCGCGTTTGCGGACCCGTTTTCCGGCAGCCCATGTGGCATTCAACGTCGCGCCACAGGCCTTGCTGGGCTCGCGCCTGCTCGACTACTTGCAGGGTCGCAGGCTCGTCCAGCCGACGGTGGTCGATGGCCTGGAGATCGAACTCACCGAGAGCCAGATCGCCTCCGGCGAGGCCTACCTGCTGGGCCAGTTGCAGGCCCTGACCGCGATGGGCGTGCAGGTGGTGATCGATGACTTCGGGACTGGCTACTCGTCGCTGGGCCGCCTGACCCAGTTCCCCATCAGCCGTCTCAAAATCGACCGCTCCTTCGTGGCCGGGCTGGAAGTGGACCGCCAGGGCAAGATCGCCCGCCTCGTGATCCAGCTGGCCCGCACGCTCAACTTTGAAGTGACCGCCGAGGGGGTGGAGACCGAGTCGCAGCGCGACGCCCTGCTCGGGATGGGGTGCATCCGCGCCCAGGGCTGGCTCTATGCGAAGGCCATGCCCGTGGACCAGGTCGAGGCGCTGGCGCAGCGGCTGGAAGCGGGCGCTAACCCGCAGACTGCGGTCGCTTCCCCCGGCGTGGCCTGAGCGGCAGCGTCACGCGCAAGAGGGGGCG
>CANFQF010000122.1 GCA_947449025.1 Comamonadaceae bacterium
AGGCCGAAGTCGATCGCGTCGTCGGTGGCGGTGTCGCAGGCGTGCAGCGCGGTGACCATGTCGATGCGCTGCGGCAGGGCCGGCGAGTCCACCGCCTGCGCAGCACTCAGGTGCAAAAAGTGCATGCCTGCAAAGCCCAGGCGGGCGGCCAGTTCCTGGGAGCGCTGCACCAAGTCGGGCCGGGTCTCGACGCCGAAAACCTGGCCGATACCGCGCGGCTGGAGGAACAGGTCATAGAGGATGAAGCCCAGGTAGGACTTTCCAGCACCATGGTCGACGATGGTGGGATGACCGTCAGCGGCAGGCACCTCCTCCAGCAGCTTCTCGATGAACTGGTAGAGGTGATAGACCTGCTTGAGTTTGCGCCGGGAGTCCTGATTGAGTTTGCCCTCGCGGGTGAGGATATGCAGCTCCTTGAGCAGCTCGACCGACTGGCCGGGCCGCAACTCGGGAAGCGCGGGTACCGCGTCTTGCTTTTTCGGCTTCATGCCCATTCCTGGCTCAGTCGCGCCCAGCCCTCAGGGCCCATGCGGCGCAAGGTGGCGATATTGGTGTTGTAGATGGCGCTGGCATCGGGAAAGGCCTGCACCGCGCGGGTGATGCTATCGGCGCGTAGCAGGTGCAGCGTCGGGTAGGGCGAGCGGTTGGTGAAGTGGGCGATGTCGTCCGGGTCGGCGCCGGCAAATTCGAACTGCGGATGGAAATGCGCCAGTTGCAGCACCCCCTCCAGCTCGCGCCGGGCCAGCAGGCGCTCGGCCTCGCCCATGAAGCCGTTGAACTCGAAGAAGTCCGGTAGAGCCAGTGGCGCGATGAGCAAGCTGGTGTCGCGCTGCTCGGGGGTGCTGGCGAGCAGCGAGTCCACTTCCTGTTCAAGCGCCGCGAGCAAATCATCCCAGCCGGTTGCGCCTGTCACTGCGAAATGCACCTGCCCCTTGGCCATGACCGCCTTGGCGAAGGGGCACAGGTTCAGGCCGACCACCGCGTGTTCGAGCCAGCGCCGGGTGCGCGAGATGGCCAGGTCGTCGTCGGGATGCATGGGGTTGATTCTAGAAACTGGCCGGTGACGCGCCTCTTCCGAGGCGAGAGCGATCATGGCCCGACGCCACGCGCGCGCCCGATGCGGCCAGCCAGCCAAAGGCCGATCACGGCGCACAGCCCAGTGACGCTCCAGCTCCATTGCCAGCCCCCCACCTGGCTGGCCACCCAGGCGACCAGGGGCGGCCCGGCGAACTGGCCAAAGGACGACCATTGCTGCATCCAGCCCACGGTGGTGGACACCGTGCCTGGTGAGGGCGCGAGCCGCACCGCCTGCGAGAACAAGGTGCCCGGTACCAAGCCGCCCAAGGCGGAAAAAAGCAGCACCGAGACAAAGGGCCCGACGAGGGCGGGCGTCCCAACTGGCCACAAGGGCGAATACAGACCCACCGCCCCCAAGGCCATGGCACCAAAGCCCACCCGCAGCAGCCTTTGTGGCGCAACGCCCCGCTGCAGCAAACGGCCCGAGGCGATATTGCCCACCATGTTCATTGCGGCCACGATGGCACTGGCAAAACCCGCAGCAGAAGGGGCCAGACCTGCCTGCGCGTAGACGGTAGGCAAAAAGCCAATGACCGACAGCCACTGGCTCGAGTAGACGGCAAAGGCCAGGGCCACCAGCCAGGGCCCGGGCGCGCGCAAGGTCTCGCGCAGGCGGGCCCGCCAGGACGGTGCCGCAGGGATTGAGGGAGTTGCTGTCGGGGTGGGAGCCGCTGTCGCGGCGCCGGGTCCCACAGCGTCGCCCCGAGCGGGATCCGCCGGAACCCACAGCACCAAGGCCAGGGCCAAGACCAGCGAGAGCGCGCCGGTGAGCCACCACCAGGCGGGCCAGCCATAGGCCGCCATCCACAGCGGGCCCGCCAGCAGCGCGAGCGAGGTGCCCAGAGGCATGTAGGCACCCCATAAACCAAGGCGCGACGCCAGACGCGCAGGTGGCACCAGGCGCCGGATCAGGCTGGGGCCGGCCGTAGCCGCCAGCAAAAAGCCCACGCCCTCGGTGGCACGCAACACCAGCAGGGCCGCCGGGTCGCGCACGAAGCCACCCAAGGCACTCGCCACCGCCAGCAGGGCCAGGCCGCCCGCCATCACCCGACGCAGGCCGAGGCCGTCCGCAGCCAGACCCACGGCCAGGCCCAGGCCGACGGCGGCCAGTTGCACCATCGACAGCAGGAAGCCGCCCTGCACCAGCGTCATGCCCAGCTCGGCCTGCAGCACCGGAAGCGCCGGTGGCAGCTTGCCGACGTGGATGGCCGCGGTCACACCGGCGGCGAAGACGAGGAAAGCGCGGTCGAAGCTCATGTCGCCAGCAGGCGCTTGCCGGTCAGGCGCTCATGTTCGCGCCCGGCGAAGCGGTCGGTCATGCCGGCGATGTAGTCGGCAATGGCACGTGGCAGGTCGTCCTGCGCCGCGTAAGCGGCCGGCATGTCGGTGGGACAGGCCAGGTAGGCGGCAAAGAGCTCGCGCACCACCTGCTTGGCCAAGCCGGTGGTCTCGACCACCTGCGGGTGGCGATACAAATTTTGAAAAAGAAATCGCTTGAGCTCGGTCGAGCCGCGTCGCATCTCCAAGGAAAAGCGCACCAGGGGACTGGTGGCGCGCACCGCATCGGCATCGCGTGGCGCCTCGTCTCGCAAGGCCTGGCCCGTGGTGTCGATGACGTCATGCACCTGAGCGCTGAGCATCAGCCGAATGACTTCATAGGCCAGGCGGCGGCCGGCGAGCGTGGGATGCGCGCGCACCACCTCACGCAGATAGCCCTCGAACAAGGGCACCAACTCGAGTTGCTCCCTCGTGATCAGGCCCGATCGCAGGCCGTCATCGACGTCGTGGGCGTTGTAGGCAATTTCGTCGGCGAGGTTGCACAGCTGGGCCTCCAGGCTGGGCTGGGTGCGGTCCAGGAAGCGCCGCCCCACGCCACCGGGCTCACGCGCCTCCAGGCGCTCGGCGTTGGCATGTGAGCAGTGCTTGAGGATGCCCTCGCGGGTCTCGAAGCTGAGGTTGAGACCATCGAAACGCGGGTAGCGTTCTTCCAGCTGGTCGACCACCCGCAGGCTCTGCAGGTTGTGTTCGAAACCGCCGTAGGGGCCCATGCATTCGTCGAGCGCGTCCTGACCGGCATGGCCGAAAGGCGTATGGCCCAGGTCATGGGCGAGGGCGATCGCCTCGACCAGGTCCTCGTCGAGCCCCAGGGGCCGGGCGATCGAGCGGCCGAGCTGAGCGACCTCGAGAGAATGGGTCAGCCGGGTGCGGAACAGATCGCCCTCGTGGTTGAGGAAGACCTGGGTTTTGTAGACCAGGCGACGGAAGGCGGTGGAGTGAACGATGCGGTCGCGGTCCCGCTGGAAGGCCGAGCGGTGCGGTGTGGGCGCTTCCTCGAAGCGACGGCCACGTGAACGCGTCGGGTCGCTGGCGTAGGGGGCCAGGGCCATGGCGGGCGTCGTCCCCTTCAGCAGCAGCGCGCGATCACGCCGCGCACCACGGCGTCGGGGGCCGGACGGACCGTCGCGCGCCCGGGCGGGTCGATCAGCACGAAGCGGATCTCGCCGGCCTCGGACTTCTTGTCCAGACGCATCAGATCCAGGTAGCGGTCAGCGCCCAGCGCCGGACCCCGGGTCGGCAGGCCTGCGTCGGCGATCAGCCGGGTGCAGCGGTCCACAAAGGCGGCGTCCACGCCGCCCATCTCCAGCGAGAGCTGCAGGGCCATGACCATGCCGCAACCCACCGCCTCGCCGTGCAGCCATTCGCCATAGCCGAGGCCCGCCTCGATCGCGTGGCCGAAGGTGTGGCCGAAATTGAGGATGGCACGCAGGCCAGACTCGCGCTCGTCCTGGCCCACGACCTCGGCCTTGATCTCGCAACTGCGGCGCACCGCGTAGGCCAGGGCCTGCGGGTCACACGCGCGCAAGGCGGGCAGGTGGGCTTGGACCCAGTCGAGAAAGTCCAGGTCAAAAATCGGTCCGTACTTGATGATCTCGGCCAGGCCAGCCGACATCTCGCGCTCGGGCAGGGTGGCGAGGGTGTCCAGATCGCACAGCACCAGTTGCGGCTGGTAGAAGGCGCCAATCATGTTCTTGCCCAGCGGGTGGTTGATGGCAGTCTTGCCGCCCACCGAGGAGTCCACCTGCGCAAGCAAGGTGGTAGGCAGCTGCACAAAGGGCACGCCACGCATGTAGCAGGCGGCGGCAAAGCCGGTCATGTCGCCCACCACGCCACCGCCCAGCGCAAAGAGCACCGTCTTGCGGTCGCTGCCGCGGCCGAGCAGGGCGTCAAAAATGAGGTTGAGGCTGTCCCAGGTCTTGTGCTGCTCTCCGTCGGGCAGTTCCAGCACATGGACCTGCGGATAGCGGGTGGCCAGGGCCTGGGACAGGGCGCCGGCATACAGCGGCCCGACCGTGGTGTTGGTCACGATGAGGGCGGAGTGCCCCTTGGGCAGGTCGAATTCGGCAATGCGGGCCAGCAGCCCCTCGCCGATGACGATGGGGTAGCTACGGTCGCCGAGGTCGATGCGGACTTCTTGGTCAATGGCACGCGCTGTCATGCGGACAAGTGTAAGGCCCGGCCATCTGCGGGCGAGCCGCCGTGGTCAGGCCCTGCCCCTGCCGACGAAGCGATTGACCCTCAGGCGCCGTCGCCGCTCAGGCCGGACAGCTCGAGCTGCATGACGATCATGTTGACCAGGGTTTGCAGGCTGGGTCGGCCTGTGTCCATCGTGAGGTGGGCGGTTTCCCGATAGAGCGGGTCCCGCTGGGCATGCAGGGCCTTCAGGCGTGCCAGCGGATCGTCGACCTGCAGCAAGGGGCGCTTGCGGTCGTGACGCACCCGCTGGAACACCTGGTCTGGCGAGGAGCGCAGATAAATCACATAGGTGTGCGCATGCAGTTGGCGCCGGTTGGCCTCACGCAGCACCGCACCGCCGCCAGTCGCCAGCACCCCGGGGCTGGCGCTCAGCTCGGCGATCACCGCCTGCTCGAGGTCGCGGAAGCGCTCCTCACCTTGCTGCTCGAAGTAGGTGCGGATGGGACACCCCATGCGCTGCTCGAGCACATGGTCGGAGTCGGCAAAGGGCAGGCCGAGCCGGCGGGCCAGCAACTTGCCCACGGTGCTCTTGCCGGAGCCGGGCATGCCCACGAGCGCGATCGGCCGCCCCGCTGCCCCGGCCGCAGCTGCGGGGTCGGTGGCGGCGACGGGGGCCTGGTCTGTTCGATGGGCCGCAAGATCGGCCGGCAATGCACTGGGAGAAGAAGAATTCAAACGGTTCAGAAACAAAGGGACTAGGAGCGGATCACCGCTCCGCAACCCGGTCGGTGATCATCTTGGGGGTGATGAAAACCAGCATTTCCTGCTTGTTCGCCGTTCGTTGCCGATTGCGGAACAAGACGCCAACACCGGGCAAATCGCTCAGCATTGGAACCCGCGCCTCACTCTCGGTCTCCGTCAACTCAAAAATGCCACCAATCACCACCGTTCCGCCATTTTCCACCAGGACCTGGGTCCGGATGTGCTTGGTGTTGATCGCGATGCCTGCGGTCGTGGTTTCACCTCGGCTGTCTTTGCTCACGTCGAGGTCCAAAATGATGTTGCCCTCGGGGGTGATTTGGGGGGTGACCTCCAGCTTCAGCGTGGCGCGGCGGAAGGCGACCGCGGTCGCGCCGCTGGCTGTGGCCTGCTGGTAGGGGAACTCGGTGCCCTGCTCGATCAGGGCCTTGGTCTGGTCAGCGGTGACGATGCGCGGGCTCGACACCAGCTTGCCCTTGCCGTCGGCCTCCAGAGCGGACAGCTCCAGATTCAGAAACCGATTGGCGGACGCATTGAACAGCGAGATCGCGAAGCTCGGCGCGCTGAAACCACCGATCCCCACCGCCGGCAGATTGACGAAATTGGTGTTCACGTTGTCCAGCGCCGTAGCGGTCTCGCGGGTGCTGCCGGTCAAGCCTGCATAGGTACCGCCATAGGTGATCCGGTTGTTGGTGTCGCCAATGCGGACACCCGACGGGCGGCCCTGGTCGCTACCGCCCAGGCGCACACCCAGAGACTTGCCGAAGGTGTCAGAGGCCTCGACGATGCGCGCTTCGATCAGCACCTGACGCACCGCGACATCCAGGCGTGCAATGAGGGCCTGTACCTGCTCGAGCCGGGCCGGGATGTCGGTGACGAAGACCTGATTGGTGCGTTCTTCGGAAATCGCACTGCCGCGCGGGCTGAGGACCCGGTTGGCCGGCGGGCCCGACATCAACTGCTCGGTGATGGTCTTGGCCTTGGCGTAATTGAGTTGGAACGGCTGTGTCCGAACCGGCTCTTCGTTCTGGCGCGCATTGAGGGCATCACGGTCCTGTTTTTCGCGGACCGCAAGTTCATCTTTGGGCGCGACCCAGAGCACGTTGCCGGAGCGGCGCTGGCCCAGTCCTTTGGACTGCAAGATGATGTCGAGCGCCTGGTCCCAGGGCACGTCCTTGAGGCGCAGGGTGAGGCTGCCGGTCACCGAGTCGGACGTCACCACGTTGAAGTTGGTGAAGTCGGCGATCACCTGCAGCAGCTGGCGCACCTCGATGCTCTGGAAATTGAGGGTGATCTTCTCGCCAGTAAATCCCGGGCCCTGAGTCACCCGCGACGGGTCGGCCCGCGGCGTGCGCAGCTCGACGACGAACTGGCTGTCGCTTTGATAGGCACTGTGCTCCCAGGGGCCACGTGGCTCGATCACCATGCGCACCCGGTCACCCACCGTGGTCGTGGTGATGGTCTGCACTGGAGTGCCAAAGTCGGAGACATCCAGCCGCCGGCGCAGGCCCTCGGGCAGTGTGGACTTGAGAAACTCCACCACCAGGCTCTGCCCCTGCTGGCGAATGTCGACGCCGACCTGGGGGCTGCCCAACTCGACCACCACCCGACCGGCACTGCCCGAGCCACGGCGGAAGTCGAGGTCGCGCAGGGGCAGGTTGTCGGAGTTTCGGCTTTCGGCGAACAGGACAGGGTTGGGAGGCGCTACCGGCGAGGTGACCGCCGCGCCGGCGGGCTCGAGGAACACCAGCAAGTTGCGGCCGTCGAGCTGGGTCTTGTAGGGGACCTGGGACCGAAGGTTGAGCACCAGGCGGGTGCGGTCACCCGCCTCCACCACCGATACCGAGCGCAGGTTGCCCTGATTGAGGACCACCGTCGGCTTGTCGAGCACGCTGCGCACGCCAGGCAGGTCGAGGGCGATTCGGGCCGGAGACTGGATGGCGAAGCCATTGGGCAATGCGGCCAACGGTCGGGACAGTTCGACACGTAAGACCTCGGCGCCCCCCTGGGCCAGGGCGGATATCGATTGCACCTCCACGTCTTGGGTAACAGCCGAGGGACCGCGGGCGGGTGCGGGTGCCGGCGTGGACGTGGGTGCGGGAGCAGACGCCGACGCAGCCGGGGTCTGGGCCAGGCCCGGCAGGACCGGAAAAACGAGGAGGGCCGCCAGCACGGGCAGGCCGCGGAGCGCGCGGGCGAGAGATGCGCATTGCTTCATTTGGCTCTTTCTTGCAGCTGCAGGGTCGCAGGACGCTCGACCCAATTGCCTGCCGGATCACGGACAATTTCGCGGAGCTGGACCTCGGTCTCGCCGATGCGCAGGATCCTGCCGTAGTTCTGGCCCAGATACTGACCCACCGATGCTTGGTACAGCTGGTTATCGACCTTGATCAGGGCGATCGGTCGCCCCTGCTTGAGCAGACTGCCCACCATGGCCATGGCGTCCAGGGGATAGCTCTCCAGAGCCTCCTTGCGGCGCTTGAGTTCCGGGGCCAGCAGGGTGGACTGGGAAGCAGCCACGGTGGCGTCGCGGCGCAAGGCGGAAGCGAGCTTTTGCTGGCTGAAGGGATCGATGGCGCTGGCCTGGAGATAGGCCTGCGGCACGAACGGTGTCGGCTCGGCAATGGCTTCGATGCGCGGGCGAAGGCCGGCCCTTTGCTGGGTCATCCAGTCCTGCATGTCGTCCCGTCCCGACTGGCCGCATCCGGCCAGGGCCGAGCCCAGGAGCAGGGCCAGACCCAGCCGGCTTGCCCAGGCGGTCCACAGGGAGCAAGTGGGGCGCGTCACGGCCGGCCTCCCGTGGTCTTCGGCGCCGAGGCCGGGTTGCGTCGCTGGGCCGCCACCTCCTCGGGGTCGAGGTAGCGGAAGGTTTTGGCCGTCGCCTCCATCACCAGCAGGCCATCACGGCCTGGGGAGATGATGATGTTGTTGAGTGTCACGATGCGCGACAGATTGGCGATGTCGCCCGCGAAGGCGCCGATGTCGTGATAGCGACCGACCACCTTCAGGGCGATGGGTTGCTCGGCGTAGTAGTCACGCACGCTGACCACGCCCGGTCGGAACAGTTCGAAAGCCAGGCTGCGCCCCAAGCCGGCCTGGTTGATATCCGACAGAAGGGCATCCATCTCGGCCCGTCCGGGCAATTGCTTTTCGAGCTGGCTGACCTGCCCCAGCACCTGCTCACGCTGTTTGCGCAGGGCCTCCAGGTTGACCGCCTGGGTCAGCTTGCGCACGTAGTCGACCTTGAGCTGTTCCTCCTGATCCGCCTGGGCCTGGAGTGCATCCTGGTTGCCTCGGAGCAGGGCCATCCACAGGCCCAGAACAATCAAACCCGCCATGGCCGCACACAGGGCCAGCCGGGGCAGCAGCGGCCAGGTGGACGGGTCGCGGGTGTCCAGGCCACGGAACTCGGCCTGCAGCCGGCTCCAGCGCGAAGGCTGCGCAGCAACAACAGGGGCAGTCGGGCGTTGGGGCATGGGTGTATCAGGGACGGTTGGATGCCACAGCAGCAGGCCCGCTGGCTCGCGAAGAGGCGGCGGCGCCAGGGGCAGGCGAAGCGCCTGCGGGCCCCGAGGCGGCACCGGCGGGCAAGCGTGCATCGCCGGCACGGCTGACCGTGACCCGCATCGTGAAGTTGGCGATCCGCCGCTGCTCGCGTGGCGCCAGTGTGATGGTGCTGGCCACGATTTCACCCAGTTCGGGGCGGCTCAACCACCCACTGTCATGGCTCAGGTTGCGCAGCAACTCGGAGACGCGCTCGTTGGACTGGGCCACGCCGGTCAAAAGAACCGTCTGGCCGTCCTGCTTGAGGCCGGTGAGATAGATCCCTTCGGGCAGCAGACGGGTGAGCTCATTGAGAAGGTGGACCGGAATGTTGCGATCGGCCTGCAGGTTCTCGACCGCCTGCTGGCGGGCACGCAAGGCGGCGATGTCGGACTGCAGCGAGGCGATGTCCTTGATCTGCTTCTCGAGCCGGGAGATCTCGTCACGCAGCAACAGATTGCGGGCTTCCTGGCGGGCCGCTTGGCCCACGCCCCAGAGGTACAGCCCGCCGGCCAGCACCAGACCGGCCGCCAGGGCGGCCCCCAGCATCAGGTAGAAGGATTCACGCCGCTGTCGGCGCGCGGCCTCGCGGTGAGGCAGGAGGTTGATCAGGATCACCTGGCGAACCTCCGCATGGCCAGGCCACAGGCCACCAGGTAGCCCGGTGCTTCCCGCTGCAAACGTCGCTCGCGGACGGTCGTGGCGATCTGCATACCCTGGAAGGGGTCGGCCACGCTGCTGGGGAAAGAGCTGTGAGCCGACACGGCCGCGGTCAGCCCTGGCAGGGCGGCAGCGGCACCCGCCAGCAGCAGGTGGTCGACCTTGTTGTGGGGCGTGCTGGTGAAAAAGAATTGCAGCGCCCGCGCCAGATCCTGGGCCAAACCGTCGACGAAGGGGCGCTGCACCTGGGTGTCGAAGTCTTCCGGTAGTTCGCCGCTGCGCAGGCGCTGTTCGGCCTCGTCGGCCGCGAGGCCGTACTGACGAACGATGTGTTGGATCAACTGGAAGCTGCCAAAGGGCTGGTCACGCTCGTAAACGACCTCGGTGCCCTTGAGCACCTGCAGGCTGGTGGCCAGGTCGCCGATTTCGAAGAGAGCGACCAGCGCGTCGGAGCGCCCCAGGGGCAGGGCGTCGACCAGCCGGCCTGCGGCCATGCGGGCGGCAAAGGACTCGACATCGACGATCACCGGCTTGAGCCCTGCCGCCTCAGCCAGCCCCTGCCTGTCCTGGACCTTTTCGCGCCGGGAGGCAGCGATCAGAACCTCGACCTCCTGAGCGCCCGAGGGCGCCGGCCCGACGACGCAGAAGTCGAGGCTGACCTCGTCCAGAGAGAACGGGATGTACTGGTTGGCTTCGATCTCGACCTGGGCCTCGAGTTCGGCATCGGGAAGGCCGGCCGGCAGGATGATCTTGCGGGTGATGACCGCCGAGGTGGGGAGCGCCATGGCGGCCAGACGGGTGCGGGTGCCGCTGCGCTTGACCACCCGACGCAGGGCATCCGCCACAGGATCGAATTTCTCGATGGTGCCGTCGACGATCCAGTCGCGGTCAATCGGCTCGAATGCGCAGTGCTCCAGCGCCAACTGCCCGTCCCTGCCGAGCCCCAACTCGGCTAGCCGGATACCGGATGAGCCGATATCCATGCCCAGCAGGGGTGCCGGCTGGGAGCCAAACCAGGACGAGAAAGACTGCAAACGAATCTCCAAGAGGATGGGAGCATTACCCCCCAAGAACTGCAAGATACTTAAGAATTCAGTTAATGCTAACAGTAACCCGGCGGGAGTCCAACCTGTCATACCCATGGGGGTGCCCGCCGTTGTCGGAAACCGACGCCGGCACCC
>CANFQF010000123.1 GCA_947449025.1 Comamonadaceae bacterium
GACTCGATGCCGCGCACCCCGCGCTCGATGTCGCGGGTCATGCCGCCCGTCTGGCGCTCCAGGTGAAAGCGCAGGCTGAGTGCGTGCAGGTGCTCGAAGGTGCGCAGGGCAATGCTGCGCGCCGCCCCGTGGGTAGCTTTGGCAAAGACCAGCTCGCGCAGCTCGGTGAAGAGGGAGGTCGACAGCCGCAGCAGCCCGTAGGCCAGGAGAAGGCTGGCGGGCACCAGCAGGGGCGCTGCCGCAGGACCCAGGCGCGGCGTCATCGCGTCGACCATCTCCTTGAGGATGACCGGCACCCCCACATTGGCCAGCTTGGCGCCGACCATGAAGACCAGGGCCGCCAGCACCCGCCAGCGGTATTCCAGCAGGTAGGGCGCCAGGCGACGCAGGGTGGCCCAGTCAGTTCGGGGCGCGCCCGGGAGGGTGGGAGAAGGAAGGGGTTGTGCGTTGCCGGCGTGGCGCATGGGAGACAATGTCCGCTCTGAGGTCCGAGCGGAGATTGTGCCCATGTCCGATGCCCCCCACGAAACCATGCCGGCCGACCAGGAGCTGGTGCTCAAGGTGATCCCCATGCCTTCGGACACCAACGCCAATGGCGACATCTTCGGCGGCTGGGTGATGGCGCAGGTCGACATGGCCGGCGCGGTGCTGCCGGCGCGCAAGGTGGGCGGGCGCATGGCGACGGTGGCGGTCAACGAGTTCATCTTCAAACAGCCAGTCAAGGTCGGCGACCTCCTGTCCTTCTTCGCCGTCATCACCCGTGTGGGCCGTACCTCCATCACGGTGAAGGTGCAGGTCTTCGCCGAACGCCTGCACGCCTACGGCGGGCGCGTGACCAAAGTGACTGAGGCTTTTCTCACCTACGTGGCGATTGATGAAACCGGCCGCCCGCGTCCGCTGCCTGCGGAGGCCTACACATGAGCGCGCACCAGCCCCCGAGCCCGGACCGCACGCTGGCACTGCTGGTGGCCCTGCTGGGCGTCGGCTTTGCCCTCATCCTCTTGCCCTTCATGGGGGCGGTGCTGTGGGCCGTTTTCATCGCCATCGTCTTCGAGCCGCTGCACGCGCGGGTGCGGGGCCAGGTGGGGTCAAGGCCGACGCTCGCCGCCCTGCTCACCCTGGGCCTGATCGTGGCCATCGTCATCCTGCCGATGGTGCTGGTGGGCGTCGCGGTGGTGCAAGAGGCGGCTGCGGCAGTCCAGCGGGTACGCAGCGGGGAAATCAATTTCGCCGTTTACCTGCAGCAAGTGATCGACGTGCTGCCGGCCTGGGCGAGAGCCGTGCTCGATCGGCTGGGGATCGTCAACCTCGCGGCCTTGCAGGCGCAGCTCACCACGCTGCTGGCGGGCAGTGGCCAGTTCATCACCACCCACCTGCTGGGGCTGGGTCAAAACACGCTCGACTTCCTCGTGGCGCTGGCGATCATGGTGTACCTGCTGTTTTTCCTGCTGCGGGACGGCCATGCGCTGTCAGGCCGCATTGCCCGCTCGATCCCGCTCGATCCGCTGCACACCGATCGCCTTCTCGGCCAGTTCGTCACCGTGGTGCGCGCCACCGTCAAGGGCAATATCGTCATCTCGCTGGTGCAGGGCCTGCTGGGCGGCATCGCCTTCGCGGTTCTGGGACTGCCCGCGGCCCTGCTCTGGGGCACGCTGATGGCGCTGCTTTCCCTGCTGCCGGCCGTCGGGGCGGCGCTGGTCTGGGGGCCGGTGGCGGCCTATATGCTCCTCACCGGCCAGGTGGCCTCGGCCATTGGCCTCGCCGTCTGGGGCGTGGGCGTGATCGGCTTGGTGGACAACCTGCTGCGCCCGATCCTGGTGGGCAAGAGCACCGAACTGCCCGACTACCTGATTCTGGTGGCCACGCTGGGCGGAATCGCGGTGTTCGGTATCAACGGCTTCGTCATCGGGCCGGTGATTGCCGCCATGTTTCTGGTGGCTTGGCAGTTGATGACGGACCGCGGGCCGTCGAAGCGGCGCTGAGCCCGGCGCTCAAACCTTCGAGAAATCAGGCCTGCGCTTTTCCATGAAGGCGGTAAAGGCCTCGCGCGCCGCCGGCTCACCGAGCATGCGACGAAAGCTCTCACCCTCTTCGCGGATGCGGGCCATCACCTCGGCTTGCGAGCCCTGCTTCATCAGGCGCTTGGTTTCGACCAGGGCCGACAGCGGCTTGGCTGCGAGCTTGCGGGCCTGCGCCTGGGCCAGGGCGTTGGCTTCAGAAGGCGGCACCACGCGATTGACCAGGCCCACCTCGAGGGCCGCCTCGGCCATGAAGGGCTCCCCGAGCAGCAGCGCCTCGGCCGCGCGCTGGTAACCAAACAGACGCGGCGCCAGCAGGCTGGAGCCGTTTTCGGCGCACAGGCCCAGGTTGACGAAGGGCATGGAGAAAGCTGCGTTGTCGCCTGCGTACACCAGGTCGCAGTGAAACAGGAGCGTGGTGCCGATGCCGACCGCCGGTCCGCACACCGCGGCCAGCAAGGGCTTGGGGAACATGGCCTGGGCGCGCATGAAGCGAAATACCGGCGCGTCCTCGCCACCGGGTTTGTTGTTCAGAAAGTCGCCGATGTCGTTGCCGGCGGAGAAGATGGTCTCGCTGCCCTGGAACACCGCCACACGCACCGTGGGGTCTACGGCAGCCGCTTCCAGCGCGTCGGCCAGCGTGGCGTACATGGCGGCGGTGATGGAGTTCTTGCGCTCGGGACGGTTGAAGGTCAGGGTGCACACACCCGCTTCGGTGTGGACAAGGATGTCGCTCATGAGGTTATCTCCGTGACTGCTTGTTGTGGTGAAAGGTATCGGGGCCAGCCGCAATGGCGCGGCCTCAGACCCGCTCGAAAATGCCGGCGGCCCCCTGCCCCATGCCGACACACATGGTGACCATGCCGTACTGGAGGTTCTTGCGGCGCAGCGCGTGGACCACGGTGGCCGCGCGGATCGCGCCGGTGGCGCCCAGGGGGTGACCCAGGGCGATGGCACCGCCCATGGGGTTGACCTTGGCGGGGTCCAGGCCGAGTGTGTTCATCACCGCCAACGACTGCGCGGCAAACGCTTCATTGAGCTCGATCCAGTCCAGCGCGTCTTGCTTGAGACCCGCCGCCTTGAGCGCTGCGGGAATCGCTTCGACCGGGCCGATGCCCATGATGTGCGGCGGAACGCCCCGGCTGGCGTAACTCACAAAGCGCGCCAGCGGGGTGAGGCCAAAGCGCCGGACAGCAGCTTCGCTGGCCAAGATGAGTGCACCGGCACCATCCGAGGTCTGCGAGCTGTTGCCGGCGGTGACGCTGCCGCGCGCGGCAAACACGGTCTTGAGCTTGGCCAGGCCCTCGGGCGTGGTGTCAGGTCGGGCGCCCTCGTCCAGGTTCACGGTGCGCGGGGTGACAGTCACCTTGGCGCTGGCCAGGTCGACGCTGCGCTCCTCCACCGTCACCGGGGTGATTTCGGCGTCGAACTCGCCGGCCTTCATCGCGGCAAGCGCGCGCATGTGCGACTGGTAGGCGAACTGGTCCTGCGCCTCGCGCGAGACCTTCCACTGCTGCGCCACCTTCTCGGCGGTGAGGCCCATGCCGTAGGCGATGCCGTAGGCCTCAAGGTCGTCGGGGTCCTTGAAGATGGCGGGCGACAGAGAGGGCGAATTGCCCATCATCGGCACCATGCTCATGCTCTCGACGCCAGCGGCGATCATGACTTCGGCCTCTCCCACCCGGATGCGGTCGGCCGCCATCTGCACCGCCGACAGGCCCGAGGCGCAGAAGCGGTTGACGGTGACGCCGCCCACCGACTTCGGGAGCCCCGCCAGCACGGCAGCCACACGCGCCACGTTCAGGCCCTGCTGGGCCTCGGGAATGGCGCAGCCACAAACGATGTCTTCCACCGCCGCCGGGTCGAGCCCCGGCACCTGGGCCAGGGCAGCGCGCAAGGTGTGGGCCAGCAGGTCGTCGGGGCGGGTCTGGCGAAAGAAGCCCCGGTGCGAACGCCCGATGGGTGTGCGGGTGGCGGCGACGATGTAGGCGTCCTGGATCTGTTTGCTCATGGCGGACTCCTTCAATTGCGCAAAGGCTTGCCGGTGGACAGCAGGCCCAGGATGCGTTCCTGTGTCTTCGGGTGTGCCACCAGGGCGCAGAAGGCCTGGCGCTCGAGGGTCATGAGGTATTCCTCGGTGACCAGGGTGCCGGGGTCCACATCGCCACCCGTCAGCACATGGGCAATGTGGCTGGCAATGCGGAAGTCGTGCGCGCTGATGAAGCCGCCGTCGCGCATGTTCACCAACTGGCCCTGGAGCGTTGCCTTGAGCGCACGACCGCCCACCGGGAAGGGTCGGCGGTGCGGCGCACGCCAGCCGCCATCGGCCAGAGCCACCGCCTCGCGCAGGGCGACCCACAGCAGTTCGTCCTTGTTGGGAACGATGAGGTCCGATTCGAGCAGGTAGCCGAGTTGGCGTGATTCGATGGCGCTGGTGCCCACCTTGGCCATGGCGGCTGCGGCGAACCCGTCGGTCAAAAAGGGCGTGAGGTCCTTGTGTGCCGACAGCGCCATGTTCTCGGCGGCGCGGCGGGCAATGTAGGCCAGGCCGCCGGCGCCCGGTACCAGACCCACGCCCACTTCCACCAGGCCGATGTAGCTTTCCATCGCCGCGACACGGCGCGCCGAGTGGATGGCGAGTTCGCAACCACCGCCCAGCGCCAGGCCACGAATGGCGCTGACCACTGGGACGCCGGCGTAGCGAATGCGCAGCATCGTCTGCTGCAAAAAGCCCTCGGCATCCTCGATCGCGGCCACGCCCACCGCCATGAAGGCCGGCAGCATGGACTCCAAGTCGGCGCCGGCAGAAAAGGGCTCGTCACCCGACCAGATCACCATGGCCTTGAACTGCTGTTCGGCCAGCGTCACCGCCTTCTGCAGGCCTTCGGCCACCTCAGGGCTGATGACGTGCATCTTGGTCTTGAGCGAGGTGATCAGCACCTCCTCGTCCAGCGTCCACAGGCGAATATTTTTGTCCTCGTGCAGGGTGCGGCCTGCGGTCTCAAAGGCCTGTGCCTGGCTGCCCAGGACAGACTCGGGAAACAGCTGGCGCGCGTGCACCGGCAGGCGGCGCGGCGGTTCGAAGCGCCCCGTCGTGGGATTGAAGGAGCCTTGCGGCGTGTGCACACCACCGGCCTCGGCCACCGGGCCTTCGAACACCCATTTCGGCAGCGGCGCCTTCGACAGGGCCAGGCCCGCGTCGATGTCTTCTTGCACCCACCGGGCGACCTGCAGCCAGCCTGCTTCCTGCCACAGCTCGAAGGGCCCCTGCTTCATGCCAAAGCCCCAGCGCATGGCCAGGTCGAGGTCACGGGCGGTATCGGCTATCGAGCCCAGGTGCACCGCAGCGTAGTGGAAGCCGTTGCGAAGCAGGGCCCACAAAAAACGGCCTTGCGGCCCTTGCGCCTTGCGAAGCAGCGCCAGGCGTTCGGCGGCCGGCTTTTTGAGCATGCGGGCGTAGACCTCGTCGCACTTCTGGCCCGCGGAAACATAGTCGCCCTGGGCCGCGTCGAAGCGCAGCACATCGCGGCCAACCTTTTTGTAAAAGCCCGCCTTGGCTTTCTGGCCCAGGTTGCCCTTTTCGAGCAGCGTCTGCAGCACCTGGGGCGTGGAAAAGCTCGGGTAGAAAGGATCGGTGGCTTCGCTGAAGTTGTCCTGCAGCGTCTTGATCACATGGGCCATGGTGTCCAGGCCCACCACGTCGGCGGTGCGGAAGGTGCCGCTGCCGGCGCGGCCCATCTTTTTACCGGTGAGGTCGTCGACTACGTCATAGGTGAGGCCATAGCGGTCGGCCTCTGTCATGGTGGCCAGCATGCCGGCAATGCCCACGCGGTTGGCGATGAAATTGGGCGAGTCCTTGGCCCGCACCACACCCTTGCCCAGGGTCGTGGTGACAAAGGTCTCGAGGTCGTCCATCACCTTGGCATCGGTCGACGGCGTGGCGATCAGTTCCACCAGGGTCATGTACCGCGGCGGGTTGAAGAAGTGGATGCCGCAAAAGCGGGGGCGCACAGCCTCAGGCAGCGCCTCGGCCATCTTGGCGATAGACAGGCCCGAGGTGTTGGAGGCGATGAGGGTGCGCGGGCCCAGATGCGGCGCTATTTTTGCGTAGAGATCGAGCTTCCAATCCATGCGCTCGGCGATCGCCTCGATCACCAGGTCGCAGTCCTTGAGGAGCTTGAGATGCTCTTCGTAGTTGGCGGCCTGGATCAGGTCGGCATCGGTCACGACGCCCAGGGGCGAGGGCTTGAGTTTCTTCAAGCCCAAAATGGCCTTGGTGACGATGCCGTTTTTCGAGGACTTCGAAGACGGAGCCCCTCCCCCATCCGGGTCCTTGGCCGGCAGGTCAAACAAGACCACCGGCACCTTCACGTTCACGAGGTGGGCGGCGATCTGCGCCCCCATCACCCCGGCGCCGAGCACGGCGACCTTCCTGACCTGGAACTGGTTCATGGTGTCCGCCGGTTTCACTGCACCCGCACCCAGGTCTGGGTGCGGCCAATGAAGGCGATGGAGCCGCGCACCTCCAGCTTTCGCCCCCCCTCAATCGGTGTCATGCGCAGGCTGTACTCGCGGCCGTTTTCGGGGTCGAGGATCTTGCCGCCCTCCCACACATCCTTGTTGGCAACCTTGCGCAGGCCGCGAATGATCTCCAGACCGACCACGAGCTTGTCCTTGCGGTCTCCGTCGCAGTCATTGCATCGGGTATCTGGCTTGGCGTCCTTGCGCAGGAGCTTTTCGACGCGGCCGTGAATGGCGCCACCGTCGGCCTCATAGACGCGGATCTCGGATTTGATTTCGCCGGTCTTGTCGTCGATGTTGTGCCAGGTGCCCAAGGGCGTCATCTGGGCCCATGCGCCCCCGGCAGCAGCCAGGGACAGGACGGCGATCAGGCGGGCTGCGTGCTTGCGAATATTCATGCGGATGCGGGTGCGGATGTTCATGCGGATCTCCATGCAGTGCGTCAGTCGGCAGGTGGTTCGATGCGAAGGCAGGCCCTTCAGGCCAGCGCTTCCTCTGTGTCGAGCAGCACCTTCACCCCGCTGCGCGCGGTGAGCATCAGGCTGGCCGTCTCGGGGAACAAGCGGGCGAAGTAAAAGCGTGCCGTCTGCAGCTTGGCCTTGTAGAAGGGATCGGGGTTGCCAGCCTCGATCTGGCGCAGGGCGACCTGGGCCATGCGGGCCCAGAAGTAGCCGAACACCAGATGGCCGGCCACCCGCAGGTAGTCGACCGCGGCGCC
This sequence comes from Comamonadaceae bacterium, assembly GCA_947449025.1. Lineage (GTDB taxonomy): Bacteria > Pseudomonadota > Gammaproteobacteria > Burkholderiales > Burkholderiaceae_C > Ramlibacter. The sequence goes on from CANFQF010000123.1 coordinate 7,258, forward strand.
GCCCACCTCGTCCGGGTTCTGGAAAGCGCGAAAACCCAGCTCGGTAGTGAACTTGGTCATCTTGTCGCCCAGGTAGGCCAGCGGGTTGATGAATTCGGCCATCTTCTCGTTGACGCCTTCTTCTTCCACCAACTGCGCGACCAGCTTGCCGAATTTTTTCAGCGTCGCGCCCTGATTGCCCAGCACCTTGCGACCCAGCAGGTCGAGCGACTGGATGGTGTTGGTGCCCTCGTAAATCATGTTGATGCGGTTGTCCCGCACGAACTGCTCCATACCCCATTCTTTGATGAAGCCGTGCCCGCCGAAGACCTGCATGCAAGCGTTGGTGGCGATGTGACCGTTGTCGGTGATGAAGGCCTTGACGATGGGTGTGAGCAGGGCCACCAGTTCGGCGGCGTCCTTGCGCACCTTCTCGTCGGGATGATTGAGCTCGCGGTCGATCAGCAGGGCGCAAAAGAGATTGAGCGCGCGCCCGCCCTCAGCATACGCCTTGGCGGTGAGGATCATCTTGCGCACGTCGGGGTGCACCAGGATGGAGTCGGCCGGCTTGTCCTTCATCTTGGGGCCGGAGAGACTGCGCGATTGCAGGCGGTCCTTGGCATAAGCCAGGGCGTTTTGGTAGGCCACTTCGGTCAGGCCCAGGGACTGCATGCCCACGCCAATGCGGGCGGCGTTCATCATGATGAACATCGCTGCCAAGCCCTTGTGCGGCTGGCCCACTAGCGTGCCGACGGCGCCATCGAGGACCATCTGGGCGGTGGCATTGCCGTGAATGCCCATCTTGTGCTCGAGGCCGCCGCAGTAGATGCCGTTGCGCTCGCCCAGCGATCCGTCCGGGTTCACCAGGTACTTGGGCACGATGAAGAGGCTGATGCCCTTGCTGCCGACGGGTGCGTCGGGGAGACGGGCCAGCACCAGGTGGACGATGTTGGAGACGAAGTCGTGCTCGCCGGCGGAGATGAAGATCTTCTGCCCGGTGAGGCGGTAGCTGCCATCGGCCTGGGGCTCGGCCTTGGTACGCAGCATCCCCAAGTCAGTGCCGCAGTGCGGCTCGGTCAGGCACATGGTGCCGGTCCACTCGCCGTTGGTGAGCTTGGGCAGGTACATCTGCTTTTGCGCTTCGGTGCCATGGGCGTGCAGGCATTCGTAGGCGCCGTGGGTCAGGCCCGGGTACATGGTCCAGGCCTGGTTGGCGCTGTTGAGCATTTCGTAGAAGCACTGGTTCACCACGATGGGCAAACCCTGGCCGCCATAGGCCGGGTCGGCAGAGAGGGCCGGCCAGCCGCCTTCTACGTACTTGGCGAAGGCCGCCTTGAAACCGGTGGGGGTGGTGACCTCATGGGTGGCACGGTCCAGGGTGCAGCCTTCCTCGTCGCCCACGCGGTTCAGGGGCGCGATCACCTCGCTGGCGAACTTGCCGCCCTCCTCCAGGATGGCGTTGACCGTGGCCTCGTCGACCTCGGCATGGGCTGGCAGGGCCTGAAATTCGCCGGCGACCTGCAGCACCTCGTGCAGGACAAACTGCATATCGCGCAGTGGCGGAACGTAGCTGGGCATGGAGACCTCCTTCGATGCAGGGAAATATGGGACAGATTGGGGGATACGGTCAGGATGCCGCGTCGGTCAGATGCTGGCGCAGCAGGTTGTCAAATCCGTGATGGGCGCGGGGAATGCAGCCGGGATTGCGCAGGAAGCGGGCTTCGTAGTGCAAGGCCAGGATCAGGCCGTGGATCTCCATCAGCAGCTGCTCCTCGTCCGTCTCGGGCTGCAGGTGGCCGGCCTGCTTGGCACCGGTGATGGCGCGGTGCACCGCCGCGTGCCAGATGCGCACCGACTCCACCAGGGCGTCACGCACCGGGCCGGGTCGGTCGTCGAACTCGACCGCACCGCTGATGTAGATGCAACCCGAGTCGATCTCGATCGAGGTACGCAAGATCCAGTTGGCAAATAACTGGCGCAGGCGTGGCAGGCCGCGGGGCGCCTTCATCGCCGGAAAAAACACCTCGTCTTCGAAGCGGCGGTGGTACTCGCGCACCACCGAAATCTGGAGCTCCTCGCGCGAGCCGAAATGCGCGAAGACGCCGGACTTGCTCATGCCGGCCACCTCGGCGAGGGCGCCGATGGACAGGCCTTCGAGGCCCACCTGGCCGGCCAGGGCCAGAGCGGCATCGAGGATGGCCGCCTTGGTTTGCTGGCCCTTGTGCAGGTTGCGCACGGGCCGGGGCGCGGTCACATCACCGGCAAGAGATTCCGAAGAGACGAGATCAACCATGGTGTCGGACTATACGAAATAAAACGAACGGTCGTTCTATTTTCACCCCGATTGCGCCGGGTCGAGCGTCCGCGAGTGTCCTGCAATGGCCCGGGTGGGGGGGTGGGCCGCAGGGACCAGGCAGGCGCAGGCGCGCCTGCCAATCAGAGCATCCGAGCCAGGCAGGCGTCGAGGTGCTCGGAGGGCGACTTGCGAAAGCCGGAACGCGCAAAGCGCTGCAAGCGGCCGAGCAGGAAGGCGGTGAGCAGGGACGCGCGGACCTGGGCATCGACAGTCGGCGTGGCGCCGCCCCCCGCATCCATGGCCTGGCGCAGGCACTGGCGCAGGGCGGCCTCGAGCTTGTCGAAGAACTGGTTCATGCGCTGCTGAAGCCGCTCATGTTCGAAGACCAGGGCGTCGCCCACCATGACACGGGTCATGCCGGGGTTGCGCTCGGCAAACTGGACCACGACAGAGACGATGCCGGCGGCCTGACGCAGCCCTTCGTCCGGATGCCGGGACTGGATCTGATTGATCAAAGAGAACACCGTCTCCTCGATGAAGTCGATCAGGCCCTCGAACATCTGCGCCTTGCTGGCAAAGTGGCGGTACAGGGCCGCCTCGCTCACCTCCAGCTTGGCCGCCAGGGCGGCGGTGGTGATTCGGTCGGCACCTGGCTGCTCCAGCATGGTGGCCAGGGCCTGAAGGATCTGAACCCGCCGCTCACCGGGCTTGGGGCGCTTGCGCGCAGGCGCTGCAGGCGACGCCTGGGCGTCGGCGTCGTGGGGCGGGAGGGTGTCGGCGTCGGACATGACAGACGGGTGGTTCTGGGCATTCTCGCACAGCCAAAAGCGCTTCCCGCCACGGGTTGTCCCGCCCGGGAAAGGCTTCTGAGTACGCGCTCACCTGCGCATCAAGGCGCCCAATGCGTCACCCAAAAAGAGCCGCCGATCAGGGATTGGCGCCCGCGAGGAGGTCCCGCCCACCAGGCCATTCCATGAGCACCTTCAGGCCGCGCCCCCCAGCGCCGGGGCCCAACAGGAGGCGGCCCCGGTGGACGCGGGTGATCTCATCGACGATGGCCAGTCCCAAGCCCGTGCCCTCGCCCACGCTGCCAGGCACCCGGTAGAAGCGGTCCAAGAGACGCGGCAGCA
>CANFQF010000124.1 GCA_947449025.1 Comamonadaceae bacterium
CCCAGCAGCAGCAAGTCTGGGAGAGCATGTACCAGCCCCCGGGAAGCAGAGAGCACATAAGAGCTCAGGCTGAGGGAACCGGCCAGCACAATCGGCCCCAACGTGATGACCGCCCAATAAATCAACACCCGCTGGCCCAGGGGCCTGGTCTGACGAACACGCCAAATGGCGTTGAGCGTGCGGTCGATGGTCAGCACCAGAGACAGCGCGGTGATCAGTAGAAAAACCATGCCAAAGGCACCCAAGCGGCTGGCCTTGACGGAAAACTGGGTGAGGTAGCCCAGCACCTGGCGGGCGATTGCGTCGGGTACCAGGCTCTGCACCAGCCAGGACTGCACCGCGCCCTGAAACGTGCCGAACACCGGAAAGGCAGTGAAGAGGGCCAGCACCACGGTGAAGAAGGGCACCAGCGCGATGGTGGTGGTGAAGGTGAGGCTGCCAGCGGACACCCCCAGGCGGTCTTGCACCCAGCGATCGCGCAGGGAGCGCAGCGCGTCACGCCAGGGGAAGCGGGCCAGGCTCTCGAGCAGGGTGTGGACTTTCATCGGTCGCTATGATGCCACCGCCCCATGAACACGCCCACAGACCCCACCCAGGCCCATTCCGTCCACGCCGATCGGACTTCCGCGGCCCCGCCCACCGCAGGCGCGGACGCACCGGAGGACGCCAGTGCCACCGCTCGGCCCACGCTCCCCCCGGTTGTGGTCTGGAGCCAGCGTCTGGCCGTCGGCAGCTTGCTGGGACTGATCGTGCTGTCACTGTTCTGGGAACTGTGGCTGGCCCCGATCCGCCCGGGTGGTAGCTGGCTGGCACTCAAGGCCCTACCGCTGTGCATCCCGCTGGCCGGGCTGCTGCGAAACCGTCTCTACACCTTCCGCTGGGTCAGCCTGGTGATCTGGCTCTACTTCATCGAAGGCGTGGTGCGTGCATGGGGCGACCCGGCACCCGCGTCATGGCTGGCGGGGGTGGAAATCGCGCTGTGCCTGGTCCTCTTCACTGCCTGCGCCATTTACGTCCGCCTGCGTCTGGCCGCTGCCAAGCGCCTGCCCACTGCCATCGAATGAAACCCCTCATCTCTCGCCCCCCCCTGCTGGCGCAGCTGGCCGCCATCGTCGGCCCCGAGCACGTCCTCTTTGAGGGCGACCTGGGGGCCTGGGAACAAGACTGGCGCAAGCGCGCCCGAGGCAAGGCGCTGGCGGTGGTCCGTCCGGGCAGTACTGCGGAGGTCGCAGAGGTGGTGCGCGCCTGCGTGGCGGCAGGCACGGCGCTCGTGCCCCAGGGCGGCAACACCGGCCTGGTAGTGGGTGGCATTCCGGATGGTTCAGGCACACAAGTGGTCTTGAGTCTGCAACGCATGAACCGAGTGCGCGAACTCGACGCCGACAACCTGGCGGTCACGGTCGAAGCCGGCTGCGTGTTGCAACACCTGCAGCAGGTGGCGCAAGACGCCGGGCTGCTGTTTCCCCTGAGTCTGGCGGCCGAGGGCAGCTGCACCCTCGGAGGCAACCTCGCCACCAACGCCGGTGGCACCCAGGTGCTCCGCTACGGCAACACCCGCGACCTGTGCCTCGGCCTCGAGGTGGTCACCGCCAGCGGCGAGGTCTGGGAGGGCCTGTCGGGCCTGCGCAAGGACAACACCGGCTACGACCTGCGCGACCTGTTCATTGGCAGTGAGGGCACCCTGGGCGTGATCACCGCGGCCACGCTCAAGCTCTACCCCCAGCCGGCTGCCACGCTCACCGCCTGGGCCGCTGTCCCTTCGATGGAGGCGGCGGTGCGCCTGCTGACCCTGGCCCGTGGCCGGCTCGCCTCGGGGCTGACCGGCTTCGAGGTGATGGGCCGCTTCGCCCTGTCGCTGGTGGTACGGCATTTCCCGCAGCTGCAGGTACCTTTCCTTCCGGGCCCAGGCACCACAGCACATCAAGCGGACAGCACGGACGCGCCCTGGGGAGTGCTGCTCGAATTGGCCGACACCGAGTCCGAAGCCCATGCCCGCGTGCAGCTCGAGTCTCTGCTGGAGGCCGCGCTCGAGGAGGGCTGCGCCCTCGACGCAGTGGTCGCAGAGAGCCTGGCCCAAGCCAAGGCGCTGTGGCATGTGCGCGAGAGCATCCCGCTGGCCCAGGCCGAGGAGGGGCTCAACATCAAACACGACATCGCACTGCCGATTTCACGAATCCCGGCCTTCTGCCTCGAAACAGACGCCCTACTCGAGCGCGCGGCGCCGGGAATGCGCCTGGTGAACTTCGGCCACCTGGGTGACGGCAACCTGCACTACAACGTGCAGGCGCCCGAGAACGGCGACCCGGCAGCCTTTCTGCGCGAGCAGGAGGAGCGGATCAACCATCTGGTCTACGAACAGGTGCGCCACTTCGGCGGCTCGATCTCCGCCGAGCACGGGGTGGGCGGGCTCAAGGCAGACATCCTGCCGCATTACAAGAGTGGCCCGGCCCTGGCCCTGATGCGCGCCATCAAGCAGGCCCTGGACCCGAAAAACCTGCTGAATCCGGGCCGGGTGCTGGGCGGGTAAGTCCCCTGCCGAAAACCATCCAGCGCTCTCCGGGAGTGCTCCAAGGCTCCTCCATAATCACTCCATGACGAGCCCGCGCCCGATCCGCACCCAGTACGAAGACTTCATGCGCCATGTGTTTGAACATGGCGCTGCCAAGACCGACCGCACCGGCACCGGTACCCGCAGCGTGTTTGGCCACCAGATGCGGTTCAACCTGGCCGAGGGCTTCCCGCTGGTGACGACCAAGAAGGTCCACCTCAAATCGATCATCCACGAGTTGCTGTGGTTCCTCCAGGGCTCGAGCGACAACAACTGGCTGCGCGAACGCGGCGTCACCATCTGGGACGAGTGGGCCCGCGAAGACGGCGACCTCGGTCCGGTCTACGGGGTGCAGTGGCGCAGCTGGCCGACGCCGGGCGGCGGCCATGTCGACCAGATCGCCGAGGTGGTCAAGACACTCAAGTCCAACCCCGACTCGCGACGCATCATCGTGAGCGCCTGGAACGTGGCCGACATTCCCCGCATGGCACTGGCGCCCTGCCACGCCTTTTTCCAGTTCTACGTGGCCGACGGCCGGCTGTCGTGCCAGCTTTACCAGCGCAGCGCAGACATCTTCCTGGGTGTGCCCTTCAACATCGCCAGCTACGCCCTGCTCACGCACATGGTGGCGCAGCAATGCGACCTGGAGGTGGGAGACTTCATCTGGACGGGCGGCGACTGCCACATCTACAACAACCACGTCGAGCAGGTGCAACTGCAGCTCTCGCGCCAGCCCTTAGCCTACCCCACGCTCCACATCAAGCGCCGCCCTGGGTCGATCTTTGACTACGAGTTCGAAGACTTCGAGGTCCAGGGCTACGCGTTTCACCCGGCGATCAAGGCGCCGGTGGCGGTGTGAGTGCGCATCCTCAGGCGCCAATGACGCTCGGCATCATCTACGCCCGCGCCCGCAATGGCGTGATTGGCGACCAAGGCCAGCTGCCCTGGCACTTGCCCGAAGACCTGGCGCACTTCAAGGCGCACACGCAGGGCTGCCCGGTCATCATGGGCCGCAAGACTTGGGATTCGCTGCCCCCCCGATTTCGGCCACTGCCGGGCCGGCGCAATATCGTCGTGAGCCGCCAGAGCGCCTGGCAGGCCGAGGGCGCTCTGCGCGCCGGTTCGCTGGACGATGCCCTGGCACTGTGCGAGGGTGCCCCGCGCACCTGGGTGATCGGCGGCGCCGAGCTCTATGCGCAGGCCGCGCCCCTGGCCGACCTGGCCGAAGTCACCCTGATCGACGCCGACTACCCGGGCGATGCCTTTGCCCCGACCCTGGGCCCGGACTGGACAGAGTCCGGCCGCAGCCGTCACATCTCGGCCACAGGGCTGAGGTATGAATTCATCACCTACCAACGCAGCCCAAGCTAATTACAACCTGAGGAGTACACACCATGTCCGGAGGCGGTTTTCATGTCCATGGTCCCCATGACCACGAGCTCGAGCATGCCGTGCAGGAGGCGGCCAGTGGCCACGGCCACAAGTCAGACGGCCTGACCAACCAGATTGCCCTGTTCACTGCGGTGATCGCCACCGTGGGCGCCATCTTCTCCTACATGGGCGGCGCAACGCAGGCCAATGCGGGCCTGTACAAGAACAACGCCGCGATCAAGAAGACCGAGGCCTCCAACCAGTGGAATTACTTCCAGGCCAAGAGCACCAAGCAGGCGCTGGCCGAAGTCTCGCGCGACCTCGCGCCGGCAGACCGTCGCGAGGCCTACCAGGCCAAGATCGACCGCTACGAAAAAGAAAAGAACGACATCAAGACCGAGGCCGAAAAGATCGAAGCCAACGCCAAGGACTGGGACCAAAAGAGCGACGAGCAGATGCACCTGCACCATCGCTGGGCCCAGGCCACCACCGTGCTACAGGTCTCCATCGCCCTCGCCGCTATCGTGCTGCTCACGCGCAAGCGTCCGCTGGAATGGGCCATGTTCGCTACCGGCATCATTGGCGTGGCTCTGGGCGCGATGGCCTGGCTGCACCTTTGAACGCTTCGGGGTAGCGGGCTCCATCCCCGCCGCGCCCCGGCTACCTACCCCCTGCCCTTTCGAGCCCGGCATGAAAATCGCCACCTGGAACGTCAACTCCCTGACCGCTCGCCACCAGCATGTGCTCGATTGGCTGGCGGGACAGCCCGCGGACGCGCCGGTCGACGTCTTGTGCCTGCAAGAGCTCAAGATGACCGACGACAAGTTCCCGCTCGAGGCCCTGGCCGCTGCGGGATATACACGTTGCGCGGTCTTCGGCCAGAAGACCTACAACGGTGTCGCCATCGTCTCGCGCCACCCGTTGTCTGAGGTCACGCGCAACATCGAAGGCTTCGCAGACGAACAGTCGCGGGTCATTTCTGCCACCGTGGCGGCGCCCGGCGCCGAGCCCCTGCGGGTCATCAATGGCTACTTCGTCAACGGCCAGGAGCCGGGCAGCGAAAAGTTTGCCTACAAGATGGCCTGGCTCGACGCGCTGCACCGCCAGGTCGCCTCAGAACTCGCACAGCACCTGCGGCTCGTGCTGCTAGGGGACTTCAACATCACGCCGGAGGACCGCGACTCGTATGACCCGGAGGGCCTGCGCGAGACCATCCACCACACCACCGAGGAGCGCCGGCATTTCCAGGCCCTGCTGGACCTGGGCCTCACCGACGCCTACCGGCTTTTTGAGCAGCCGCCCAAAAGCTTCAGCTGGTGGGACTACCGGATGCTGGGCTTTCCGAAGAACCGCGGCCTGCGTATCGACCACATTCTGGTGAGCGAAGCGCTGCGCGGTCTGGTCAAGGCATGCGCTGTCGACCGCGCCCCGCGCAAGTGGGAAAAGCCGAGCGACCACGCGCCGGTGGTCGTCACGCTCTGAACCGCTAGTCCAGCTTCAGGTCCTGAATTTTCCGGGTGATCGTGTTGCGCCCGATCCCCAGCTTCTGCGCAGCTTCGATACGGCGCCCGCGTGTACTGCTCAAGGCCGTCACAATCAGACGAGACTCGAAGCGCCGTGTGAGCACATCCCACACGTCACTGCGGCCTGCGGCCAGCAAGGCCTGCGCCTCGCGCTCCAGGTCGTGCTCCCAGGTCCCGGCGTCTTGGGGCGGTGCAGATGCATGGGACACACCCGACAACGCCACTGCGCTCTCGGTCAGACTGGGGGATTGCGCTTCGGCGCCCGCAGACTCCGGGCTTGCCGCAAGCGCCTGACCCGATACTCCGGCCAGCGCAGCACCAACACTGGCCGTCTGCGACAGTCCGTCTAACACTTCGGGCGGCAGATCTTTGGGCTCAATAAGCTGCGACGGGGCCATCACGGTCAGCCAGTGGCAGATGTTCTCCAACTGCCGCACATTGCCCGGAAAATCGAACAGGGACAGCCGCGCCAAGGCCGCATCGGAAATTCGCTTGGGCTCTACGCCCAGTTGCCGCGCCGACTGTTGCAGGAAATGGCGCACTAACATGGCCACGTCGTCGCGCCGCTCCCGAAGCGCGGGCAGACGAAGCCGGATGACGTTGAGGCGGTGGAACAAGTCTTCCCGGAACGCACCGGCCTTGACCCGCTGCTCGAGGTCCTGGTGGGTAGCGGCGATCACACGCACATTGGCCTTGACCGCGCTGTGTCCGCCCACCCGGTAAAAGTTTCCGTCGGACAGCACCCGTAGCAGACGGGTCTGCAAGTCGAAGGGCATATCGCCGATTTCGTCGAGAAAAAGCGTGCCGCCATCGGCCTGTTCGAACCGGCCGCGCCGCATGGTCTGCGCGCCCGTGAAAGCGCCGCGTTCATGGCCGAACAGCTCCGACTCGAGCAGGTCTTTCGGAATGGCTGCGGTGTTGATCGCGACAAAGGGGCCGTTCGTGCGCGGCGAGTGCTTGTGCAGCGCGCGCGCCACCAGTTCCTTGCCGGTACCCGATTCGCCGGTGATCATCACCGTGACGTTGCTTTGCGAGAGCCGGCCAATAGCGCGAAACACGTCCTGCATGGCCGGCGCCTGGCCAAGCATCTCGGGCGCAGCCACCATGCGCTCTTCACCCACCTCCTCGCGCTGACTCTCTTCCACCGCGCGGCGGATCAACTCGACGGCCTTGGGCAAGTCGAAGGGTTTGGGCAGGTATTCAAAGGCGCCGCCCTGGAAGGCGGAAACCGCGCTGTCCAGGTCGGAGAAGGCAGTCATGATGATGACCGGCAGGCCTGGGTGGCGCTCCTTGACCTTGGCCAGCAAATCGAGGCCTGATCCGCCCGGCATGCGGATGTCGCTCACCAGGATCTGGGGGCCGTCCTCGTCGTTCGCTGCGTCCAGCGCAAGCAGCACCTCGCGCGGGCTGGTGAAGCTGCGGGTGGGCAGGTCCTCGCGCAACAGCGCTTTCTCGAGCACGAAGCGGATGCTTTGGTCATCGTCAACGATCCAGATCGGCTTCATCGGGGTTTCTACCTCGGGTTATGTTCGAGCGGTCAGGGCAAGGGAATGAGAATCTTGAAATCCGTCCGGCCTGGCACGCTGTCGCATTCGATCAGTCCGTGATGCTGCTGGACGAAGGTCTGCGCCAACGTGAGCCCGAGGCCAGAACCGCCCTCACGCCCTGAAACCAGGGGGTTGAAGATGCGGTCCTTGATGGCTTGGGGCACGCCAGGTCCGTTGTCAATGACATGCAATTCCAATGCCAGGCGATACCGCTGCTTGCCGAAGGTGACTTGTCTTGCAATGCGGGTGAGCAAGATCAACTCCGCATCCCCCGCCGCGATGCGCTCGACCAGCGCTTGGCAGGCGTTGTGCGCGATGTTGAGCACGGCCTGGATGAGCTGCTCGCGATCACCGCGGAACTCAGGCAGCGATGCGTCGTAGTCACGAACAACCTTGAGGCCGCGCGGGAACTCGGCCTCAATCAATGCACGGACCCGCTCACACACCTCGTGGATGTTGACGTCACCCACCACATGCGGCCGGCGGTGCGGAGCCAGCAAGCGGTCGACCAGGGTCTGAAGCCGATCGGCCTCACGGATGATGACCTGGGTGTACTCCTTGAGGTGGTCGCGGCCCTCGAGCTCCATCTCAAGAAGCTGCGCTGCGCCACGCAGGCCGCCCAAAGGGTTCTTGATCTCATGCGCGAGGTTGCGGATCAAGTCCTTGTTGGCGCGGGCCTGGTCCAGCAGGCGCTCCTCCCGCTCCTGGCGGGCCAGCTGTTCCTGGGGCAGCATCTCCACCACCACCTCGCCTTCCCGCTCTCCGGGCGCAACCAACACATGCACAGGAGAGGGATCACCCGAGACCCGCTGCAACTGCGCTTCGTAGCGCAGCGCGCCTGAGGCGTGCTGAACGGCGCGCTGCAAGGCACTTTGCAGCAGCTCTGGCTCGGTGAAGGACTGGGGAAAGTCTGATCCCTCGATGCTGCGCCGGGAAATTCCGAGCGCATCTTCCAGCGCTGCATTGGCGAACACGACTCGCCCGGCCTGATCAACGACCGCCACCAAAGTGGCCAGAAGATCAAAGGGGGCGAAACGGAGGGCTGGCGGGACGGAGGAAGGTAAGGCGGTGTTCAAGCCGCCTATTTTGACGCAGACAGGCGCGACAGCTCCCGCTGAATGCCGGCAACGTCGGCGTCGCTGCGGGAGATCGCGGCCTTGAGTTCGGCCACCCGGTCTAGATATTTCTGGTGGTTGCGTGTTTCCGGGCCGAGCTTCTCGGGCTCGCCGTTGTTGTACTCCCGCAGGAGTTCTGCCCGACGGCTCTCGGCCTTCTTGAGTTCGCTCTCCAGGATGTAACGGGCATCAGCATCGCGGGCGCGCTGTTCGGCGCTATCCACCCGGGAGCCGCCGGAGGCGGGCGCGGGGCTCGGGTTGGCGCTGGGGCCGGGGAGTGCGCTGGCAGAGCGGGGTGGCGCCTGCTGCACCCGGGTACCCGGCACCACGGTGATGTTGCCCCCCTCGAGCGGCTTGCAGCCCTTGGCCTGGGCCTCGACCGCGTCGTTGGTGTAGGAGTTCCCGCAGCGATAGATGCGGGTGCCGCCAGTGGGCGCGCCCTGGGCGTGGGCCACCACCGAGGCAGCGGCCACCAGGAGGACGGGCAGGAACTTCATGGGTAGCGGCCTTATCACATGCATTCTTGTGTATGCAGTATGACCCAAAGCCGGCCAAAAGAAAAAGGGCGGCTTGCGCCGCCCTTTGATGCATCGCCCTTTTGGGCGAGCCGTGACCCCGGAGGGATCACAGGCTGTAGTACATGTCGAACTCGATCGGGTGCGTCGTCATGCGGAAGCGGGTGACTTCCTGCATCTTGAGCTCGATGTAGGCGTCGAGCATCGAGTCGGTGAACACGCCGCCCTTGGTGAGGAAGCCGCGGTCCTTGTCCAGGCAATCCAGCGCCTGATCCAGGCTGTGGCACACGGTCGGGATCTTCGCGTCTTCTTCCGGGGGCAGGTGGTACAGATCCTTGGTGGCAGCCTCGCCCGGGTGGATCTTGTTCTCCACGCCGTCCAGACCCGCCATCAGCAGGGCAGCGAAGCCCAGGTAGGGGTTCATCAGGGGGTCCGGGAAGCGGGCCTCGATGCGGCGGCCCTTCGGGTTGGCCACGAAGGGGATACGGATCGACGCAGACCGGTTGCGCGACGAGTAGGCCAGCTTGACCGGCGCCTCGAAGCCAGGCACCAGACGCTTGTAGCTGTTGGTGCCGGGGTTGGTGATGGCGTTGAGCGCGCGGGCGTGCTTGATGATGCCGCCGATGTAGTACAGCGCGAACTCGGACAGGCCGGCATAGCCGTCACCGGCGAACAGGTTCTTGCCGTCTTTCCACACGGACTGGTGCACGTGCATGCCGGAGCCGTTGTCGCCCACCAGGGGCTTGGGCATGAAGGTGGCGGTCTTGCCGTAGGCGTCGGCCACGTTCTGGATCACGTACTTTTGCAAGATGGTCCAGTCAGCGCGGCGCACCAGGGTGTTGAACCGGGTACCGATCTCGTTTTGGCCAGCGCCCGCCACTTCGTGGTGGAACACTTCAACCGGAATGCCCACCGACTCGAGAATCAGGGACATCTCGGCGCGCATGTCTTGGGTGCTATCGACCGGGGGAACCGGAAAGTAACCACCCTTGACGGTCGGGCGATGGCCCTTATTGCCGCCTTCGATCTGCTTGCCGGTATTCCAGGAAGCCTCGTACTCGTCGACCTTCACGAAGGAGCCCGACATATCGGAGCCCCAGCGGACGTCGTCAAAAATGAAGAACTCGGGCTCGGGTCCGAAGTAGGCCGTGTCGCCCAGGCCGGACGCCTTGAGGTAGGCCTCGGCGCGCTTGGCGATCGAGCGGGGGTCACGGTCGTAGGACTTGAGGTCAGCCGGCTCCAGCACGTCGCAGGTGAGGATCAGGGTCGGCTCTTCAAAGAAGGGGTCGAGGTTGGCCGTGTCCGGATCGGGCATCAGCAGCATGTCGGAGGCTTCGATGCCCTTCCAGCCAGCGATGGACGAGCCGTCGAAGGCGTGGCCATGGGCAAACTTGTCTTCGTCGAAGTGCGAGATCGGCACGGTCACGTGCTGCTCTTTGCCGCGGGTGTCGGTGAAGCGGAAGTCAACAAACTTGACTTCGTTTTCCTTCACCATCTTCATCACGTCGGCGACGGTCTTAGCTGCCATCAGAGGTTCTCCTGGTTTCGATGGTTGTTGATCAATACGGTGCGTAGGATGCAGGTTCCATGCCACTCGGACGAGGCCGTCAGCTGGGCTGCACAGCCCGCTATTGTCGCCGATCCCGATGCCAACTTTGGCCCGGCCCTCAGCGGCCCGGGCGAGCGGTGTGGGTCCACGTCCAATTGGCGCACCATACTAGCGCAACAAGACGCACCAAAATAAGGCGCCCTAGCCTCGCACCAACTCCGGGCCCAGTTGCACCGGGAAAGCGCTCAGCCCCTCGAGCAACTGCCGGTAGGCGGGTTCGACAGCGGCAGGCTCGCCCTTGACCCCGAGGTCGATGTGCCGACCCCATTGGGGGTGGTCGACGCTGGGCAGGCTGAACACCTTCACCTGCGGGTGGTCACGCTCCACCGCTTCCATCAGCGGGGTCAGCGTGGCTTCGATCCCGGCCAGGACGATCACCGACTTTTCAACATAGGCCTCCCGGCGAAAGCGATCGGCGTAGTGGGTGTC
>CANFQF010000125.1 GCA_947449025.1 Comamonadaceae bacterium
CCTGCCGTCCCTCGGGCACCAGGCCCAGGCCGCAGCGGGCCACCACATGGGCGGGGGCGCGTTCGAGGTGCTGCCCGGCCAGAAGAATGTGGCCCTCGCGAGGGCGCAGCAAGCCCATCAAACAGCGAATCGTGGTCGTCTTGCCCATGCCGTTGCGACCGAGCAAGGTGGTGACCTGGTGCGCGCGGATGGTGAAAGACAGGTCGAACAGCACCTGGCTGGCGCTGTCGTAGCCGGCCGAGAGGTGGCGCACCTCTAGGAAGGCGGGGGCCTCTCCAGCGGCCTCCAGGGCGGCGGTGGTCTGGCTCACAGGTCTCCCCCCAGGTAGGCCTGTTGCACCGCCGGGTTGTTGCGGATCGCGTCGGGCGTGTCGCTGGCCAGCACATGGCCGGCGGTGAGCACCGAGATGCGATCGGCCAATGCGAACACCGCGTGCATGTCGTGCTCCACCAGCAAGATGGTGTATCGGTGCTTGAGGCCTTGCAAAAGCTCGACCATCTTGCGGGTTTCGTCCTCGCCCATGCCCGCCATGGGCTCGTCGAGCAACAGCACCTTGGGCTCCAAGGCCAGCGCGATGGCGATCTCGAGCTGGCGCTTCTCGCCATGCGACAAGGTCTCAACCCGCTCGCCCGCGCGGTGGGCGAGCCCCACCTGCGCCAGGGCGGCTTGCGCGGGCTCGGTGAGCGCGCGGTCGGCGGCTGCCGGCCGCAGGAACTGAAACGAGGTCCGCAGCCGGCCCTGGACGGCCAGGCACACGTTGTCCAATGCGGTGAAGCCGGTCACCAGCTCGGTGATCTGGAAGGAGCGCGCCAGCCCCTTGAGGCTGCGGCGGGCCACGCTGAGGGCGGTGATGTCTTCCCCGTCCAGCACGATCTGGCCGGCATCGGCCGCGAGGTCGCCCGTAATCAAGTTGATGAGGGTCGACTTGCCGGCACCGTTGGGGCCGATGATGGCGTGCGTCTCCTGCGGGCGAAAGTCCAGCGACACTTGGTCGGTGGCCAAGAGCGCACCAAAGCGCCGGACCAGACCACGGACCTCGAGCCGACCCTCAGCGCTCATCGTCGCTCCCCGCCAGACGCGTGAACACGCCTTTGCGCACAAACAGGACGGTGAGCACCAGGATGGCGCCCAGGATCAACATCCAGTGCTCGGTCAGGCCGGCGAGCCAGGCCTCGAGCAGCACCAGGGCTGCGGCACCGACGATGGCACCCATGTGGCTGCCCAGTCCGCCAAGAATGACCATCATGATCAGCTCGCCCGAGCGCATCCAATGGAGCATGTCGGGCGACGCGATGCGCAACTGGTTGGCCCATAGCGCTCCGCCCAAGCCGGCCAGGACGCCAGCAATGACGAAGGCAATCAGTTGCACCCGTCGCACCGGAATGCCCAGGGCCAGTGCCCGGCGCTCGTTGATCTTGCCGGCTTGCAAGGCCCGGCCAAAGGGCGAGCGGGTGATGCGCGTGAGCAGCGCCCAGGCCACTAAGAGCACCACGAAGGCCACGTAGTACAGGGCCATCGGCTTGGCGAGGGACATGCCCGCCAGCGTGTTGCGCCCGGTCATGGCCAGGCCGTCGTCACCGCCGTAGTACTTGAGCGCCACCACGATGAAAAAAAGCATCTGCGAAAACGCCAGCGTGAGCATGATGAAGTACACGCCGCGGGTGCGCAGGCACAGTGCGCCGAGCACCAGGGACAGCAGGCCGCTGACCGCCATGGCGATGGGCCAGACCACCAGAGCCTCGTTACTGCCCGCCCAGCCAAAGAGCGGGATTTTTTCGGTGACATGGAAGGCGATTAGAGCGACGGTGTAGCCCCCCATGCCGAAGTAGGCCGCATGGCCCAGGCTCACCATGCCGCCGTAACCCATGATCAGGTTGAGACTCATGGCCACCAGGCCCAGGGTCAGGATGCGGGTCCAGATATTGATCCAGTAGGCCTGCCCGATGGCCTCGGCCAGGAAGGGGACCAATGCCAGGAAGACCCAGATTCCGGCAGTGAGCAGGCGCTGACGCGTCATCGGTGCATCCGCAGGCCTACTAGGCCCGCGCCCCCTGGGTCGGGAAGAGGCCGGTGGGACGAATCACCAGAACAAGGGCCATAGCCAGGTAGACCATGATCGAGGAGAGTCCGGCCGCCAGGCTGTCCCCGGTGGGCCCGCCGATCCAGGCCTTGATGGCCGGGCCGGCCACCGCGCGGCTGAGGGTGTCGATCACGCCGACGATCATGGCACCGGCAAAGGCGCCCCGGAGCGAGCCAATGCCACCGATCACCACGACCACAAAGGTCAGGATGAGAACGTCCTCGCCCATGCCGATCTGCACACTGCGCACCGGGCCGATCAAGGCCCCGGCCAAACCACTGAGCAGTGCGCCCACGCCAAACACGACGGTGTAGAGGCGGGCAATGTCCACGCCGAGCGCGCCCACCATCTCGCGATGCGTGGCGCCTGCACGAATTTGCATGCCCAGGCGCGAGCGGGCAATCAGCTGCCACAGCAGCAAGGCCACCACGATGCCGGCGGCCATGACGAACAGGCGGTACTGCGGGTAGGGCACGCCGGGAAAGATCTCGACCTGGCCGGAGGCCCAGTCTGGCACCGACATGAAAAGGGGCGAGCGGCCGAACATCAGGGCCACCGCCTCGTTGGCAAACAAGATGATGCCGAAAGTAGCCAGCACCTGATCGAGGTGCTCGCGGTCGTACAGCCGTCGGATGATGAGGAATTCGATGGCCAGGCCCACCAGGCCAGCCATCAGCGCGCCGCCCAGAGCAGCCGCCAGGAACGAGCCGGTCTTGGCGGCGATCACCGCCGCCGAGTAGGCGCCCACCATGTACATCGACCCATGGGCAAGGTTCAAGATGCCCATGATCCCGAAGATCAGGGTGAGGCCCGCAGCCAGGAGGTAAAGCGTCAACCCCAGCTGCAGGCCGTTGACGCCCTGCTCAATCAGCAGTTCAACCGACACAAGTTACATCTTGCATTCTTGGGCGTAGGGGTCGCCCTCGTTGGTCAGGACCTTGGCGCCGGTCTTGAGCGTGAGCTTGCCATCGGCGCCCTTGACGGCGGAGATCTGATACCAGTCGTGGACCGGGTGCTGGTTGGGGCCGAAGCGGAAGTTGCCACGCGTGAGCTTGGCTTCAGACTTGGCCAGCGCGGCGCGGAAGCGCTCGGTGTCTTCGACCTTGCCGCCGGTGACGCGCATGGCATCAGCGATCAGCTTGGCGGCGTCATAGCCCTGGGCCGCATACGGCGTGGGCTCACGCTTGTAGACGCGGCGGAAGCCCTCGACAAAGGCCTTGCTCACCGGGTTTTCGAAGTCGGCGTTCCAGTGCGAGCTGGCGATCACGCCCACCGCGTCGTCACCGACGGCGGCCAGGATGCGGGACTCGAGGCCCGGCATGGGCACGACCAGCGGAATGGTGGCCTTGAGGCCGGCCTGCGAGTACTGCTTGATGAAGGCAATGCCCGAACCGCCCGGATGGAACTGATACACCGCATCGGGCTTGATCTGGCGGATGCGGGCCATCTCGGCGGCGAAGTCGGTGGAATTGAGGTTGGTGTAGATCTCCTCGACCACCGTGCCCTTGTACTTGGTCTTGAAGCCGTTGATGGCGTCCTTGCCGGCCTGGTAGTTGGGAGCCAGCAGCACCATGCGCTTGTAGCCCAGGTTCTGCGCCAGCGCGCCCGAGGCGGCGTGCAGCGAGTCGTTCTGCCAGCTGGCCACAAAGTAGTTCTTGTTGCAGCCCTTGCCGGCGAAGTTGGACGGCGCCGCATTGGGGCTCACGAAGATGGCGTTGGCCGCCAGCAGGTCGGGCACCACCGCCGCCGCTACGTTGGAGAAGATCAGGCCGGAAAAGAGCTTGATCTTGTCGCTTTGCAGGAACTTCTCGGCGATTTGCTTGCCGGCCGCGGGCTGCAGCTTGTCGTCTTCGACAACGACCTGAACGGGCACGCCACCCAGGCGGCCCCGCTCCTCTTCGACAGCCAGCAAGAAGCCGTCACGCGCGTCCTCACCCAGATAGCCCGAGGGGGTGGACAGCGTGGTGATGAAGCCAATTTTGACCTGGGCTGCCGCAGGCAGTGCGGCCAGCATGCCGGCGCTGAAAACGGTGGCCAATGCCACCGGGCCGATCTGGCGAAGGCGGCTTAGGGCTGCGCCGCATCGACGGGTCAGCGCTGTTGATTTCGCAGCGCCTGAAACTAGCGTGTCCATGGTGGGTCCTTTCACAACGTTGTTAGCTTCGAATATAGGTCAATCCGCAGCCAACACTATTGTGGTAACCCCCAGATCTCAAGCCAGCCAGGTTGAGGCGTAGATCAGGCGCTGCCCCTCGTCACCGGAGGCCGGACATCAAGTTCTTGAAGTCGGCCGTACGAAGCCCTCCGTTACTCCAGCGTCACCTTCATCGCGCGCACGAGAGGAACCCAGGTCTCGTACTCTTTGCGCATGAAACGATCCACCTCGGCCCGGCTCATGCGCGGATAGGCCACGACACCTGCGTCATCAATCTGCTTGGCGTTGACAGGATCGGCCATGGCCTTGTTCACCGAGGCATTGATTCGGTCCAGCACATCGGCGGGCGTCCCGGCAGGGGCCCACACCGCGTTCCATGAATAGGCAAGAAAGCCCTTGAGTCCGGCCTCGTCGAATGTGGGCACCTGCGGCAGGGCCCTCATTCGCTTGGGCACGGCGACGGCGATTGCGTTGAGTCGTCCCGCCTGAACGAGAGGGGCCACCACAGAGGGGGCATCCATCCCGAAGGCGAGCAGCCCGGCGATCAAGTCCGTCATGGCAGGCCCTGTGCCCTTGTAGGGAATGTGCTGCACGTCGACGTCGGCCATTCGGCTAAACAGGTGGCAGGCGATGTGGCTGGAGGTGCCGCTGCCAGCCGACCCGTAACTGAATTTTCCGGGCTGCGATTTCAACTGGGCAAGAAGCTCGGCCAGCGTGCGGATGCCGCTGCTGGCGGGCACCACCAGCACCAGGGGAACTTCCACCGTCATGGCGACCGGCGCCAAGTCTTTGAGGGGGTCGAAGGGCAAGGACTTGTACAGGCCCACGTTCAGCGCATAGGTGGAAAGGGTGCTGTAGGCGAGCGTGTGGCCATCCGGTGCGGCCTTGACCACGTTGTCCACACCAATGTTCCCGCCTGCGCCCCCGCGGTTGTCGATCACGACCGATTGCCCCAAGTCCGCCGCCATGGACTTGGCCAGGATCCGGGCGACAAGGTCGGTGTTGCCTCCGGGCGGGAAGGGCACGACCATGCGGATGCTTTGCCGTGGCCACTGCGATGCCGTCTGGGCGGCAAGAGGCGCAATCGGCATCAGCGGCAGGAGTGTGGTCGCCTTGAGGAGTGTCCGGCGGGAAGAAGACGTCTTTTGCATGGTCAGTCCTGGCTTTCAAAGTGAGTTTGGATGGCATGGGCCGGGACGCGAAAGCGCCCGGCATTGGCGGAAGCGGCATGCCAAGCCGCCACCTCGTCGGCGCGAGCCCACCAGACCTGGGGGTCACGCCGGACATGCTCGATCAGCTTGCGCAGCAAGCGCAAGCGCTGGCCGCGGCCAGAAATCCAGTCATGGATGGTCACCATGAACAGGCCCCCGGTTTCGCGAACGCCCTCGAATTCTTCAATCCAGCTCTCGAGCACGGCGACGGGGTTGGCCGGGTGCGTTTTGTCCCTCGTGCTGTTGGTGTAGCGGAAGTACAGGGCGTCATCAGACGTCCACTGCACGGGGACTTCGACCATATTCCCGACGTGATAGGGGTGATCGAAGCCCATGAGGGAGCTGTCATAGGAGACCCCAGACTGCTCCAGTACCTGCAGAAAATCCGCCGTCATCTCCCAGGAGGGAGCGCGGTGGCCCAGACCGGTCCGTCCCGTCTGTGCTTTGAACAGTGCCTGCGCTTTGAGGAGGTAGTCACGCGCCTGCGCCGGCGGGATCGCCTCAATTCGCTCATGGTAGTAGCCGTGGTGGGCAATTTCATGCCCATGTTCGAGCAGGAATGGCAGCAATTGCGGGTAGGTTTCTGCGACCACGCCAGGCACATAAAAGCTGCCTTGAATCCCGTACTCACCGAACAGCCGCACGACGTTGGCCAGCCCCTGCCGGGGACCGAAGCGGCGCTGCTCAATTTCACCCAAGTGCCGGATATCCTGGCCTCGGCTCGCCCACAGAAACGGAGACTCCGCGTCCAGATCGAGCGAAAAAACAACCGCACATCGCTTTCCCTCGGGCCACTCGTAGGCGGGGTAATTGATGTCGGGGTGGTCGTGCATTTTCATGGGGATACCTTCAATGCTGGCCGCTCAAGCCAGATCCTCAAGGAGATGAGTCCAGAACGCCAGACGAGGTTCGAGGCTCGAAAGCAAAAAGTGCTCGTGCAGGGAGTGGGCTCCGTCACCCGCCACACCCAGGCCGTCCAATGTGGGAATCCCCATGGCGGATGTGAAATTGCCGTCGCTGGCACCGCCGGTCATCGGCGCTTCTGCAAGCTCGAATCCCGCAAGTGCAGCGGCCCGCTGCGCCTGTGCCAGCAAGCCTGCGGAGGCTGCACTGCGCTCATAGGGCGGCCGCTTGAGCCAGGACTCGATCTCGAGGCGGACATCGGGGGTCGCAGGCCGAAGTGCTCCCAACTGCAGCTGAAGTTCATCGGCTGCTTCCCGCGTGGGCATGCGAAATTCCGCAGCCAGTGCAGCCTGCTCTGGCACGACGTTGGTGGTCGTTCCGCCCTCGATCCGGCCGACATTGACGGTGATGCCCCGGTCGTAGTCTGTCATCGCCTCCAGAGCGAGCACTTGATGGGCGAGTTCCCGGATGGCGTTGCGACCCCGCTCATGCTGCAGGCCCGCGTGAGCGGCGCAACCGAAGGCGCGCATCCGCAATGCGCCGATACCCTTGCGCGCGGTGACGCAGCGCCCGCCGGCTCTGGCCGGCTCGGCCACCAGGGCGTAACGCGCCAGACCGGCGATACGCTCGATATCCGATCGCGACGCGGCGCTGCCGATTTCCTCGTCGGGTACGAAGAGCATGTCGACCGGCAACGTACCTCGGCCGCGCCGCACACAGTCTTTCAGCGCCTCGAGCGCCACGCACGCGCCGGCCTTCATGTCAAAGCTTCCCGGCCCATAGACGCGGTCGTCTTCAATTCGGAAGGGGTTGCGCGCGAGGGTTCCGATCGGGTGCACGGTATCCAGGTGGGCCAGCACCAGGATGCCCGGGCGCTCATCGCCGGGGCTTCTGCTGCTCACGACCAGGAGGGGGCCCACCTCGGAGCCAACGCCGAGCAGCGTGGTCCGCAGCCCGGCCTGCTCGGCATCCGCTGCAACCTGCCTGGCCAGCTCGGCGACGGCAGACGGATCGTGGGAGGGCGTTTCCATCTCGATCCATCGCCGAATGGTGATCAGAAGATTGGCTGCGCGTGTCATGGAGCGGGTGCCCTTCGGTTGATGCCGTTACCCCCATCCACCGCCACGGATTCACCGGTGATGAATGCGGCAGCGTCCGAGCAAAGAAAGGTGACGACGCCAGCCACTTCGCCGTCTTGCGCAAGCCGGCGCAAGGGAACGCCCGATCCCACGCGGGTCATGTGTTCCGCGGGGATGCCGGCATGAGAGTCGCTGCGCAAGCCGGGGCGTACCGCGTTGACGCGCACACCGGAGGGGCCAAGGCGAACGGCGAAGGCACGGGTCAACTGCTCGAGCGCCGCTTTGGACGCACCATAGACAGCACCGTTTTCTCGCACCACGCTCGCAGCGCCGGAGGAAATATTGCAGATCACCCCGTGCCCCCGCTGGGCCATGGACGCACCCAAGCGCTGCATCAGCCGCATCGGCGCCTGCAGATTCACGGAAAAAATCGACCGGGCCTCCTCCGGTGTCACTTCGAGCAGGTCGATGAAGGGGAAGAGCGCTGCGTTGTTCACCAGCACCTCAGGGGGGCCATCGGTCAGCCAGGCATCGGCCAGTCGCTCTATACCGGCGGCAACCGAGAGGTCTGCTGGCGTATACCGCCAGGCACCCGCCGGTAGCGGTGAATCGAACGCGTCGAGACGGTCGCTCAATAGAAGTCGCGCGCCGCGTGCATGAAAGGCTGAGGCCAAGTCACGCCCGTAGGCGCCGGCTGCACCCGTGATGGCCACGGTCTTGCCGGCAAAGTCTTGGCTGCCGGGCGCGCTCATGCTGGCAGCCCCAGGGCTCGGACCCGCTGATCAAACTCGAGCAGGTTGGCACGTGCGATAGGACGCAGGCCAGATTCCACCTCGTGTATCTGCTGGATCAAGATCTCTGTCACCGGCGCTTGGGCGCCATAAGACTGAGCCACGCGAACGATGTCGGCGATCTGGCTGTCGATCTCGGTCTTGCGCTTTCTTACCGCCAGATCGCGCCAGACACCACTGCGCTGTTTGGTGGAGTGCCGGTAGTGGTCGGCCATTCGGTCCAGAGACTGGGCAGCGACATGCGCTGCGGCACCCGGCGCGAAGGCCGCGGGATCGAACCCGTCAAAACCCACTGGCGAAACACCGGCAAGGGCCGCCACCCCCAGAACTTCACGAGCCAGGGCCACGAACAGGGGGCGAAGCGCCGGGTCAGACAGCGATTCGGTCATGGTCTCGTTGGCCAGCGCCGTCGCAAACAGCAGGCTGCCATAGGCCAGCTTGCCCCACTTAAAACGGAAGATGTCTTCCACCGCCTGCGTGTCCGGGTCAAAGCCACGCAGCAGGGCAGCCAGTGATTCCAGGCGCGGCGTCAGACCTGGCCGCATCTCGCCGAGTTTGAGCGCCCCACGGTTGCCCAGCCCAATTCGGCCAGGCCCCAGGTAGTCGGCCGCAAAGTTCACGAAACCCACCACGGTGCGGCTTTGGCCGACGAGTCGGGCGATGTGCTGCTCGTTCAGGCCGTTCTGCAGGGACACCACGACGCCTTGTGGGCCCAGGTGGGCCATCAGTTGCCCCACCGCTTCCTCGGTGTGTTGCGCCTTCACGCCAAGGAGGATGCAGTCGTACACGCCAGCCAATTCGGCCGGCGTCGTGGCATCAATCTTCTGGGTGAATTGGGCGACCGGCCCCTCAATGGAAAGACCGGTATCACGACAGGCCTGGACATGGTCAAGCGCGATGTCCACCATCCGGACCGCAATCCCTGCGCGGGCAAGGAATGCAGCAACAGAGCCCCCGATAGCACCGGCTCCCCAGACGAGTATGGGGGACTGACCCTGCCAACGCAGGGCCTGGAGTTCTGGAGATTGGCTGGACATGCGGTGCGTGACCTCCGAATGCAAAGCAGTCTAGGCAAGACCCGCCCTCCACTCCAGCCACTCGAACAGATAGTGCGCATAACTACAAGTAATATTGAGGCGTGTCCTACCCAGATCTCAATCTTCTGATTTATCTGCACCTGCTGATCAAGCACGGCAGCGTGACCAAAGTGGCAAAGGCCCTGGATGTGAGCCAGCCCGGGGTGAGCGCCGCTTTAAGGAGGCTGCGTGCGGTGTTGCAGGACCAGGTTCTGGTGCGCGCCGGCGGGCGCATGGTGCCCACCGCCAAGGCCCTGGCTGTCCACGCCCAAGCCGAGCCGGCCCTGGCCATGTGGACACGCCTCGCAGAAGGCGGGCTCGGCTTCGACCCGACGACAACCTCACGGGTTTATTCCGTGTTGGCGTCTGACTACATCCAGTTCCTGCTCGTCCCCTCGCTCGCGGCGCGGCTGGCGCAGCTGGCCCCGATGGCGGGCCTGCGGGTCATCCCGTCCAACCCGTACCGACGCCTGCAAATGGTGGTGGAACGGGAGGTCGATCTGGCGATTGGCTACTACCACGAGGCGCCCGAGGAATTGCGAACACGCCGCCTGTTCGACGAGGACATTGTCTGCGTGATGCGCCAGGGGCACCCGGCAGCAAACAACTTCTCGGCGGAATCACTGGCCCGGTATGGGCACGTCGTGATCACCTCGGTCAGCCAAGGCTCCTACAGCGAAACGCTCGAGCGAGCCCTGGCTGCCCAAGGGATCAGGCGCCAAGCCCCCCTGACCGTCCCCAGCTACCTCGCTGTGCCTCAGATTCTCCTGAGCACCGACTACCTTGCCCTCCTTCCGGCCAGCTTGGCGCTGGCGTTTTCCAAGCAGCTTGCTTTGTGCATCAGGGCCAGTCCGATCCCGCTTCCGGCCTTGGATGTGTCCATCCTGTATCACACGAGCTATCAGGAAGACGAGGCGCACCACTGGTTCCGGGAACGCGTGGCAGACACGGCGGCAGGCCTCGCGGCATTGCAAGGCAGTCAATCCGATAAACGTCCTGCTGGCCGGCCGTCCACTCGAGCCAAAAGCGCTGATAGGCAAGCATGACTGCCGGCCACCAAGTGCCCTATCAAGCTTGCGTATGAACAAACGCCAATTTCTGTCCACCACCTTCTGTGCCGGCATGGGCGTGGTACCCGGGCTCGCCCGCGCACAAGACAAATGGGGCGAGTCCAAGGGCTACCCCACCGGCTGGGGCCCGCCAGGCGCACAGCAGAAGTGGGAGGGCTACACCGAGTACCACGTCGGCAATTTCTCGGGTGGCCTGGAGTCCATGTTTGCGCACCAGAGGATTCG
>CANFQF010000126.1 GCA_947449025.1 Comamonadaceae bacterium
GGCCTGCTCGACACGCTGTGGGCTGCCCACGCGTCCCACTTCACGACCGACTACTACGACAGCGAGCTGCAGCTGCTGCCGATGCTGGTCGCGGCGGGGCATTGGTGGGTGCCGTGAGGAAGGGGCATTGCCCATCCCAGGTAACCGCCAGGGGCTTGTCCGGCGATGCGAAAATCCGCGCATGAACGCGAACCGCACCTCCTCCCTCCTCGCCGCCAACTCCCGCACCGGCCGCCGCCTGATGTTGGCCGGCGGTCTGGCGCTGGGCCTGGGCCTGGCCGCCCCCTCCGCGCTGGCCCAGTCTGCTGCCAGCTACCCCAACAAGCCGATCCGCCTGGTCGTGCCCTTCACCCCCGGTGGCAGCTCCGACATCCTGGCGCGCACCATCGGCCAAAAGCTCACCGAGGCCTGGGGCCAGCCGGTGGTGATCGAGAACGTACCCGGCGCCGGCGGTTCGATCGGCGCCGACAAGGTCGCCAAGTCGGCGGCTGACGGCTACACGCTGCTCATGGGCCATATCGGCACGCTGGCCGTCACGCCCTGGATCTACACCAAGCTGCCCTACGACCCGGTCAAGTCCTTCGCGCCGGTGGCCTGGGTGGCCAACGTGCCCAACGTGCTGGTGGTCCACCCCTCGGTGCCGGCCAAGACCGTGCAGGAACTGGTGGCCTACGCCCGCGCCAACCCGGGCAAGATCAACTACGGCTCGGGCGGCAATGGCAGCGCGGCGCACATTGCCAGCGAGTACCTCCAACTCGCCAGCGGCACCTCCATGGTCCATGTGCCCTACCGCGGCACCGCACCGGCGGTCAGCGACGCGGTCGCTGGCCAGATTCAGCTGCTGTTTACCGGCGCACCGGCGGTCATGCCCATGGTGCGCGCCGGCAAGCTGCGGGCTCTGGCCGTCTCCAGCCTCAAGCGCCTTGAGAGCGCGCCCGAGCTGCCCACCGTGGCCGAGACGGACCCGAAGATGTTCAAGGGCTTCGAAGCCGACCAGTGGTACGGCCTCGTGGCGCCGGCTGGCACGCCGCCGGAGATCGTCGCCAAACTCAACACCACCATCAACGCCTCCCTGGCCTCCACCGAGGTCTCGACCCGCCTGCGCAGCGAGGGCGCGATCGCCATGCCGAGCACGCCCGAGGCCTTTGGCAAACTGATCGTCACTGAGCTCGAGCGCTGGAAGCCGGTGGTCAGCCGCGCTGGCATCAAGCCGGAGTAAGGCCCCCACGCGCGCCGGCCGTGGCAACATCCGGCGGCCAAGCTGGTAACCAAGGAGGTCCCATGAGCGCCATGCATCCCCTGATCGATCCCGCTGCGCTGCAGGCAGCCGCCGCGCGCGTGCGCATCGTTGACTGCAGCCACGACCTGGTCCAGCCCGCGCTGGGCCGGCAGCAATTTGAGCAGGGCCACATTCCTGGCGCTGTCCATGCCCACCTGGACAGCGATCTGTCCGGGCCCGCCCACGGAAGCAATGGCCGCCATCCGCTGCCCACCGCAGAGGCCTTCTGTGCCTGGCTGGGCCGTCAGGGCATCACCCCGGGCATGACGGTGGTGGCCTATGACCGATCGGGCGGCATGTATGCGGCACGCCTGTGGTGGATGCTGCGCTGGGTCGGGCATCCGCAGGTGCGCGTGCTCGATGGGGGCTGGAAGGCCTGGACTGGCGCCGGCTTGCCCGCCGAAACCGGCAGCGCCCACGCGCCGGCACCGGCCGCCTACCCCGCCGTGAAGCCGCAGGGGGGGCAGGCGGTAGATGCCGCCTTCGTGCTGCGCAATCTGCAAGACAAGGAAGCAGTGGTGGTCGACGCGCGCGCCGCCGGCCGCTACGCGGGAGAGGGCGAAACCATTGACCCGATTGGCGGCCACATCCCGGGCGCGCTCAATCGCCCCTTCATGGACAACCTGGGCCCCGATGGCTGCTTCAAGTCCGCCACCACGCTGCGCGCCGAGTGGCAGGCCGTGGCGGGTGCGCACCTGCAGGGCCCGGCCGCGCCCGGCGGGCCGGCCGCGGCACTGGTAATGCAATGCGGCTCCGGCGTGACCGCCTGCCACAACCTGCTGGCGCTGGAACTGGCCGGCCTGGGCGGAGCCCGGCTTTACCCGGGCTCCTGGAGCGAGTGGTGCAGCGACCGCTCGCGGCCCATGGCCACCGGGCCGCAGCCCTGAAGCGAGAGGGCTACCGAGCCGCCTTGATCAGGTAGTCCAGCACCTCGGTTACCTGGGCTGGGTTGTCCATGCCCGAGAAGGGCATGCGGTTGCCCGGCACCGTAGCCTGCGGATCGGTGAGGAACTTGCGCAGGGTCTGCGCGTCCCACACCAAACCACTGCGCTTCATCGGTCCCGAGTAGCGAAAGCTCTCCACACTGCCTGCCTGGCGGTTGATCAACTTGGCCAGGGAAGGCCCGTTGACATGCTCACCGGCTGCCATGCTGTGACAGGCTGCGCAGAGCTCGAAGGACTTGGGCACGGCCACGGACTGGGCCTGGGCACTACCGGCAAACGCCAGCAGCAGCGCGGCCACTGGGGTCCCGCGGACCGCTTGCTTCAACACCTCAGGCATCCACCAGCCTCCCGGGGTTCTTCAGGTACCGGGTGCGAATCGCCTCGGAGGCAAAGTAGGCCAGCGCGCCCACGGGCCCGGTGGGGTTGTAGGACGAGTTGTGCGGGAACAGCGAGGCCCCGGTGATGAACAGGTTGTCCACGCCCCAGACCTGGCCGTACTTGTTGGTGACGGAGTTGGTCGGGTTGGTGCCCATGATGGTGCCGCCGGTGTTGTGCGTGCTCTGGTAGGGCACTGAGCTCCAGCTATTGCGCGGCGTGGCCTTGATGATGTGCGTCGGCTTCAAGGTCTCGGCCAGGTCATTGATGATCTGTGCCGAATGCGCCGCCAACTTCTTTTCGTTGTCCGGGTACTCGAAGGTCATTCGCAGCAGGGGCTGGCCGAACTTGTTGGTGTAGGTCGGGTCCAAATCCAGGTAGTTGTTGCGGTTGGCCATCACGCTGCCGGACGAGCCGATGCCCATGGCGCGCTCGTACCACTTGGCTGTTTCAGACTTCCACTTGCTGCCCCAACCCGGCGTGCCAGCCGGCACGGGCCGGTAGCCAATCGGTCGGCCATTGGTCATGCCGGCACTCATGGTGTACCCGCCGATGAAGCCATGAGGCGCGCGGTCGAAGTCCCAGTTGGCGTGGAAATGGTCGGACATCATGCCGATGCCACCGGTAGCGAAGTACGGGTGAAACAGCTTGTCCTCAAAGAACAGCGTCGCGCCGGTGCCAGTCTGGTAGCAGTAGTTCTTGCCCAGCAGGCCCTGGCCAGTCTTGGGGTTGTACAACTCACCGATGCCCGAGACCATCATCAGGTGCGCGTTGTTCAGGCCGTAGGCGCAGAGCATCACGATGCCAGCCGGCTGGAAGTACTCCTCGCCCGTGGCCAGGTCGGTATAGACCACGCCGGTGGCCTTGCGGCCAGAGGCGTCGCGCATTACCTTGGTCACCCAGGAATGGGTGCGCAGCTCGAAGGTCTTTTGCTTCATCGCCGCCGGAATCACCGTCATGTGTGGGCCGCCCTTGGCGTTGGCTTCGCAGCCAAAGCGCTCGCAGTGGCCGCAGTACTGGCACTCGCCGAACTTGGCGCCGTCGGGGTTGGTATAGGCACGCGAGGCGTTGGCGGTGGGACGCGGAAAGGCGTTGTAGCCCTTGGCCTGGCAGGCCTGCTCGAACATCTCGCCGGCCAGGCTTTTTTCCAGCGGCGGCAGCGGGTACTCGGAGGAGCGCGGCGCCTCGTGAATGTTGCCCGTCGGGTCTTTCTGGCCCTTGATGTTGCCGGCCTTGCCGGAAATGCCCGCGACCTTCTCGAACTTGTCGTAATACGGCTCGAGTTCAGCATAGGTCACGCCCCAGTCCTGGATGGTCATGTCCTCTGGGATGAACTTCTTGCCGTACTTCTGCTCGTACATGGAGCGCACCTGCAGGTCTGCGTCGCCCCAGCGCCAGGTGTGACCGTTCCAGTGGGTGCCCGCGCCACCGACGCCGGTGCCCATGAGGTAGGAGCCCAGGCGGCGGTACGGCAGCGCCGTCTCCGAGGGCAGGTTGCGAATGGTCTCCGTCTGGTCGTTCACGTCGACCATGAGACCATGGCGGGTAGAAACGGCTAGCTCGTCGCGCATGCGCGGCACCGAGAAATCATCGGCTGCGTTGCGCGGCCCCCCGCGCTCGAGGCAGACCACCTTCAAGCCGGCCTCGGACAGTTCCTTGCCCATGATGCCGCCGGTCCAGCCAGCGCCCACGAGCACCACATCGACTTCCTTGAGATTTTTCATGGCTTGCTCCTTCGGTTCTCAGCTGACGTCCGCAATGCTGGTCGGATCGACCTTGAACGGAAGGTTCTTGAAGCGCACGATGTTCTGGCGGTTGTTGGTGGTGACGCCGGGGTAGCCCAGCATCTTCCACCCGGCCTTGTTACGGTTGCCACCGTAGATCGGGTCGGCGAACATACCTTCGGTGAAGAGCTGATAGACATGCGCGAAGTAGGTAGTCGACGAGACACCGTTAGGCAATTTGATGCTGCCCCCACGTAGCCCCACCAGTACAGCCTCTTTGTCGCTAGCCGCGAGGGCCTCGAAGTCCTTGCCGTACTGGGCCTTGCAATGGGAAGAAACGCCCTCGGTCCCCATGCGAAACAGCTGCGCGGGCGTGAGTCCGAGCTGGTAGCCCAGATTGGCAGAGCCCTGCTGGAAAGGGCCCTTCATGTACAGGCGGGCACCCTGCCCCCACTCTCCCCCGAGGGCTTGATCGAAATAGGTCGCAAGCCCCATGTCGACACCATTGGGTGTGAGGTTGTCCGCGGGGCACATGTGATTGACCAGGGCCTCGACAAAGCCCTGCTCGGAGGGCTTGAGCCAACGGTAGCCGGTGGGGGCTGGGGCTGCGCCAGGCTTGGCACTTGCGCCTGCGCTTGCGCCGCCTGCCGCCTGTGCCTGTGCGGCCTGAGGAACCGCCAGTGCGGCGGCCGATGCGGCGCCTGCCGCGGTTTGACGCAGGAATCTGCGGCGCGGGCTTTCTGCCTCTTGATTGTCCATCTGAGGGTACTCCGGGAATGCCGCGCGCCCCTGTTGAATCGGGGCTACTGGCGGCCGACTAAACTGCTCCCTGACTAGACCAGTGTCGTTTTGATTACCAGCTCAGATGTCATCGTAGTGAGCCAAGCTCTGGGGATTCACCGGGAATACCCTCGCCGCCTGTCCTCCATGTGACGGCGCCCTCGCCAGGCCCGGCAACATCCGGACCTGGCGAGGGCGCAATGGCCTGCTGTCTGAATCGTGGGGCTGTGCCAGCGACTTAGAACTTGATGCCCAGGCCCAGGGTCGGGCCCTGGATGCGAATGTCGTCGCGGTTGTAGTACGACATGTAGTCGAGGTTGAGCGAGACCCGCTTGTTGATCGCATAGGCTGCGCCCACGCCGTAGGCGAAGCTGTTGCCGGAATCCGAGACGCTGCCGATGTCCCCTGAAATCTTGGTCTTTGTGCGCGCATAGCCCAGGCGACCGAACAGCTCCACTTCGGGCGTCACCGCGACCTTGGGCTTGAGGAAGAGGCCCCAGACACTGTCGACCTTGAACTTGAGGGATTCACCGAAGAGGTTGACCTTGCTGTCCTTGGTCCCTACCAGCCCCACGAATTCCACCGCCATGTTGGGATGAACCTCATAGCCGCCGATCAGACGGACATCGGCGGGATGGGTCTTGACATCGGGCTCCTTGTAGGTGAGCCCGGTGTAGCCGATCTCGGCGTAGAAGGCGCCGGCGTCGCCCTGGGGCGAGGTCTGGGCCTGCACAGCCCCGGTGGCCAAGGCGGCCGCCAGCGCCAAGCCGAGGCCGGCGCCGCGGCAGCGAAGAGAAGTAGAGAGGGGGTTTTTCATGGTGAGTTCCTGGTGGGTTGCGGAGGGAGGGAAATGGAATGAGGTGCACCTGAAAATCCCGCCGGCGCGCCGTCGGACAAGGGCAGGCGGGCGACCAGAGTGCGCAGGTCGAGGCCGGCCAAGGAGCCCTGCACGAGACGGGCGCTTGCATTGCCGTCGACACGCAGGCGGGCGACACGCTGGCCTGGCAGCGTGATCAGCAGACCGCTGCGGCGGGAGCGCACACGGTCGCCCAGGGTCTGCACCTCTAGGTCGGCGCCAGCTCTGAGGCCCTGGGCTTCGCCAGCCGACAGGCGCACGCGATCGCCATCGACACGTAGCAAGAAGGCCTGCCAAGGGAGCTCGGCCAAGCGCGCAGCCAAAGCCCGCGCCGCCTCCGTGGCAGCCCGTGCCAGGGCTTCCTCGAGGCTCGGTGCGTCACGCAGGGTCGAGATGGCGACGATGGATTCGCCGCTGCGCGGGTCGAGTGCGTGCAAGACAAAACGCGCGGTGGACGACGTCCCCTTCGAGGACTCAGCCGCCTTGGTGGGCGATTGCCCCGGCGGGGGCCAGGTCTCGAAGCGGCCGACGAGAAGCGCGTCGACGCCGGCCAAGGCGGCGACAGACGCAGCGACAGAAGCGGCTGACACCGCCCCGGCACCCTGAGCGCCATCGACACCGTTGTTGGCGTTTATGCCGTTCATGCCCTGTGCGCTGTGTGTGCCAGCGGTCTCTCCCGGGCCCATGGCGCCGGGCTCTAGGTCGAGGTCAGGACGAATCTCGACAGTGAACTGATCCGTCGCTGCCAGCGCCTGGGCGAGATGGGCCTGCGCAAGGTGGTCCCGAGCGAGGGCGCCGGCGGCCTGCGCGGGAGAGGACGCCAGCGCAGGCGTGGCGATCAAGCGGCCGAGCACCAGACGGCGCTGCAGGTGAAGCGAAGAAGGGGCTTCTCCCGGAGGCGCTGCAGCTGGGCCTGGAGCAGCACCATAGCCCTGCGTGGGCGCTTGCGACGGAAGGGAGGCGGAGGAAAGTGGCGACGCCGATCCGCCCTCGGAGGGCGGCGGGGGGACAGCGCAGCTGAGCAGCAGCGCAGGCGCAATGAGCAGGGCCAATACGGCGGCCCAAGGGGACGTGAGGGCGAGATTCACGGCGCGGATCGTTGCCGACCGCGCGGGTCCTACACGTTCAGTTGACTGACGACTGCACCAGTGATCGGTTTGCGCCGGCAAGGCGGCGCTGCAGGCCGGCGCGCGCTAATTGGTAGAGCCAACAGTCCTCAGCCGGCACCAGCCCGTCCAGAAGCGGGCGCCTTCATTCCAGCTGCAAGTTACGTTCCTTGATCAGTCGGCGCCATTTGTTGATGTCCTGCTGCATGTAGGCACCAAGTTCCTGCGAGGTGGTGGGCGCGGGCTCGGCGCCCTGTTCGAGCAGCGCCGACTGGACCGCCGGGTCCTTGAGCGCTGCCTGCAGTGCGGCGCTGGCCTTGGCCACAGCGGCCGTGGGCGTCTTGGCCGGGGCGAACAGCGCGTACCAGATCTCGTACTCGAAGCCGGCGACGCCGGCCTCGGCAATCGTGGGCACCTCCGGCAGCAAGCGCGAACGCTTGGCGCTGGCCACGCCCAGGGCGATCAGCTTGCCCGACTTGATCTGGCCAGCAACGCTGGGAATCGCGTTGATGCCCAGCTGCACATGGCCTGCCACCAGGTCGGCCACCGAGGGCGCTGCACCCTTGTAGGGGACATGGATCATGTCGGTGCCCGACATGTCCTCGAGCATTTCCATCGCCAAGTGGTTGGGGCTGCCCATGCCACTGGAGCTGTAGTTGAGCGTCTTGGGCTTGGTCTTGGCCAGGGCGATGAGCTCCTTGATCGTCTTGACGTTGGTCGAGGGATGAACGGTCAGGATGGGAACGTTGATCAAAATGCGGCCGACCGGCAGGAAGTCCTTGATCGGGTCGTAGGGCAGCTTGGAATTGAGCAGCGGGTGGGTGACCATGGCCGAGCCCGCGCCGAGCAGGAAGGTGTAGCCGTCGGGTGCAGCGATCGCGGCGGACTGAATGCCCGGCACGCCAGGCTTGGCCTCGATGACCACCGGCTGGCCCAGCAACTCGCCCATGCGCTTGCCCACCACCCGCATCGCACTGTCGGCAGCGGCGCCGGCGGCGAAGGGCACGATCACCTTCACCGGACGATCAGGATAGTCAGCATGGGCTGCCAGCGGCAGGGCCAGGGCCATGACGACCATCAGCGGAGACAAGATCGACTGAGTCAGCACGCGGCGGACCGACGAGACTTGGCGGGCGTTCATTTGGAGTTCTCCTTCGCGGGATACAGGGACAGGCGCAGCCCGTCGTCGAGCGCAGCCACCAGGGTGCCGAGGTCGCGGGCCAGACGGTCGAAGCCGTCATGGCGCTCGAACTTTGCCTCGTTCATGTACAGGGCGCGGTTGATTTCAATTTGCAGGCTGTGGCGACCGTCGGCTGGACGGCCGTGGCGGCGCACCAGCTCCGCGCCCTGGTAGGGATGATTGGCCTGCACCCGGTAGCCCAGGCTACTCAGGTGCTGCACCACCCAGCGCAAGAGGAAGGGGTCACTGGTGCGCCCGGCCAGGTTGCTCACCACCATGTCCGGGCGGGCCTTGCCCGCATCGATGTTCATCCCGTTGCCCACCGACTTCATCGAGTGGCAGTCGATATGGACGCACAGGCCGAACGCTGCATGGGCGGCGCCGATCAGGCCCTCAAGCGCCTGGTGGTAGGGGTCGTAGTAACCGGTGATGCGCGCGCGCACCTCCTCGACCGACAGGGGCTGCGCATACAGCGGCACCCCGGGCAGGACCAGGCGGCGGATCAGCCCCATGCCACGGCCGCACGCAGCGCTTGGCGCCAGCGGCTCGGGCCAAGGGCTGGCCAGCAAGCTGGCGTCGATGTCGTCGCGGGCCCGGTTGGCATCGATGAAGGCGCGCTGGAATCGCGCCGCCAGAACCGGTGCGCGCCCCTGGGCCGCGGTGGCCCACAGCTCGTCGACCCAGGCGTCCCAGCCGGTCCACAAGGCTTCGGCAGGGGCCTGGGGCGAGGTGCCCGAAGAAGGCCAGTCGCGCCAGCTGTGAGGCGAGTCAAGCACCAGCGGGGAGGCACCGGGGAGGCCTTGGCCTGCCAGATAGAAGGCTTGCGGCAGGTGTTCGTCGCCTTGGCGCAGCGTCAG
This sequence comes from Comamonadaceae bacterium, assembly GCA_947449025.1. GTDB lineage: Bacteria > Pseudomonadota > Gammaproteobacteria > Burkholderiales > Burkholderiaceae_C > Ramlibacter. The sequence continues at coordinate 9,102 of CANFQF010000126.1, forward strand.
GCGCTCCTCGGGAACGCCTGCGGTCTGGCTGTGTGTCGGACTCAATGGAGCTTCACCGTGGGGTTGGTTTGTCGGGTGATCATGCGCGCCAAGGTGTAGAGCGTGGTTTTGAGGGTGCCGTGGATGGCGAGCTCATGCAGTTTGTACAAGGACATGTACATGATCTTGGCAAAGGTACCTTCGATCATCAGGCTCTTGCCGATCAGACCACCCATCATATTGCCCACGGTACTGAACTTGCCCAACGACACCAGCGAACCAAAATCTTTGTAGCGGTACGGCTTGAGAGGCTGGTTAGCCATGCGGCGTTTGATCTGCGAAAGCATGTGCGTTGCTTGCTGATGCGCTGCTTGCGCACGGGGCGGCACGATGCCGGCCCGGCCGCCATCGGCGTCTGAGCAGGGGCAAGCGGCGCAGTCACCCAAGGAAAAAATATCGGGGTCACGCGTGGTTTGAAGCGTGTCATGCACCACCAGCTGGTTGATGCGGTTGGTCTCCAAGCCGCCAAAGTCTTTCAGGAAATCCGGCGCCTTGACACCTGCGGCCCACACCACCAGTTCGGATTCGATCTCCCGGCCATCAGCCAGGCGAATGCCGGTGGGCATGACCTCCATCACCCTGGAACTGGTCAGCACCTGTACGCCCAGACGCTCGAGGAGGTGCTGGGTGGCTTGTGACAATCGGGGCTGCAAGGCCGGCAAGATGCGATCGGCCGCCTCGATCAAGCTGACCTTGATGTCCTTGTCCACATCGATGCGGTCCAGACCGAAGGCCACCACCTCGCGGGTGGTGCGGTGCAACTCTGCGGCCAACTCCACGCCCGTCGCGCCCGCGCCGATGATGGCCACATGCAATTGCCGTTTGTGAATGACCCCCGCCTGGTTGTGCGCACGGATACACGCGTTGACCATTCTGGAGTGGAAGGACTTGGCGTCGCCCTGCGTTTCCAGCTTCAGCGCATGCTCTTTGACGCCCTGGGTTCCGAAGTCGTTGCTCAAGCTGCCGATGCAGATCACCAGCGTGTCGTAGTCAATGCGCTGAATGGGCGTCACCGCCCGCCCATCCTCGTCCAGATAGGGCGCGAGCTCGATGGTCTTGTTGGCGCGGTCCAGCCCCTTGAGTTCACCGATGCGAAAGGTGAAATGGTTCCAATGGGCCTGGGCCATGTAGTCGACCTCATGGTCGCCGAGGTCCATGCTGCCGGAAGCGATTTCGTGCAGCTTGGGCTTCCAGATGTGGGTGCGGTTTTTGTCTACCAGCGTGATGAGCGCGCGCTTGCGGCGGCCATAGGCATGACCCAGGCGGGTGGCGAGCTCCAGGCCGCCAGCCCCACCACCCACAATGACTATTTTGTGTTGTTTGCTCATCTTCAAACGCGCCTTTGAGGGCTGCAAGGCCCCTCTACCAATTCAAGCGCCGCAAAGCGCTACTCCCA
>CANFQF010000127.1 GCA_947449025.1 Comamonadaceae bacterium
AAAAAGCCGACCTTCAGGTCGGCTTTTTCTTGGGCGAGGCCTCTACGCTCAGGCCATCGCCGCGACCATGAGGTCGCACACCTTCATGAACTGGTCGTTCGACACCCCGACCTTGTCGATTTGCGTCTCACCCAGGTTGCGCGCGATGGCAAATTCGTCGCTCACATAGCGGCGGTGCACGACGACCACATCGTTGGCCGGCATCACCAGAATGTTCTGGCCGTAGTTGCCCAGCGCGAGGAAGGAGTCGCGCCAGGCCGGGGCGGTGCGCACCTCGCCCGGCTTCCACCACAGGTAGGCGTAGCCGAAGTCCATGCGGGTCTGCGCCGGGGTGACGCGGGTGGTGGTCATCTCGCGCACCCAGTTGGCGGGAACGAGTTGCTGCCCGTTCCACTTGCCTCCGTTGGCCATGAGCACACCCAGGCGGGCCATGTCGCGGCAGGAGAGGAAGAAGTGGTAGGCCCCGTACTGCGAGCGTGCCGGCTTGTAGCCCAGCATGCGCTGGCGCGAGAAGTCAAAGTCTTGCAGTTGCAGCGGCACCGCCAATTCGTCGCGGAAGGCCGCGAAGATGGTGCGGCCGGTGAGCTTTTCGAAGACGGCGCCAACGACGTTGAAGTCCCAGTTGTTGTAATAAAAGTAGCTGCCACGCGGGTGGGCGCCACGCGCAGGAGCGCCCGCGGTGCTGCCGGGGCTGCCGGGCGGGTGAAAAACGCCGGATCGCGCAGTGAGCAGGTCGCGAACCGTGGCTGTTTTTTCGGCTGCGGTCAGCACGCCGATGTCGTCGATGCCCAGCTCGCCCATGGTGCGGTCAAGGTTGATGGTGCCGTTCTCGACGTACTTGCCATAGAGCATCGACACGATGCTTTTGCGCGCCGAGGCGAGGTAGCTGGACACATCAAGATCGCCGTAAGACCAGGCGATCTTGCCGCCCTTGACGATCATCATGGCCGAGGTTTCCAGCGGATAGAGCGCGGCTTCCATCGTCTTCAACTTGGCGCTGGAAAACCCTGCGGCCTCCGGGGAGGCATGGCGCTGCCAGTCACTGGAGGCAGAGGCGTTGGAAGCGTTGGAGGCGTTGGAAGTGTTGGAGGTGCCGCCGGATGTACCCCCAGCAGCGCCTGCACTGGCGCAACCGGCCAGGCCCGCCGCGCCCAGCGCCGGGACGGCCAAAGCCATGCCGCGCAGGAGCGCGCGGCGGTCTGTCGTGGCCGAAGCCTGTGCGTTGTTGGATGTCATTGCCGGGTCTTTCATGGCGAAGGAATGGAGGCGTCGAAGCGGCCGATGAAGTCGAGCTCGCGCGCGCGCGGCGCATCGACGATGGAAAAGTGGGTGTCGAACACATAGGCGCGCTCACGGGCGTCGCCGAAGGCGGGCCAGTCGTTGATGGCGCCGCCATTGGGGTTGCCGGTGGTCGCAAAGCGCACCCAGGCGTCCATCATGGTGCGCGAGATGCGGCGGTCGTCTTCGGTGTAGGGCGCGGCGTCGAGCACCTTCTCACCAAAGACAAAGCGCACCTCGTCGCCGTGCCTTGCATCGACGCCCGTGCCACCGGCCTGACGGCGCGCGAAGACGTAGCGGTAGGTCGGAAAACCACGCGCCGCGGCCGCACGGGCCACGCCGCGGGTACCGAACCAGAACTGGCTGTCGCCAAAGCTCAGCGCAATGGCGCGCTTGACCTCGCTGTCAGAGCGAACCGGGTAGATCGATGCCGCCTCCTCGCCGAAGCGGCCGAAGATCACCGGCTCTTTGAGGTAAGCACGAAACGCGTCGCCGGTGGCGAGGGTGTAGTTGCCTGTGAAGGGCGACCCTTCGTCGGTGTTGTTGCCCACCAGCACCTGCACCTGCGCCATGCGGCCGGCCTCGAAGGTGGGGCGCTCTTCCCGCGGAAGCACGACACCGTCACGCAAGGGGCCGATCACACGCGGCTCAGACAGCGCGCGAATGGCGGTGCCGCCGCCGGTGTTCTGGATGACGGGCACGCGGTCGGCCGGCAGCGCACGCAGCGCCGCCAGGCTGGCACCGACGCCCTGGCCCTGCCGCTCGCCTTCGGCAAGCGTGCTCCAGTGCCGAAAGGCCCCCGGGCTTTGGAGGATAGCGCGCTGGAACAGGCCGGCCGACCGGGGCGAGGACATCAGCGCCGTGATGACACTCGCCCCCGAGGACACGCCCCAGATCGTCACGCGGCCCGGGTCGCCGCCAAAGCGCGCGACGTTCGTCTGCACCCATTGCAAGGACTGCGCAACATCCAGGATGCCGTAGTTGCCCGACACCTTGTCCGGCGACTCGGCGCTGAGCTCGGGGTGGGCCATGAAGCCCATGGTGCTCACGCGGTAGTTCATCGAAATGACCACCACCCCCTTGCGGGCCAGGGCCGAGCCGTCAATGTTGCCCGAGCCACCATGAAAACTGCCGCCGTACACCCACACCATCACCGGCAGCTTGTCGCCCCGCGCCACGGCCTCGCGCGGCGCCCAGACGTTGACGAACAGGCAGTCCTCGCTCTTGGGCACTGCGGCGGCCTGCATGCAGGCGGTGCCGAATGCGGTGGCGTCACGGAGGGTGTCCCGCGAGGTATCAGGACCCGGGGCGATGGGCACGGGGGGCTTCCAGCGCAAATCGCCCACCGGTGCCTTGGCATAAGGGATGCCCTTGAAGGACAGGATGTCACCGTCGCTGCCGCGCACGCGGCCGGAGGCCAGTTGCACCACCGGCGCGCCGCTGGCGTCCTGGGTCAGCGCCGGCGGCACGCTGGCACAGCCACCCAAGAAGGCGAGCGCTGCCAGGCCGGCGATCTTCCAGGGGTGTGACAGAGGGCGGCGGCGGGGGCTGACTCGCATTGGCGTTCCCGCTGGGCCTTGAGAAGGATGGTGCACGGGGGTCTCCTGTGTTGTTGTTGCCCCTCGGAGCCGAGGGCGTGCATCGAGGCACCTGTCCCGCCCTGACTTTTCCCAGGCGGTGTTCAGTGCAATTTATAGATGCATTGGCGCGGTGGCCGCATCAAGACAAACCCAGGCTGATTTGACATAGGCCGATCTGACACAGGCCGAGATGGCCGAGTCCGGTCCGGCCCCGGCCCTGGCCCATCTGCCCCAGGCCATTGCGGCCTCGGACCCTCAGATCGGCAGCGCCACCAGGTCGTGTCCCTCGGTGCCGACGATGCGGGCCCGGGTGAATTCGCCTACCTTGAGCTGTTTGCTCACCTTCTCGGGCGGCAAGAGGCGCACCAGGCCGTCGATCTCGGGTGCATCGGCGTAAGAGCGTCCCACCCCACCCTTGCGGCCCAGACCGGGAGCGGAGTCAACCAGCACCTGCATGGTGGCGCCGATGCGCTCACGCAGCTTGACGGCAGACACCTCCTCGGCCACCGCCATGAAGCGGGCGCGGCGCTCCTCGCGCACTTCCAGCGGCAGCATGCCGGGCAGCTCGTTGGCGGCAGCGCCTTTGACGTCGCTGTAGGCAAAGCAGCCGGCGCGGTCAATGCGCGCCTCGCGCAGGAAGTCGAGCAGATGCTCGAACTCGGCCTCGGTCTCACCGGGAAAGCCGGCGATGAAGGTGCTGCGCACCACCAGCTCGGGGCACATCTCGCGCCAGCGCTGGATGCGCTCGAGGTTCTTCTCGCCGCTGGCGGGGCGCTTCATGCGACGGAGCACGTCGGGGTGACTGTGCTGGAAGGGCACGTCCAGGTAAGGCAGGGCCAAGCCCTGGGCCATGAGCGGAATAACCTCGTCCACCGACGGGTAGGGGTAGACATAGTGCAGGCGCACCCAGGCGCCATGCGGCGCGGCAATTTCGCCCAGGGCCTGCACCAGTTCCAAAAGGCGGGTGCGCACCGGGCGGCCGTCCCAGAAGCCGGTGCGGTATTTGGTGTCGACGCCGTAGGCGGAGGTGTCTTGGCTCACCACCAGCAGCTCCTTCACGCCGCCCTCGAACAGGGCACGCGCCTCTTTGAGCACGTCGCCAATCGGGCGGCTGACCAGGTCGCCGCGCATCGAGGGAATGATGCAGAAGGTGCAGCGGTGGTTGCAGCCCTCGCTGATTTTTAGGTAGGCGTAGTGGCGCGGGGTGAGCTTGATGCCAGCCTCACCGAAGAATTGCAAATTGGCGCCGGGCACCAGGTCAACAAAGGGGTCGTGCGGCTTGGGCAGGTGGGTGTGCACCGCGTCCATGACCTCCTGCGTGGCATGCGGGCCGGTGACGGCCAGCACCGACGGGTGCATCTGCCGCACCAAATTGCCACCGCCAGCCTCAGCCTCGCGCGCGCCCAGGCAGCCGGTGACGATGACCTTGCCGTTGGCCGCCAGGGCCTCGCCAATGGTGTCCAGGCTTTCCTTCACCGCGTCGTCAATGAAGCCGCAGGTGTTGACGATGACGAGGTCTGCGCCCTCGAAGGTCTTGGAGGTTTGATAGCCCTCGGCCGAAAGCTGCGTGAGGATCAGCTCAGAGTCGGTCAGGGCCTTGGGGCAACCCAAGCTGACGAAGCCGACTTTGGGAATCGAGGTGGCCGGGGCGGCTGTTGGGGAGGCGGTGTCGCTCATGGACGTATTGTCCCAGAGGACACGGCCTCAAAAGGCTGGGTCTCAGAGGTCGCGGGACAGCTGAGGCCCGGCGCCCGCTTGGCACCGAAGGGGTCAGGCCTTGCCGCTGACACGGTCAAAGGCCGCCAAAGCTTTTGCCTGCTCCTGCGCATCGAGAAAGCTCGTGCGCCGAAGCGACATTGCAAGGGTTGTGCGCGATAGGATGCCTGCGCCCAACCCCGCCCTCACCCATCGCAGGTCTCTGGGCTCGCCTCGCGCCAGCTTGGAAACCGCTGCGTCATGGGGCTCAAGGAACCAGGCAATGACATCCGCACGTTCGAGTCGCACAAGCCGTTGCTCCCAGCCTGGAGGTAGCGTTGGCAGGTGGGGACTGACCGGATCGAAGTAGATACCGTGATCACGGTGGTAGGCACTGCCCTCCCCCAGCTCCAGCTGCAAGGCCAGCGCCCGGCCCGGGTCGGCTCGTGTGTAGCAGTCGGCGTCGATGGACATCGTCATGTCCTTGGGAATGGCCGAGACCTCGGACATACCCAGCACCGACAGGCTACCGATCACCACGTACTCTGAGTGGCCGCACAGACGGCGAGCCTCTGAAAGCAGCTCAAAGAGGTCGTCGACCTTCATGCGAGGGCCAGAGAAAAGGGGGAGTTCTGCCGCATGGCAGATCCCCAACCCTCGGCTTCGGAGCACATGACCTGGACCATCTCCGCGACAGGCATGGCCAGCCATGCCCTCCATCGCTCGATGTAGTCATGGCTGCACAGTCCGTGGGACTCCCAGCGCACGACCTCACGGCGGGCCGAGGCGATGAGCGAGCGCCGCCGGGCCGGTTGAGCGAGCAACTCAATCCCGAGACGCTGGTGCGCCATGAGGCGGCGCAGCTCAACTTGGCGCTGCTGCTCACGTGCCGCGCGACGCGCATCCAGCACATCGGCCCGTTCCAGCCAGGCCGGTGGCACGAGTGCTGCCACCAGGGTGCCATGGCGCTCGATACCAACGGGTTCCTGTGCAGCGCGGGCGAGGACCGAGCCGAAGGTCTGCTTGGCATAAGAGGCGGTGACGATGTCCATGCCCCTATTTTGGACAAAATTCAATTTTTGTCCAAATTGGCATCACAGTGTCCCCTGCGGGGGGAGATCAATACCCGGTTAGGGTGGACTGATCGGGCCAGCCGCCAGCGCCGCCACCAAGTCCAACGCCCGCGGCCAAGGCCCATAGCCAGAGGCTGGGTTCAGGTGGCCGACCTCGCCCAGGTCCTCGAACTCGCTACCCCAGTCCTGGGCCAGCGCATGGACGCGGTCAAAGTCGCCCAGGGGGTCATTGCGGCTGGCAGCGACGAGGGAGCGAAACGGCAGGCGATGGCGGGGCACGGGCAACCAGCCGCCCGCCTGGAGCATGGCGATCGTCGGGTAACCCTCAGGCATGGGCCGCTCGAAATCCGGCGGGGTGGCCAGCAGGCAGCCGCGCACCCGCTGCGCATGGCGGGTGACCTGGGCCCAGTGGGCGATCATGATGCAGCCGCCGCTGTGGGCGACGATGACCACGGGGCCATCGATGGCTGCGACAGCCCGCTCGATAGCCTGCACCCGCGCCTGGCAATCCAGGTCGGTGCGGCCCATGGGGGGCACGGTATGGGCTTGGGGCAGGCTGGCCGCCAGACCGGTCTGCCAATGCGCCTCCACATGGTCGCGAAGGCCGGGAACGATCAGGACGGCGGGAGAGTCAGAGGGCGTCATGGGCGAAGGGGCGTTCAATAGGGCCTATCACCCACGATGGCCGTCCGCTCCATCTTGCGCGGCGCAGGCCAGTAGTCCATCACCGCGTAGTGCTGCGTCGAGCGGTTGTCCCAGATGGCGACGCTATTGGGCTGCCACTGAAAACGCACCTGGTACTCCGGGATGCTGGCCTGGCTTTGCAGGTAATTGAGCAGCAGGCTGGCGCCCGGCGTTTTGTCCAGGCCGTAGCGCACGTTCTCCGGCGTGTGGTAGTTCACGAAGTTGGTGGTGAAGCTGCAGACGTTGAGCACCTTCTCGCCGGTTTCGGGGTGGGTGCGCACCACCGGGTGTTCCGCCGGCGGGTACTGCTCAGCCAGTTGGCGGCGCTTTTCGGCAGGCATCACCGCGCCGAAGGAGTGCTCGATGCCGCTGCGTGCGTGCAGGTGGTCGATCTTGGCCTTGATGTCGTCGGGCAGGTTCTTGTAGGCCTCGACCATGTTCACCCAGATGGTGTCACCCCCCACCGGCGGGCATTCGATGCAGCGCAGCACCGCGCCCATGGGCGGCGTTTCGCGCCACAGGCCGTCGGAGTGGTAGTTGTTCTCGTAGTTCTCGCGCTTGTCACTTCGGTAGATTTGCGCCAGCCCCGGGTAAGCCGGATCGCTGTCCAACACCGGGTGCGTTTCGAGGTCGCCAAAGCGGCGGGCAAAGGCCACATGCTCGCCGCGGGTGATGTTTTGATCGCGCAGGAACAGCACCCGGTGCTTCAGCAAAGCAGCCTTGAGTTCGGCAAACAAGCCGTCGTCCCGCGAGGCGTCACCGAGGTTGACGCCGGAAATCTCAGCCCCGATGGACACGGTCAGTTGGCGGATTTTCATGTTCATGTCCTAAATGACAAAGATCGAAGAGCCGGTGGTCTTGCGCCCTTCCAGGTCGCGGTGAGCCTGCACGGCGTCTGCGAGCGCGTAGCGCTGGTTGATCTCGATGCGGATGCGGCCAGCGGCCACATGGCCAAAGAGTTCGTCCACCAGCTCCTGCTTTTCCACTGGGTCGGCGATGTAGTCGGCCAGGCCCGGGCGGGTGACATAGGCCGAGCCCTTGCGCGCCAGGATGGCCGGGTCAAAGGGCGGAATTTTTCCGGACGCAGTGCCCACGCACACCAGCAGGCCGCGGCGCTTCAAGGAATCGAGCGAGCCGTCGAAGGTGGCCTTGCCCACGCTGTCGTAGACCACGCTCACGCCCACGCCGTTGGTCAGCTCGCGCACGCGTTTGGCCACGTCCTCGTGGCTGTAGAAGATGATGTGGTCGCAGCCGTGGGCGCGGGCCACGTCGGCCTTGGCCTCGGTGGACACCGTGCCGATCACGGTCAGCCCCAGCAGCTTGGCCCACTGGGTGAGGATCAGGCCCACGCCACCTGCGGCCGCATGCACCAGGATGGTTTCATTGCCCTTGAAGGGGAAGATGCGGCGGCTCAAGTAGGCGGCCGACAGCCCGCGCATGGTCATGGCGGCGGCCTGCTCGCAGCTGATCGTCTCGGGCAGCTTGATCAGGACCTCGGCCCCAATGAGGCGCTCTGTGCTATAGGCACCCAGGGTGTTGGTGAAGCCGGTGTAGGTGACACGGTCGCCCACCTGAAAGCCGGTCACGCCCGCACCCAGGGCCTCGATCACCCCGGAGGCCTCATTGCCAACGCCGCTGGGCAGGGGTACCGGGTAGATGCCGCTGCGAAAGTAGGTGTCGGCGAAGTTGAGGCCCACGGCCACATGGCGCAAGCGGACCTGGCCGGGGCCGGGGGCGCCCACGTCCTTGCGCTCGACGCGCAGGACCTCGGGCCCTCCGATTTCATGGAAGGTGACGATGGTGCTCACAAGAGCCTCCTGAGAACGGGGTTGGGGCAGCTGTTGGGGCAGCTGTTGGGGCAGCTGTTTGGGCAGTTGCCCGGGCAGCGCCAGCAGGCGGACGGGGCACGGGCGTGCCCCGCACCGCTTACTCGAGCTTGAGGTTGATGTCGCTCGCGATGGACTTCCAGGTCGCGATGTCACGCACGATGATCTTGCGGAACTCGTCGACCGACTTGTTCGGCGGCGGCTCGAAGTTCTGGCTTTCCATCTTCTTGGCCATCTCCGGCGTCTGCAAGATCTTGTTGATCTCGCGGTTCAGACGCTGCGCCAGTGCCGGCGGCATGTCGGCCGGGCCCATCACCCCGAACCAGCCCACCGCGTCGAAGGGGTAGCCCTGCTCGCCCATGGTCGCCACCGAGGGCGTACGGGGCACCCGCACCGTACCGCTCATCGCGATGCCCTTGATCTGCTTGGCTTCCAGCATGGGCACCGGCGTACCCGGGTCGGCCCAACCGATTTGCAGCACGCCCGAGGCCAGGTCGGTGACGACCTGCGGCACCGTCTTGTAGGGGATGTGCTCCATCACGAGGCCGGCCTTCTTCTTCAGCCACTCGGTGGTCAGGTGGCCCGAGGAGCCCTCACCCCAGGTGCCGTAGCTGTACTTGTTCGGGTTGGCCTTGACGAGCGCCACCAGCTCCTGCAGGTTGTTGGCCGGCACGTTCTTGTTGACCATCATGATCACGCCGCCCACCGCTGTCTGCGCGATCGGGGTCAGGTCTTTGACCGGGTCATGGTTCATCTTGGCGATGAGGGCCGGGGTGACCGCGATGAAGGAGGCGTTCGAATAGAGCAGCGTGTAGCCATCGGGCTTGGCTCGCGCCACGAGTTGGCCCGCCACCTGGCCGCTGGCCCCGGGCTTGTTGTCGACGACGATGGTCTGGCCCAGGGCCAGACCCAGCTTCTGGGCGAGTTCGCGCGCCATGGCGTCCACGCCGGAGCCGGCGCCGGAGGCCACGATCATCGTGATCGGCTTGCTGGGCCAGTTGTCCTGGGCTGGGGCCTGGGCCTGCGCCTGAGCCAGAGGGGCCAGGGAGAAGGCCAACGATCCGAGCACGATGGCGCGGCGGATGCGGGTCGGGGTGTGCTTCATGGTGTGTCTCCTCGTGGTGTCTCTTGGTGTTGGTCGGGTGACGCCCTGCTCGTTCTTATGCGTTCTTATGCGTTCTTATTGCGGCTTGCGCAGGAAGCCCTGGTGGGCACCGGGGCGGTTGGGTGCGAAGCCGTTTTCGCGCAGGGTCTCTTCCACGGTGTCGTAGAAGACGCCGATCTTCATGATGTCGCGGGCTTGCTGGGCGGTGGCGATCGGGCGCCCCATTTCGGTAGAAATACGCACCAGTTGCTTGATTTGTTCGACCGAAGACATCTTGCCGGTACGGGTCGGATTCCACAGCACGTCCTCGATGCCGCAGCGCACATGCAGGCCCAGTGCAATGCCCATCACGTTGATCGGCAGCACATTGCGCACCGAGCTTTCCACGGTGAACACCGTGCCATCGGGCACCGCGCGCAGCATGTGGGCCAGGTTGTAGATATTGGCTTGGTCCATACCGCCGCTGATGGCGACCCAGTTCATCACCAAGGGGCCCTTGTAGACGCCGCGTCGAATGAGGCGCTCGATCGACTCGAAGCTGCTCATGTTGTAGACCTGAAACTCGCTCTGGATGCCGGCGGCGGACAGGCGGCGAATGTGCTCCTCGTACCAGCTCGGGTTCGAGGGCACGATCATGTCTTTGTAGGTGGCGTACAGGTGCGGGAAGCCGCGGGACAGGCCCTCGAAGTCCTCCACGCCCGCATGCTCGGTCACGTTCATCTGCGAGGTGTTGATGGTCACCGTCACCTGGTCGGGCTTGGGGTCGAGCTCGGCCAGCATATGGCGGGTGTCGTCGGACAGCCACTTGGCGGCGGAGCCGTCGTCTTCGGGCGCAAACGAGATAGAGCCGCCCACCTGAATGACCATCTCGGGCACGGCCTTGCGCACACCGGCGATCAGCTCGTTGAACTTGGACAGGCGCTTGCTGCCCTTGCCGTCTGCCTCGCGCACATGCAGGTGCAGCACCTGCGCGCCGGCCTCATAGCAGTCGACCGCCTTTTGGATCTGGTCGGCCATCGAGACGGGGATGTCCTCGGGGAAATCCGACGGAATCCATCCGGGCGCGTACGGCGCGGCAGTGATGATGAGCGGAGGCTGGTTCTCCGGGTA
>CANFQF010000128.1 GCA_947449025.1 Comamonadaceae bacterium
ATGATGAAAGCGCCGTAGAACCAGTTGGCCACATAGATGTGGCGCACCTTGCGCGTCCCCAGCGTGCCAAAGAACACGACGGCGTAGGAGACCCACACCAGGGTGATCAGGATGTCGATCGGCCACTCCAGCTCGGCGTACTCCTTGCCCGTGGTGTAACCGAGCGGCAGGCTGATGGCCGCGGCCAGGATGACCGCCTGCCAGCCCCAAAAGGTGAAGGCCGCCAGCTTGGGGGCAAACAGCGGCACTTGCGAGGTGCGCTGCACCACCCAGTAACTGGTGGCAAACAAGGTGCAGCCGCCAAAGGCGAAGATCACCGCGTTGGTGTGCAAGGGCCGCAAGCGCCCGTAGGACAGCCAGGGAATGCCGAAGTTCAACTCCGGCCAGGCCAGTTGGGCCGCAATGATCACGCCGACCCCCATGCCCACCACACCCCAGACCACGGCCATCAGTGAAAACTGGCGAACGGCCGTGTCGTGGTAGTGGGCGGCGGGAGCGAGGGAATCCGTTGTCATGGGAAAGCACCGTGGGTAGTAACCCGGCCAGTGTCATTCCCGAGCACAACCGTGCCCTTGATACAAGTCAATCGTGGTGAAGAATGCGCTCGCCCTCTGCATCGAGCGACTCGAACTGGCCGCGCCAGATCGCCCAGGCCAGGCCCGCCAAAATCGCCAGCGCGAGGACCACGGACAGCGGAATCAGCAGGAAGAGGATGTCCATGGTGAGGGTGAATCGTTGGGGACCGTATCGTTGAGGCGTGGATCTCAAGCGCTTGGCAAGGGCGGCGATCAGGCCCTGGGGCTGCGGGACAAGCCCGCTTTCAGTGGGCGCAGGCGCGCGAGGGACGCCGAATGGGCCACCACCACCAGCGAGCTGGCTGCCATGCCCAGGCCGGCCAACCAGGCGGGCATGAGCCCGGCGACCGCCAGGGGCACGCTGGCGGCGTTGTAGACAGCGGCCCAGGCGAGGTTGCGACGCACCACCTGCTGGCAACGCCGGGCCTGGGACAGCAGATCGGCCACTGGCATCAGCCGGCCGCCTTGCACCACCACGTCGGCGCGCGCCTGGGCCAGAGGCACGCCCTCGCCCATGGCCACGGACAGATCTGCAAGGGCCAGCACCGGACCATCGTTCATACCGTCGCCGACCATGGCCACATGTCGGCCCTGTTGCTGCAGGGCCCGCACCACGGCCATCTTGTCCTCGGGCGTGCAGCCGCCGCGCCAGGTCGCAATACCCGCGCGCTCGGCCAGACGGGCGACAGCCGAAGGCCGGTCACCTGAGAGCAGGCGCAGATCCAGCCCCATGGCGCGCAATCGCTCGAGCGTCTCCTGGGCGTCGGGCCGCAATGTCTCCTCGAGGTCGAAGGTGGCCAGCCAGCCAGAGGCGTCGGCCAGGTGCACCTGTGGAAAGTCCGAAGCTGCGTCCGGCTGGGGCGGGGCCAGGCAGAACGCAGCCGCGCCCAGGCGCAGACGCCGACCGGCCACCTGGCCCGAGACGCCTTGGCCGGGGTGCTCGGTGAGGTGATCTGCGCGCGGATCTGCCGTCTGTTCGGCCACTCGCACCGCTGCCCGGGCTGTGATCGCCCGCGAGGCCGGGTGCAGCGAGCCCGCAGCCAGCGGTGCGGCCAGGGCCAGCGCCGCTTCGGCCGACACGCCGGTACGGCAGCGGATGCGGGCGACGGTCATCGGGTCCTCCGTGAGCGTGCCAGTCTTGTCGAACACCAGGGTGTCCACAGCCGCCCCCGTCTCCAGCGCCTGCAACTGGCGCACCAGCACGCCGCGCCGGGCCAAGGCGCCGGCCGCAGCGAGCGTGGCCGCCGGCGTGGCCAGCGACAGCGCGCAAGGGCAGGTGACGACCAGCACGGCAACCGCCACCGAGAGTGCATGCGCCGGGCCGGCTGACCACCACCAGGCAGCGGCGCCGAGGGCCGCCAGCACCACGCCAAACAAAAAGGGCAAGGCAATGCGGTCGGCCAGTCGAGCCAGCCGGGGCTTGTCCACCGAGGCCCGCTCCATCAGGGCGACGATGGCCGCGTGACGGGTGTCGGCGCCCAGGCGCTCGATCCGCAAATCGACCACTGATTGCAGGTTGTGGCTGCCAGCGACCACCGCGTCGCCAGGGCCGCGTGTCAGAGGCTCGGATTCCCCCGTGAGCAGCGCCTCGTCGAACCGGCTCTGGCCAAGCTCGATGCGGCCGTCTGCCGGCACCGCCTCACCGGGCAGCACCCGCACCCGGTCGCCGACCGCCAGGCGGCGCAGGGGCACGCGCACCCAGGCGCCGGCCGCTGGGTCCGGCGCGCCGACCTGCCACCGCAGCACACGCACCGGCAGGGCGCGCGCCAAGGCCTCGAGCGCGCCGGCGGTGCGGTCCCTCAGACGGGCCTCGAGCAGCCGCCCCGACAGCAGGAAAAAGACGAACATGGTGACCGAGTCGTACCAGACCTCGCGGCCCCAGGGACCGGTCGGGTCAAACGTGGCGGCGCTGCTGGCGAGGAAGGCGATCAGCAGGCCCAGGGCCACCGGCACATCCATCCCCAGCCGCCGATGCATCAGGTCACGCAGCGCGGCGCTGAAAAACGGCCCGCAGGAAAAGAGCATGACTGGCAAGGTCATCATCCAGGCGCCCCAACGCAGCAGAGCCACCTGATCGGGCGGGATCTCCCCAGGCGCCGCGATGTACAGGGGGTAGGCGTACATCATGGCCTGCATCATGGCAAAGCCGGCCACCAGCCACCGCCAAAGCAACTGGCGCTGTGCGCGCCGGCGTGGCTCGGCGTCCAGCAGGTCGCCGGCAGGCAAGGCGCCATAACCGGCGCGCCTCAGGGCCGCCAACCAGGCCGAAGGACGGGCCGCAGACGCGTCGTCGGCCCACCATTCAATGCGGGCGGTGGCCGCGCCGCCGTTGACCTGCACCGAGCACACGCCCGGCAGGGGCGCCAGGGCCTGCTCCACCGCCAAGGTGCAGGCCGCGCAATGCATGCCCTCAATGGCGAGGTAGGACTCCCACACACCCTCGCCTTCGCGGCCTGGCACCGGGCGGCCGAAGGATGTCCACTCCGCCGGGTCGTCGAGGGACTGCGCGCACGCCACCACTGCAGGCGCGCCCTGCGGCGAATCGGCGGGCGTTTGGGTAGGCGATTGGGTAGCCGCTTGGGCAGCGCCAGAGGCGTGGACAACGGTCGCGCTGGATTCGGACATGGCCGGGCAGGTTAACCGGACGAAGTGCGCCGGACTTGACTTGGATCAGGCCACAAGCAAAGGGGCGCCGCGCACAATGAAATGGCGGCTATTCGAGCGCTCTCCAAGCAAGCTATCCCAGTCATTGCCCCCAAGGAATTCACTATGAAGATCATCCTGGCCGCCGACGGCAGCACTTACACCAAGAAGGCCCTGGCCTTTCTCGTCACGCATGAAAGCCTGGCAGGGCCAGACGACGAAATGATCGTGGTTCACGCCCAGCCCAATCTGCCACCGCGTGTGCGCTCGGCGGTCGGCGCGGACGTGGCGCGTGACTATCTGGCCGACGAAGCGGAAAAGGTGATGTCCCCGATCCGCAAGTTCCTGGACAAGCACGACATTCACTACCGCTGCGAATGGGCGGTAGGCCCGGCGCACGAACTGGTGCTCAAGACCGCGAAAAAGTCCAAGGCCCACCTCATCGTCATGGGCACCCACGGCCACGGCGCGCTGGGCAGAGCCCTCATGGGCAGCGTGGCGCTGAAGGTGTTGACCGAAGCGGATATCCCGGTGTTGCTGGTGAAGTAAACCACCCGCTACCCCTAGGGCGCTCAGGTGGCCATACCCAGGGAGGCCCCGCCGTCGATCACCACCTGCTCGCCGGTGATGAAGCCCGATGCACCCGACGCCAATAGCAAGGCGAGGCCCTGGATTTCCGTGGGCGCGGCTACGCGTCCCAAAGGCACTGTGCCGGACTGGGCCGCGATGAATTCGGCCTTGTCCGCGCGGCGCGCGGCGATGTTCGTCGCGAAAGGGCCTGGCGCAATGGCATTCACACGGACGCCGTATCGCGCCAGCTCCAGCGCCGAGGTACGCACCAGATGCGCAGCGCCCGCCTTGGCCGCCATGTAGGCCATGCCAATCACCGGCGCGGGCCGAACCGCAGAAATTGAAGTCGTCACAACAATCGAGCCACGCCCGGCGGGCTTCATCAGGCGCGCCGCGGCGCGGATCGAATAAAAAACCGCATCCAGACTCACCCCGATCACCTGGTGCCAGCGCGCGTCGCTGTAGTTTTCGATCTGATCTTCGGGCACACGCAGGCCGCGCTGCCCAACCGACGCGAAACCGGGGCCTGGGTCGATGCCGGCGTTGGCAAACACGATGTCCAGGCGCCCATAGGCCTGCGCCGCTGCATCGAAGGCGGCGTCCAAGGCCTGCGGATCCGTCACGTCCAGGGCTGCCGAACGCACGTCCATGCCCAGATCACGCAGACGCGCCGCCTCTCTTGCGACACCGGCCTCATCCTTGTCAAGCATCGACACACGGGCGCCACAGCCGGCTAAGGCCTCGGCAATCGCCAGGCCCAAGCCACTGCCTGCACCCGTGACGATCGCACCCTGGCCGCGTACAGAAAAAAGCTGATTCAAGTCCATGAAAATTCCTTTGGTTGGAGGGTCTCATGCCCTCCACATGACAGCAGCGGGAAGATGTGCCATTGGGCCCTCTTCACACGGCCCTCTTCACACGCCCCTTTTCATACGCCACTTTTCACACGCCCAGGTTCATCCTCCCGTGTTCATTCAATGGCGTGCATTCGCCCCGGTGCATTTATCCATTTTTATTCCCCAGTATGAGGCGCCCCGCGGGGGTGAAGCCCGACGAACTCGTTCAGCGTTTCGATGAATGCCTGTGCGGCCGGCGTCATCTCTCGACGCGCCGCGCGGTAGACAGACACCTTGCGCCGGAAAACCGGGCTGCCCAGCTCGATCATCCGCAATCCATAAGCGCGCACGATCTTGGCGGCATAACTGGGGCCAGCCGTCACTCCCATGCCGGCCAGCACGAGGCCCAGGGCAGTGGTGAGGTAGGACACCTCATGCGGCCCTGCGACTGCCATGCGCTCACGCGTCTTCGCGTCCAACTCGGGCAGGAGCCGCTCGCGGAAATCCCGCGTGGGGCCGATGAAAGGGTGCGCAGCGACCTCCGCCCAGCGTACCTTTTGCCGATTTGCCAGCGGATGGTCCGGGCGGCACACCAGCCAAAACGGGTCTTCGAGAAACACCGTCCCGGCGATTCCCTCATCGTGCGCGACCTCATGTCCGAAGGCGAGGTCGGCAGTGCCGGAGAGCACGCCATTGAGCAGGTGCTCAGGCAAGGTATCGATCAGCCGGACCTCGACGCCCGGAAACTTGTCGCGATAGGTGGCAATGACGCCGGGCAGCACCACGGACGCGATGAGTTGCGGTGCCGCCAGGCGCACCACGCCTTTTCTGCGTCCTCCTAGTTCAGCCACGCTGGACACCGCATCGCCCAGGTCGGACAGCAACCGGCGTACCCGTGGCTGGAACTCGCGCCCGGCCTCCGACAGCAGCACACCACGCGTGTGCCGGTCAAACAGGCGCACGCCGAGTTCAGCCTCGAGCTCTCGCACCAGCACCGACATGGCCGACTGGGTCAGGTTCAACTGGCGCGCCGCAGCAGTGAAGCTGCCCGTGCCCGCGACCGCCGCAAACGCGTGCAATTGCCGGAGCGTGAGGGGCATATGGATTTTTTCTTAATGGATGAATTTATTTCAATTTACAGCATGGCCGTCAAGCCGTCCAATGCAGCCATCACCCTCACCCCACGGACCATGAAAGCTGAAACCGCCGTTGGCATGGACCCTCACCGGCTGCAGCATCTGAAGGCAGTGATCGAGGCCGATGTGAGTCGCGGCCACTACCACGGCGCTGTCCTGCGGGTCGGCCGGTCGGGCCATGTCGCCATGGAGCTGGCCGTGGGTACCGTGGGCGGCCCCGGCACCGCGGCCCTGAAAACAGACTCGGTGTTCAGCATCTTTTCCCTCACCAAGGCCTTCACCAACGTGCTGGCCTTGCGCGCTGTGGAACTGGGCCAGCTGGCTCTCACGACCCGGGTGTCGGAAGTGATACCGCAATTCAAGGGCGCGCCTCGCGAAGGCGCCACACTCTTTCACCTGCTCACACACACCGCCGGCATGCCCGGCGTCTGGTCGCCGCAGGTCGGGATGTTCGAAGACCGGCTCGATGAACTGGTGCAGGCCGTGATCGAGCATGTTCACGGAATCGTTGCGCCGGGTACACGCTGCGACTATGCGCCGGTCGTGAACCATGTGCTCATCGCAGAAATGCTACGCAGGACCGACCCCAAGGCGCGCGCCTTCCGGGATCTTGCGCGAGAAGACTTGTTCGAACCACTGCAGATGGTCGACACCTCATTTGGCGTGCGGCCCGACCTGCGTGCGCGCAAGGTCGTCCCGGATATGCGGGGTGTGGTGCCCATCCCCGTGAAGGGGCGCGATGATCCCCAATCGATGCACAGCCTGTTTGAGCAGGAGGTCAATGAAGCGCCTCATGTCGGCGTTTGTTCGACGGTCTCGGACCTTTGGCGATTCACCGACATGCTGCGCCGCGGCGGCACGCTCGACGGCGCGCGAATTGTCTCCCCGCGAACACTGGCACTGGCCCGTCGCAACTGGACGGGCGACATGCACAACGAGCTTTATCGAGCCGTCGCCCTGCGCGCAGGCTGGGAGCCGCCGCCGGCGTTCATTGGCCTGGGCTTTAGCGTTCGCGGTGAGGGCATCGTGCACCACCAGTTCGGAACGCTGACCTCGCCCCAAACCTTCGGCAATTACGGCGCCGGCTCCTCCATGTTCTGGGTCGACCCCGAGCAGGACCTGACCTTCGTCTGCTGCACCACTGGCCTGCTCGCGCAGGCGCCCAACATCGAGCGCTTTCAGCGCCTGTCCGACATCACGGTCGGCGCCATTCGTTAGACCACACCAACCACAAGGAGACAAGCATGAAACTCACACGCAGAGCATTCACCATCGGGGGCGCCGCCATGGCGGCCGCATCCACCGCACTGCCGGCGCTGGCCCAGTCACGCGGAGCCGTTCGACTGGTGGTTGGATTCGCCCCAGGCGGTCCGGCCGATGTCATCGCCCGCGCCCTAGTGGAGCCGATGAAGACCTCGCTCGGTGGCCCGGTGATCGTGGAAAACCGGCCTGGTGCTGGCGGCCGTATTGCCATGGACCTGCTGCGCACCGGCCCCAAGGACGGCAGTCTCCTTGTGGTGTCGCCCGCCTCCATCGCCACGATGGCACCGCACCTTTTCAAGGGCGTGCCCTATGACCTCGCCCGCGACGTCCTGCCGCTGGCGCCCATTGCCCGGCTCGACCTCGGTCTCTATGCCGGCCCCGCCGTCCCCGCGAACTTGCGCACCTTGCCTGAGGTGGTGAAGTGGCTGCAGGACAACCCGGCAAAGCGCAGTTGCGGCATCCCGGGCGCAGGCTCGACCCCGCACCTGGCTGCAATGCTGATGGGCAGATTGACCAAGCTCGACTGGCAGTTGATTCCCTACCAAGGTGATGCCCCGGCTTTCCTGGCACTGCTCGGCGGCGAGATTCCGGTGTACTCCGGATCGCTGGCCGGTGGCATGGAACATTTGCGTGCCGGCAAACTGCGGCTGCTGGCGCTGCCCTCGGGCGAGCGGTCCTCCTTCGTCCCGGACGTGCCGACGGCCACGCAACTGGGCTACGACATGGTGGTCGAGGACCGTCACACGGTCTTTGCGCCGCGGCAGACACCCGAGGTCGCCCTCGCCCCCGTGCGCCAGGCCGTGACGCAAGCACTGGCGGCGCCCGAGATGGGCGAGATGTTGCAGCGCATGTCTTTGCAGCGTTCCACACCGGTGAGCGACTTCTCCGGATTGATGGCGGCAGAATCCGAGCGCTGGTCGCGGGCGGTCAAGACGCTGAACCTCTCCATGGAAGGCTGAGGCCATGCAGGGGGAGGCACCGCATGCGCATCAAGCGCAAGCCGTTGAAGCCATTTTGAACTTCAACGAGCCAGGCTTTGACGACTCTGTCGTGGACGACGTGAACAGGGCCAACAGCATCACACGCTTCGTCAGCCATTCGGTGACCATCCATGACCTGCGAGGCCGCGAGCAGGACGTCTGTCTGAAGAAAAACGGCCTTCAGGTCCTGCGCCATGAGACGCGCTGCCGCAATTTCGAGGACGAGCAAGAGATCTTGGATCTGTACTACCCGGACATGGAGGCGCTGGTCCGGCAACTGACCGGCGCCCGCCATGTCACCTGCTACGGCCACATCCTGCGCGCGCGCAGGCCCGGCATGCCGGCCGGAACCCGTACCCCTGCGCAGAACGTCCACGTGGACAACGACTTCGAGACCCTGAGGCAAATGGCTCAGGCGCTCGCGCCGGAAAGCGGGCGTGAGGAGCACTTGGCCGGGCGGCAGATCCTCATCAACTTGTGGCGTCCGATCAAGCCCGTGGGGCGGGATCCGCTGGCGGTTGCGGACGGCGCTTCCATGCGCCGGGCCAATTTGCATCCCGTGCGACTGCTCGCCTCGCGCGCCCACGCCAAGGAGCCGCGTGGTTTCAACATCTCCCATGACCCGATGCAGCGGTGGTACTACCTGTCGGCTATGCAACCGAATGAGGTGCTGGCATTTACCCAGGTCGACACCAAGGCCGACGCGGTGCAGTGGGCGGCGCATTCGGCCTTCTCCGACCCGACCAGCCTGCCCTCCGCGCCCGAGCGGGAAAGCATCGAAATCCGGGCGGTAGCCTACCTGCCCTGGTAAGGAGTGACGTGAAAGATTTCAAGGGAAAAACCGCCTTCGTGACTGGCGGGGCCAGCGGAATCGGGCTGGGAATGAGCAAATGCTTTCTCAAGGAAGGCATGAACGTGGTGATCGCCGACCTGAGCGACGAACACCGCGAGCTCGCGCGTGAGGCGCTGGCACCCTATCGGGCGCAGACCCACTTTCTCAAACTCGACGTGGCCGACCGAGGCCAGATGGCGGCCGCTGCCGCCGAGACCGAGGAGCGCTTCGGCAAAGTGCACGTCCTGTGCAACAACGCCGGCGTGAGCAGCCCCATCCCGATGGATGAAGCCAGCTTCGCAGACTGGGACTGGATCCTCGGCGTCAATTTGCAAGGCGTCATCAACGGCATCGTGAGCTTTCTTCCCAGCCTCAAGCGGCATGGCGAAGGGGGGCACATCGTCAACACGGCCTCGATCGCCGGGCTGGTGCCCGCGCCTGCGTGGGGCGGCATCTACAGCACGAGCAAGTTCGCGGTGTATGGGCTATCAGGGTCGCTGCGACTGTCGGTCGGCAAATATGGGATCGGTGTCTCCGTGCTTTGCCCGGGCGCCACGAAGTCCAACGTCCGTCAGTCCGAGAAGCTGCGGCCCGCCAAATATGCGTCGGCCGAAAGGGCGCCCTACGCCATGCCGTCACTGCAGCAGATCGGCGTTGAGCCTGAATCACTCGGAGAGCGGGTGGTGCAAGCGATCCGCGGTAATGAGTTTCACATCATTGCCCACGCGGAAAACAAGGCCCACGTGCAGGCATTCGTGGAGGAAATGCTCCAGGCATTCCCCCAGGAAACCATCACGGACGAAGGACGCATGAGCTACATCCATTGGTTTGACCAGGCTACCGCCGAGGCGCTGGCCTTGCAACGCGGGCTCGTCGGATAAGGTTCGACGACCCAACGCAGGATTTAGTGCGCAGGCTTCAACGCGCAGGCCTCAAGCGCCAACCCACTGATTCGCGCCCAATCGTTGGCACGCAGCGCATCGGCCGGCGTGAGCCAGGAGCCGCCCACGCAGGCGACGTTGGGCAGGCCCAGAAACTCCTGCGCATTGGCCGCCGACACGCCGCCGGTGGGGCAAAAGATCACTTCGGCAAACGGCCCGGCCCAGGCCTTGAGCATGGCCGTTCCGCCGGCTTGCAGGGCCGGGAAAAACTTCAGGGCGTCATAGCCCTCGTCCTGCGCCATCATGATCTCGCTGCCCGTGGCCACACCTGGCAACAAAGGCAGACCCAGGTCGCGGCAGGCGCGGCCCACAGCCACGGTAAAGCCCGGGCTGACCGCGAAGCGCGCACCGGCTTGCGCGGCGGCCTTGGCGTCTGCGGCGCTGCGCACCGTCCCCGCGCCCACCACCGCCTCTGGCACCTCCTGCGCGATGGCGCGGATGGCCTCCAGCGCCACCGGGGTGCGCAGCGTTACTTCCAGCATGCGGATGCCACCGGCCACCAGCGCGCGCGCCAGGGGCACGGCCTGGGCGGCGTCTTGCACCACGATCACCGGAATGACCGGCGCGTCG
>CANFQF010000129.1 GCA_947449025.1 Comamonadaceae bacterium
CGAGGCCATACGCGCCCGCGTTGCCACTATCCTGGGTGTGGATGCCGGCTGCGTGAACATCAAGGCCAAGACGGCCGAGAAGATGGGGCCTGTGGGCGAGGGCCGCAGCATCGAGGCGCGGGCGGTGGTGCTGGTGCAGGCTGGCTGAGGCAAGCCTCCTTTCCCGCGCAAGCCTGACGGCGTCGCGTCCCGGGCCCACAACGCATGGGGTTCTGGCGTTGAATTTGCTCCGAACTCTCGGAGCGTGCAGGTGCCACACGACGACCATCCTTCCCAGGGCCCGGCCATGCCGGTGGACTATGGCGGTGTCCATGCAGACATCGTTTCTTTGCTGGAGGCGGCTCGCCGAGCGAGCGCTCGTAGTGTCAATGCGGTGATGACCGCGACCTATTGGCGGGTGGGCCGGCGCCTTGTGGAATTTGAGCAGGGTGGGCGTGAGCGAGCAGACTATGGCCGGGAACTGATTGAGCAGCTTTCCCGTGATTTAACTCGGCGCTTCGGTCGAGGGTTCAGCAGCCAGAACCTTTGGCAAATGCGGCAGTTCTACCTGGCCTGGCCTGCTGAAAAGATTCTCCAGACACTGTCTGGAGAATCTAGCGTCACAGATGTGTTGCGGCGGACATTCCAACTTCCCTGGTCCGCCTACGTCCGCCTGCTTTCTGTGAAAGACCCAAGCGCCCGCACCTTCTACGAAACCGAAGCCCTGCGCTGCGGCTGGTCGGTCCGCCAGCTGGACCGTCAAATCAGTAGCCTGTTCTACGAACGCACCGCGCTGTCCCGAGACAAGACTCGCATGCTCGAGCGTGGCGAGCAGCCTGAGCCCGGTGACCTGATCACGCCCGAGCAAGCCATCAAAGACCCCTTCGTGCTGGAATTTCTCAACCTCAAGGACGAATACTCGGAATCCGAACTCGAGGAGGCCATGATCCATCGCCTGGCCGACTTCCTCTTGGAGCTTGGCGACGACTTCGCCTTTGTGGGGCGGCAGCGCCGCTTGCGTCTGGACGACAACTGGTTTCGCGTCGACCTGCTGCTCTTTCACCGGCGGCTACGCTGCCTTGTCATCATCGACCTCAAGGCGGGCCGCTTCAGCCATGCCGATGCCGGCCAGATGCACATGTACCTGAACTATGCCCGCGAGCACTGGACGAAGCCGGACGAGAACCCGCCTGTGGGCCTGATCCTGTGCACCGAAAAAGGGGCTGCAGAGGCCCGCTATGCGCTGGAGGGACTGCCCAATCAGATCCTGGCCGCCCAGTACCAGACAGTCCTCCCCGACGTGGCGGTGCTAGCCCATGCGATGGACACCAGCCGCCGGGAGTTGGAGGCCCAGCGGATCGTGCGCGCGCAAGCGCCGGGGAGTGACTGAGGCCCCGCCTCAGGCCCGAAAAGCCACGACCTCTTGCCGCTGGGCGCCCAGGCCCTCAATGCCCAGGGTCATCACGTCGCCCTTCTTCAGGAAGTGGGGCGGCTTCATGCCCATGCCGACTCCGGGCGGCGTGCCGGTGGTGATGACATCCCCGGGGTACAGGGTCATGAATTTGCTCACGTAGCTCACCAACTCGGCGGCGCCAAAGACCATCGTTCGGCTGTTGCCGGTCTGCATCCGCTGGCCGTTCAGATCGAGCC
Organism: Comamonadaceae bacterium; assembly: GCA_947449025.1. Classification (GTDB taxonomy): domain Bacteria; phylum Pseudomonadota; class Gammaproteobacteria; order Burkholderiales; family Burkholderiaceae_C; genus Ramlibacter. The sequence continues at coordinate 1,630 of CANFQF010000129.1, forward strand.
ACATGTCCAGGCGCTGCGGGTTGGGCACTTCATCCGTCGTGACCAGCCAGGGGCCGATGGGGCCGAATGTGTCACAGCTCTTGCCCTTGTCCCATTGCGGGCCGCGCTCGAGCTGGTACTCCCGCTCGCTCACATCGTTGACGACGCAGTAGCCGGCCACATACGAGAGGGCGTCCTTGCGCGTCACATAGCGCGCAGTGCTGCCGATCACGATGCCCAGCTCGACCTCCCAGTCGCTCTTGACGGAGCCCTTGGGCAGCATCACCGGATCGTCCGGCCCCTGGATGCAACTGCTGGCCTTCATGAAGATGATGGGCTCTTTGGGAATGGGCATGCCGGCCTCGGCTGCGTGGTCGGAGTAGTTGAGGCCAATGGCCACAAACTTGCCGATTCCGGTGAGGGGGCATCCCATGCGCGGCTTGCCACGCACGGCCGGGGCCTTGCGGGCCGCGCGCCGAATCTTTTCCAGCGCGGTCGGCGACAGTTGCGCCGGACCGATGTCCGCAATGACAGCGCTCAGGTCGCGCAGCACGCCCGCTTCATCAATCATGCCCGGCTTCTCTTTGCCAGGGCGTCCGTAGCGAACCAGCTTCATGTGTGTCTTTCTTGGGTTGAGTTGGATGGAGTTTCGTTTGGCTGGGTCGTCAAGCCGCGACCTGCAGCACGACATTCCCGATGGTTTGACCGCTCTCGACGATTTCATGCGCAGTCGCGATGTCTTGCAGGGGCAGGCTGGCTGCGATGTTGTGTTGCAGCACCCCGCGCTCGAGCATTCGGGTGAGCGTGGCCACCGCGCGGGCGCGGTCGCTGGGCGCCAGGTGATAGACGATGAAGAACTTGAGTTGGATGTTGCGTTGGAGCAATTGCGAGAAGGGCAAGTCGAGCTTGTCGGTCCCGCTGCCGTAGATGACGCACTCGCCACCGGTCTTGAGCATCTGCACGTTGGCCGCCGCGTTGGCGCCGATGTCGACCTCGATCACCCGGTCGACACCCTGACCCTGCGTCAAATCCAGCACCCGCTGCGCCAGCGGTTCGGACTTGTAGAGAACCACATCGTCGGCCCCCGCCTGGCGGGCGAGGGCGGCTTTTTCAGGGGTGCTGACGCTGGCGATCACCCGCGCTGCCCCGAGCAGGCTGGCAAATTGCACCGCGTAGTGCCCCACCGCACCAGCACCGCCGGCCACCATCACCGTCTTTCCGGCCACGCCCCCGTCCATCAGCACCGCATGCAAGGCGGTGAGGGCCGGAATGCCCATGCAGGCGCCGGCTTCAAAGCTGGCCTGCGCGGGGAGCGGAACCGCCTGCTCAGAGGACAGGCACAGGAACTCGCAGGCGGTGCCGTGTGGGCGTCCCCGCGCTGCATTCCACACCCATACCCGCTGGCCCAAACGATCCGTGGAGACCCCTGCGCCCACCGCGTCGATCACGCCTGCGCCATCGCTGTGCGGGATCACGCGCGGGAAGGGCATCTGCGTGACCCGTCGCCCCATGCGTGTCTTCACGTCGGAGGGGTTGATGCCAGAGCACACGACGCGCACCCGCACCTCGCCGGCTGCCGGTTCGGGCAAGGGGAGGTTCTCCAGTTGCAGGACGTCCCTTGCCGGTCCGAGGCGATCGTAGAAAGCGGCTCTCATTTTGTTGATGGTGTTGGTGCGACGACAGCAGACCCGCGCCGCGACAGGCTCACTGAACCTTGATATTGCCCGCCTCGACCACCCGCTTCCAGCGAATGATGTCCTCGCGCACGATTTGCAGCATCTGCTCCGGGGTGCCGCCGACGGGCGTGGTGCCCTCGGCCGAGAATTTCTCGGTCACACCGCGATGGGTCAGCACCGCATTGAGCTCGGTGTTCAGATAGGCAACGACCTCGGGCGGCATGCCCCGGGGGCCGGCAATCGCCTTCCAGTCCACCACGTTATAGCCAGCGGTGCCTTGTTCCTCGAAGGTCGGCACGTCCGGCAGGCCGGCCGAGCGCTGTGCACCGGCAATGCCCAGCGCCCGTACGCGCCCTGATTTGATGAAGGGTGCCGCATAGGTGGCGCTGGTGAGCATGAGGTCCAGGCTGCCGCCCATCAGATCGCTCATGGCCTGCGAGGACCCCTTGTACGGGATGTGCACCAGCTTCACGCCCATCAGGTAGGCCAGTTCTTCCATGCCCAGATGCGCGATGGAGCCAACGCCGGCCGAGCCGTGTGTGAGCTTGTCGGGCGTGCGTTTGGCTTCGGCGATCAGGTCGCGTGCGGTACGCAGCTTGGAATTGGTGCTGACGATCAGCACGACTGGGTCACGCGAGACCATCATGATCGGCTGCATGTCGCGGATCGGGTCAAAGGGCAGGGGCCCTACCGCCGCCTGGATCGGGTAGGTGCTGGACATGTTCAGCAGCGTGTAGCCGTCGGGAGGCGATTTGAGGACGAAGTCGGAGCCGATGTTGCCGCCGGCGCCCACCTTGTTTTCCACCACCACCTGAATGTTCGCGCGCTCGGACATGCGCTGCGCCAGCATTCGGGCCACAGTGTCGCCACCGCCGCCGGCGGCAAAGGGCACGATGAACTTGATGGGTTTGGCCGGGTACTTGGCCGGCTGTGCGCCCGCGTTCATCGCCAAAGGAGCCAGTGCGGCGGCAAGCGTGAATTGACCGAATGTGCGTCTTTGCATGGTTTGTCTCCGTGATTTTTTCCGATGGTAGCGTGGTATCCGCGTGGCGTTGGCCGGGTGTTTACCCGCCAATCTTTTGCGGGCCGTTGGTCAGCGCGCGATGCTGGTTCGGTAGTAAACCTCGCCCGCGAACAACCTGCGCGCGGTGCGATAGGCCGATGCATGGCGTGCCTGGACGGTGTCGCCCTGGTGTTCCACGCTGGCCGCTACAACGATCACGCCCGAAGGGTGTCCGATGCGGATGTCTTGGTCGGCGCCGGCGGTGGCGACGAGCTGCGCCGGCAGGCTGCCCGGAATGCGGCAGGCGACGGCGAGGCACAGCGCGCCGGTCAGAGGCACCGCCCGATGGGGCTGTCCCGTGGACATCATGCGCACCAGAATGTCGGACTGGGTGGCCGCCAGGGTCACGCCCGAGAGCAGCGGTGCGTCGGCGGGCGCCGCGACCAGTGCGACCAGCGGGAGCGACGCCTTCGAACCCGCTGTCTCTGCGTCGGGCGCGAGGCCCATCGCGACTGATGCCGCGCGCCGCACCGCTTCGAGCTTGCGTAGCAATTCCGGGTTGCCTTCGATGTCCCCAGGCAGTTCGATGCCGGTGGCGCCCAGGGCCCGGGCCTCCACGAAGACGCAGGGATTCGCCGCGTCGATCAGGCTGGCCGTGACCGCTCCAACGCCCGGCACGTCGAGCGTGTCGCAGGCATGGCCGGTAGGCAGCAGGCGCCCGGTGCTGGGCCCGCCGGGGTGCAGAAAGTCCAGTCGGATGGGGGAGCCGCTGCCGGTCACGCCATCCAGGCTCATCTCGCCATCGACCGCTGCAACGCCGCCCTGCACATGGAACTGCGCATGGATGATCTTGCTGGTGTTGGTGTTGTGGATCCGCACCGTCGCCGGCCCGTCCGGCGGGCAGGGTACGAGGCCCTCGTCAATCGCGAACGGCCCGATGGCCGAAGCCATGTTGCCGCAGATCGCAGAAAAATCGACCCGGCTGTCTTTCACCGCCACCTGCGCGAAGGTGTAGTCGACGTCCGCATCCGGGTGGGTGGAGGGGCCGACGATGCAGACCTTGGACACCGAGGAGACGCCGCCTCCCATCCCGTCAAGCTGTCTGGCGTAGGGATCGGGCGAGCCCATCACCGCGCGGAAGATGGGCGCCCAGGCTGCCTGGTCTGGCGGGAGATCCGCCCGATGGAACATCACCGCCTTGGAGGTGCCGCCTCGCATGAAGACGGCGCGAAGTCTGGACTGCTGCACGCTCACCTCGATTCAGCCTCGGAGTTGGGCCACGCGCTCGTTGAAACCTTTGAGAACTTGTTCGTAGTCGTCCACCACGCCCCAGTCGGCGCGCTTAAAAATCTCGGCGCCGGCTTCGGTGTTGATCGCCACGACCGTCTTGGCGCCGGTGATGCCCGCCAGGTGCTGCGCAGCACCGGAGATGCCCACCGCGATATAGAGCTCCGGCGCCACCGTGGTTCCCGATAAGCCCACTTGGTGCCGCGAGGGCACCCAGCCAGAGTCGGCCACCGGGCGTGAACAGGCCACCGAGGCGCCCAGCGCAGTCGCGGTCTCCTCGATGCGGTGCCAGTGCTGCGGGCCGCCAACGCCACGGCCGCCGGCCACGATCTTCTTGGCGTCCTTGAGGCGCAGGCCCTCGGCGCTTTGCACTTCTTCGCTGAGCACCTGCACCGGTCCATCAGTCAGAGCTGTCACCTCGAGCCGGGTGGGCGTCACCGCCTGGCCCACGGGCAAGGCTTCAAAATCGCCGGCGCTCACCGTGACGATTCGCAAATCGCCAAGCACTTCAAATTGCGCAAGGACGCTGCCACCGTTGACTGGCTTGGTGGCCAGGAGCTGGCCGCCCTCCACCGAGACGGCGCAGCAGTTCATCACCAACGCCGCCTGCAGGCGCGCGGCGAGAATCGGCACCCACTCGCGGGCCACGCCGCCATGCGCGATCAGCACGGTGGTGGCGCCGCTGGCCTCTATCGCGGCTTGGGCGGCCCGAACATAGGCGTCCGCCGTGTAGGGCGCGAACTGCGCCCCTTCGGCCAGGTACAGGGCCGCCAGGCCGCATTGCATCGCGTCGGCCGCGGCTGACAGATTCGGGCCGACGAGTGCGCCCATGAGGGGGGCGCCCATGGCCTTGGCCAAAGGCGCGGCCGCCCCAGCCGTTTGCAGCAGGGAGCGGTCAAAGGCGCCGTCAGTGAGCCCGCCCAGAACGAGTACGCCAGCCATCAGAGCAACCCCGCTTCGTACAGGCGATCGGCCAGCGCAGCGCCCTTGGCCGCTGCCGTGTCGCCTTCGATCAGGCGCGCCGACGAGGTGCGCAACTGGATCTCCTGCTTTCGCATCTTCAGCTTGGGTAGCACCGTCGGGAGGGCCAGCTCATTGGCCGTCCAAGTCGGGGCCAAGGCCCTCGACGCGATCATCGTGCCCTTCATGGAAGGTCCGCGGGGATCGTTCATCTCGCTGGACACGCCCAGCACGGCCGGCAGTCGGACCTGAACCCGTTGGTACCCGTCGTCGAGCAGGCGATGCACCAGCAGCGCCTCTTCGCTGCTTTCTTCCAAGCGAGCCACAGGGCAGACAGCGGGCATGCCCAGCTCCTCGGCGATCCAGAACAGCACCTGTCCGGCGTCGGTGTCCGATGCCTGGCGCCCGCAAAGGACCAGGCCTACGTCACCGATGCGGCGGATCGCGGCGGCGAGCACACGGCCCGTCCCCGCGCTGTCCAGGTCAGTCCAGGCCGGGTCGGACAGCAGCACCACGGCGTCAGCGCCCATCGCATGGGCCCGCTTGAGGGTGTTGCGGCTGGTGCCGTCACCCAAGCAGATGACGGTGACCTTGCCGCCATGGGCTTCGCGCAGCTTGAGCGCAGCCTCCAGCGCGTTCGCGTCGTAGCCATTCATCACCGGCGCGAGGCCGTAGGTGGAGACGATGCGCTGGCTGGCCGGATCGACGCTGATGAAATCGGCTGGCAGGTTGGGGTCTACCACCTGCTTGACGGTCACGACGATATTCATCGTGGGCTCAGGCCTTGTCTGCCAGCACCGCCAGGGCTGCGCTACTGCCGGCCAGTCGGCCGAAGGTCGAGCCCGCCATCATCCCCGAGCCTGAGGCGTAGTTGCCGACCCACAGGCCACCCACCATTTCGCCGGCGGTATAGAGACCAGGAATGCCCCAGCCCGCGTTGTGCTGCACCTGTGAGGTTTCCGGGTCGACCCGCAGGCCGCCGAAGGCGAAGGTCATGCCGCAGCGCACCGCAAAGCCCTCGAAGGGGCCTTCGGTCACCGACAGCGCATAGTTGCTCTTGTTGACACGCAATCCCTTCGTGCCCTTGCCGTCGACCTTGTGCCGGTTCGGGTTGAAGTCGCCGGGTTGAATGGCGGAATTGAATTCGGAGACGGTCCGCACGAAGTTGTCCGGCTGGATGCCCAGCTCCTGCGCGAGGCCTTCGAGGGTGTTCGATTTGGCACCCGTCGCACCTGCGTAGTTGGTCGGGTAGAGGTTCATCTTGCGCGCCTTCGCGTCCAGGATCTGGAAGGCAATGCCACCGGGCTGGGCCAGGATCGCCCGGCCCATCTTGGCGTAGGTGCGGCCGCGGGTGTCCTCGCCCTCGTCGACGAAGCGCTCGCCGTTGGTATTGACCATGATCGAGTACGGATACACGTAGCGGTCGGTGCTGTCGCCACCTGAGAGCGCGTGCTGCGAGGGCAGGGTGTGCTCGGAGATGTTGATGTCCTGCGGCGAAGCGTGGCACGTGGTCCAGCTGCCGTGGGACATGCCGCCGATGTCCATGGCCATTTGCAGGCCCTCGCCGGTGTTGTATGGCACGCCGCGGATGCGGACCGTGTCCCAGCCAGAGCCCAGATAGCGCGCGCGCATCTCCGGGTTGGCCTCAAAGCTGCCGCAGGCAAGGATCACGGCGCCGGCGGTGAACTTCACCATCCCGGTTGGTGTGCGAGCCCAGACGCCGCAGACTTTGCCGTCCTGGACAATGAGTTCCGCAGCGGCATGCTGGTAGTGAATGGGGACGCCGGCCTTGTCGAGCGCCGCGTAATAGCGCTGCTGCATGCCGTAGCCGCCGCCGTTCATGATCAGGATGTTGTCGCCCAGGGCCTGCATGCCGGTGGCGGGAACCCAGTCCTGCCCCTTGGAGGCCAGCCACTGCATGGTGTTGCGCGACTGGGTGACGTGTACGCGCAAAAGCTCGGGGTCGCACTGCCCCGAGGTGACACGCATCACCTCGTCCCAAGAGTCGTCTTCGGTCCGCCTCGGCAGGCGGTCGATCAGGCCTTGCAGTTCGTCCTCGTTCGTGTTCTTCACCAGGGGCCGCAGATCCTCAATGCCCTGGAACACGAAGCGCATGTGGCCGGTGAGTGCGCTGTTGCCCCCCCGATCCTGCTTGGGCGCTTTTTCCAGCATGCCCACGCGCACATTCTTTTCGAGCGCTGAGAGGGCGGCGCAGCAGGCCGCGTTTCCGGTACCGACGATCAGTACATCGTAGTGAATGGAGTTGTTCGACATCTTGGATAGGTGGTCGGTCTAGGGGTGAACCCGCAGTTTGCTTGTCCTGGTTTGACAGGGGCGAGCGATTGCTCTAAATTGATTCTGCATTAGTTTTTGCATGCAAACAAGAGGAATATTCCAAGCCATGTCGGTATCCCCCAGCAAAGAGTTGCGCCGTATCTTCGTCCCCGGCGCGGGCCTGGTCATGCCCGGTGCGGGCAATGCGCTGACCGCGCGGGTCATCGAGGCAACCGGCCACAAGGTGATGCTGGTGAGCGGGGCGGCGATCGCCAATAACTACCTGGGGCAGCCCGACATCGGCCTCACGTCCCTCAACGAACTGGTCAACCACGTCGCCAATATGCGCAACGTGGTCAACATTCCCCTCATCGTTGACTGCGACACCGGCTTTGGCAACGCGATCAGCGTCCGCCAGACCGTGCGCGCGGTCGAGCGCGCGGGCGGCAATGCAATCCTGATCGAGGACCAAAGCTTTCCCAAGCGCTGCGGCCACTTCAACAACCACGAGATCATCAGCAAGGATGAAATGGTGCAGAAGGTCAAGGCCGCCGTGGATGCCCGCATCGACGGCGACATGATGATCGGCGCCCGCACCGATGCACGCGGGATCGACGGCCTCGAGGCCGCCTTTGATCGGGCGCGTGCTTACAAAGAAGCCGGAGCAGACTTCCTGTTCATCGAGGCGCCACAGTCGGCAGAGGAGTTGGCCGCGATCACGCGCGAGGTTCCCGGCCTGCATCTGTGCAATATGGTGATCGGTGGTAAGACCCCGCTGCTGCATCGCGACCAGCTCGGCGCGATGGGCTATGGCATCGTGGCCTATGCCAACGTCGCCCTGCAGGCTGCCTTGCTGGGGATGCAGCATGTGCTGCAGCACCTCAATGACAAGGGGTCGATCGAAGGCGCCGAAGAGAAGATCATGATGTTCAAGGAGCGTCAGGCACTTTTGAACGGCGACTTTTACGCTGACCTGGCCACGCGCTATGGCGGGAGGCCCCAGCAATGAGCGGCTCCAACGTGCAGCCGCAGACCTTCTTCGACAAGGTCTGGGACGAACATGTCGTCACCATGCTGGGTCAGGACACGGCGCTGGTGCAAATCGACCGCCTGGTGTTGCACGAGTTGAGTGGTAGCCAGGCCGTGCGCGCACTGGACGAAGCCCATCGCACGCCAGACAGCCGCGCCCAGGTCTTCACGGTCATCGAGCACCTGATCTCCACCCGCCCGGGGCGTGGCCCCCTCGACTCCGTGTCGGTGAGCGGCCCGGCCATGATCGGCGGCACGCGGGCTGCCTCCAAGAAGTGGGGCTTTCACTTCATCGACTTCGACGACCCGCGCCAGGGCATCGCGCATGTGGTGGCACTCGAGTTGGGCATTGCCCTGCCGGGTTCGACCTATGTCTGCTGCGACAGCCA
>CANFQF010000130.1 GCA_947449025.1 Comamonadaceae bacterium
AACGCGGCGTGGCCAGGCCGGATGTTCGCGCTCATCACCGGGTTCATGGAGGCCGGCGAGTCACCCGAAGCCGGCATCGTGCGTGAAATCCGCGAGGAAACTGCGCTCGAGGTGAGTCACCTGGACCTGGTCGGCGTCTACGACTTCCAGCGCATGAATCAGGTCATCGTGGCCTACCACGCAGTGGCCCACGGTGAGGTGCGGCTCTCGCCCGAGTTGGCCGAGTGGCAGCGCTTTGAACTGGACGAGGTGCGCTGCTGGCGCGCGGGGACCGGGCAGGCGCTGGCCGAATGGCTGCGCAGCCGCGGCCATGAGCCTCAGTTCATCGACTTCCCTCGCGGCTGAGTAAACGGGAGACAATGGAGCCATGGACATCGCCAAGGAAATCGATACCCGCGGGTTGAACTGCCCCCTGCCCATCCTGAAGGCCAAGAAGGCCTTGGCCGAGCTTGAGTCAGGTCAGCTGCTCAAGGTGGTGGCCACCGATCCGGGCTCCTTGCGGGACTTTCAGGCCTTTACCCGGCAGACAGGGCATGAGCTGGTCGAGCAGCAGACGCTCGGCAGCGAGTTCATCCACCTGCTGCGGCACCGCTGAGCGGGCCGTGCCACACGGCCCACTTCGTCCGGCGGCCGGCTTCGGATCGGCTCTATTGGCCTCTGGTGACCTCGGCCGTCATAGACCGACCTCGACCCACCTCGAGCTTGGCGCGAGGCCTTCAGCAGACCGTACGCCGAAGGTACTGGCTGAATTCCGCGCCCACTTCCGGGTGCTTGAGCGCAAGCTCCACCGTCGCTTCCAGAAAGCCCTGCTTGCTGCCGCAGTCGTAGCACTTGCCCGCGTACTGGTAGGCGTGCACGCCCTCGCCGTCGATCAGTTGGGCGATTCCGTCGGTGAGTTGGATCTCGCCGCCGCTGCCACGCGGCAAGTGGCGGATCTTGTCGAAGACGCCGGCGCTGAGGATGTAGCGGCCGGCCACACCCATGCGGGAGGGGGCTACTTCGGGGGCTGGCTTTTCCACCATTTGGCGAACACGGATCAAGCCCGGGCCTGCTGAATCACCGGCGACGATGCCGTAGCGGCGGACATGCTCGGGCGGCACCTCACGCACCGCCAGCACGCTGGTGCCGACTTCCTGGTAGACACGGACCATCTGCGCCAGCACACCGGGCCCGCCGTCCGCGCCCACCATGAGGTCGTCGGCCAGCAGCACCGCAAAGGGGTCCGGTCCGACCAGGGGCTGGGCGCACAGTACCGCATGGCCCAGACCCAGCATGCGGGCCTGGCGCACATAGGAGCAGTCCATGTCGTCGGGCTTGATCGAGCGCACCAACGCCAGCAATGCGTCCTTGTGCGCGGCCTCCAACTCGTTTTCGAGCTCGTAGGCCGTATCGAAATGGTCCTCAATGGCGCGCTTGCTACGGCCGGTGACGAAGATCATGTGCCGGATGCCGGCGGCGTAGGCCTCTTCCACCGCGTACTGGATCAGCGGCTTGTCGACGATGGGCAGCATCTCCTTGGGCTGGGCCTTGGTCGCGGGCAAAAAACGCGTGCCCAGCCCGGCGACCGGGAAGACGGCTTTCTGGATGGCGGAACGAGTCGTGGTCATCATGGGCTTTTTCGGGTTCGCTGACCGGGGGTGCCGCTCAGGCAGGTTCGGGTGAAGCCTCGACCTTGAGCGCGGCGGCGGGGCCGGTTTGTCGTCTCCGGGCACCGCTGGCTGTCGGACGGGTCCATTCCAGCCGAGGTTACGTCCGCATCTTAACGAGGGCGGATGACAGGAGCGTGGCGGCATGGGCACCCATGTCTCGCCATCAGCCTCTGCCTGCTCGTCCTGCGGACTCCCTGATTTAGCCGCCCAGCCGGGCCAGCTGCTCACGCAAGCGGGCCAGGGTGGCGCTGAATTGGGCGATGCGCTGGCGCTCTTGCTCGATGACCGCCGGCGGCGCCTTCGCGACGAAGGCCTGATTGGCCAGCTTGCCTTCGGCCTTGGCGACTTCAGTTTGCAGCCGGTCGGCTTCCTTGGACAGGCGCGCCTTCTCGGCGGCGACATCGATTTCCATGAACAGGCACAGCCGGGCCTCGCCCACCATCGCCACCGGGGCGGACGCAGCGGCGGCCGACCAGTCGGCTTCTGCGTCGAAGACTTTGACCTCGCTGAGCTTGGCCAGTGCCTGCAGCACCGGGGCTGCTTCGCGCAGGAAGGCGGCGTCGCCCACGGCGTAGAGCGGCAGGCGGGTCGAGGGCGAGACGTTCATCTCGCCACGCAGGTTGCGGCAGGCGTCGACGACCGATTTCAGATGGGCCATCCAGGCCATGGCGGCGGCGTCGATGCGCTCAGGCTGCGACACCGGGTAGGGCGCGATGCTCACCGAATCGCCGGCCAGGCCCGCCACCGGCGCGACCTTCTGCCACAGTTCCTCGGTGATGAAGGGGATGACCGGATGTGCGAGGCGCAAGATGGCCTCCAGCACCCGGATCAGGGTGCGGCGGGTGCCGCGCTGCTGCGCCGCGCTGCCGGTCTGGATTTGCACCTTGGCAATTTCCAGGTACCAGTCGCAGTACTGGTCCCAGACGAACTGGTAGATGGTGTTGGCGACGTTGTCCAGGCGGTAGTCGGCAAAGCCCTGCGCCACCTCGGCCTCGGTCTGCTGCAACAGCGAGACGATCCAGTGGTCGGCGGCCGAGCGCTCGGCGTTGTCGTCGCTGCAGTCCTGTCCTTCGCAGTTCATCAGCACAAAGCGGGTCGCGTTCCAGAGCTTGTTGCAGAAGTTGCGGTAGCCCTCGCAGCGCTTGCTGTCGAAGTTGATGCTGCGCCCCAGCGAGGCCAGAGACGCGAAGGTAAAGCGCAGCGCGTCGGCGCCGTAGGCGGGAATGCCTTCCGGGAATTCTTTCTCGGTCTGCTTGCGCACCTGGGGCGCCGTCTCGGGCTTGCGCAGGCCGGTGGTGCGCTTGTCAAGCAGCGGCGGCAGGGCGATGCCGTCGATCAGATCCACCGGGTCCAGCACATTGCCCTCGGACTTGGACATCTTCTTGCCCTGCGCGTCGCGCACCAGGCCGTGGATGTAGACATGCTTGAACGGCACACTGCCGGTGAAATGGGTGGTCATCATGATCATCCGGGCAACCCAGAAGAAGATGATGTCGTAGCCGGTCACCAGCACGGTGGAGGGCAGGTACAGGTCCATGTCCTCGGTTTGCTCGGGCCAGCCCAGGGTGGAAAAGGGCACCAGGGCCGAGGAGTACCAGGTGTCGAGCACGTCCTCGTCGCGGGTCAGCGTTTTGCCCGGCGCCTGGGCCTGGGCATCTGCTTCATTCTTGGCGACGTAGACCTTGCCGTCTTCGTCGTACCAGGCCGGAATCTGATGGCCCCACCAGAGCTGGCGGGAGATGCACCAGTCCTGGATGTTGTTCATCCACTGGTTGTAGGTGTTGACCCAGTTCTCGGGCACGAAGCGCACCTCGCCCGACTGCACCGCGTCGATCGCCTTTTGCGCGATGGACTTGCCCGTCGGGTCTTGCGGGCTCACCTTGCTCATGGCGACGAACCACTGGTCGGTGAGCATGGGCTCGACCACCTGTCCGGTGCGGGCGCAGCGCGGCACCATCAGGCGGTGCTTCTTGGTCTCCACCAGCAGGCCCTGGGCCTCGAGGTCGGCCACGATCTGTTTGCGGGCGACGAAGCGGTCCAGGCCCTGGTACTTGGCGGGGCCGTGTTCGTTGATCTTGGCATCCAGCGTGAGCACGCCGATCATGGGCAGGCCGTGGCGCTGACCGACTGCGTAGTCGTTGGCGTCATGCGCGGGCGTGACCTTGACCACGCCGGTGCCGAAGGCGCGGTCCACGTAGTCGTCGGCAATCACCGGGATGAGGCGGTCGCACAGGGGCAGGTGCACCTGCTTGCCAATGAGGGCAGCGTAGCGCTCGTCTTCCGGGTGCACCATCACCGCCACGTCGCCCAGCAGGGTCTCGGGCCGGGTGGTGGCCACGGTGAGGGCGCCCGAGCCGTCTTGCAGCGGGTAGTTGATGTGCCAGAGGAAGCCGTCTTCCTCTTCACTCTCGACCTCGAGGTCGGAGACGGCGGTCTTGAGCTCCGGGTCCCAGTTGACCAGGCGCTTGCCGCGGTAGATCAGGCCTTGCTCATACAGCTTGACGAAGGTGTCGGTGACGACGCGCGAGAGCTTGTCGTCCATGGTGAAGTACTCGTGCGACCAGTCCACGCTGTCGCCCATGCGGCGCATCTGGGTGGTGATGGTGTTGCCCGACTGCTCCTTCCATTCCCACACCTTGGCCACGAAGTTCTTGCGGCCCAGGTCGTGGCGACTCACTTTTTGCTGCTGCAGTTGGCGCTCGACCACGATCTGGGTGGCGATACCCGCGTGGTCGGTGCCCGGAACCCAGACCGTGTTGTGCCCCCGCATCCGGTGGTAGCGGGTCAGGCTGTCCATGATGGTCTGGTTGAAGGCATGCCCCATGTGCAGCGTGCCGGTTACGTTGGGCGGCGGCAGCTGGATGGCGAAGGCCTCCTGGCCAGCCTCGGCTGCGCCCGTGCCCCGATGGCCGGCGCGCCCGTAGCCGCGCTTCTCCCACAGGGGCCCCCAGTGGGCCTCCAGGGCGGCGGGCTCGAAGGATTTGGACAGGCTGTTAAGGCCTGACTGCTGCGGGGTGTCGCTCATGGTGTGCCGGGGAAAAGAAAAGACGGCACCCTGGGTGCCGTTCTGGGGTTCGTGAACTCGTTTGGATTCTATTCGGCCCCCTTGGCGCCGCTGTGCGCCGCCCCGCCGCCGCGCTTGGCCGTGTCGGTGGTGCCCGGCTCAGCCGTTTCATCAGGGTTATCACCTAAGCATAGGCAGGGTCAATTCAATGAATTGACGCGCCCAATTGGACGGGGCCCTCGCAGGCCCCTACATTGGCCCCGGCTCTGTCCGTTCCCTCGGGGGTGGCGGGGTATTTTTCGTCTTCCCTTCAATCACCAGGAGATAGTCCATGGCAGCTCTCAAAGGCTCCAAGACCGAAGAAAACCTGAAAGCCGCGTTCGCCGGCGAATCCCAGGCCAACCGTCGGTATCTGTATTTCGCAAACAAGGCGGACGTGGAAGGCCAGAACGATGTGGCCGCTCTGTTCCGCTCGACTGCGGAAGGCGAGACCGGGCACGCCCACGGCCACCTCGAGTGGCTTGAGCAGTGCGGCGACCCCGCCACCGGCCTGCCGATCGGCGGCACCCGCCAAAACCTGGCTGCCGCCGTTGCCGGCGAAACCCACGAGTACACCGACATGTACCCGGGCATGGCCAAGACCGCCCGCGACGAGGGCTTCGACGAGGTCGCCGACTGGTTCGAGACCCTGGCCAAGGCCGAGCGCTCGCATGCCAATCGTTACCAGAAGGCGCTGAACGAACTGGTCGACTGACCGCTTCGCGATGCTGCGTGCTGGGCATGGCTTGCGCCGTGCCCAGTGCCGAGCACCGACCCCTCGCACTTTTCCTCAGAGCATTCGAAACACAAGGACAGACGCCATGGCCCGCGAAGGCAGCCTGGAAGCCCCCACCCGGCATCCGATCGACTGGAAAAACCCCGCCTTCTATGACGAGGAGGCGACCTTCCATGAGATGGAGCGCATCTTTGACATTTGCCACGGCTGCCGGCGTTGCGTGAGCCTGTGCGGCTCCTTCCCGACCCTGTTCGACCTGGTCGACGAGGGGCCCACCGGCGAACTCGACGGGGTGGACAAGCAAGACTTCTGGAAGGTGGTCGACCAGTGCTACCTGTGTGACCTGTGCTACCTGACCAAGTGCCCCTACGTGCCGCCGCACGAGTGGAACCTGGACTTTCCGCACACCATGCTGCGGGCCAAGGCGATCAAGTTCAAAAAGGGCGAGGTGGGCGCTGCGGAGAAGTTCCTGGCTTCCACCGACACCCATGGCAGCTTCGCCGGCATCCCGATCGTGGTGCAGGCGGTCAACGCGATCAATTCCACCAAACCGGCCCGCGCCCTGATGGAGTCGGCCCTGGGGGTGGACAAGGACGCCTGGTTGCCCAGCCTGGCGACGCACAAGTTCCGCTCCGAGGCGGCGACCTCGGCCGACTTCCCGGTCAAGGCCGGCGAGAAGACCCCGGGCAAAGTGGCGATCTACGCCACCTGCTACGTGAACTACAACGAGCCGGGTATCGGCCACGACCTGCTCAAGGTCCTCGCGCACAACGAGGTTCCCTATGTGCTGGTCGATAAGGAAAAATGCTGCGGCATGCCCAAGCTCGAGCTGGGTGATCTGGAGTCGGTCGACGCCAACAAGCAGGTCAACATTCCTGTTTTGGACCGCTACGCCCGCGAGGGCTACGCCATCCTTTCGGCGGTTCCGAGTTGCACCCTGATGTTCAAGCAGGAGTTGCCGCTGATGTACCCCGAGGACGCGGCGGTGCAGCGGGTCAAGGCGGCGATGTGGGACCCCTTCGAGTACCTCATGGCCCGTAAGCGCGATGGCCTGCTCAAGACCGAGTTCACCGAGCCCCTGGGCAAGGTGGCCTACCAGGTGCCGTGCCACGGCCGGGTGCAGAACATCGGCAAGAAGACCGAGGAAATGCTCAAGATGATCCCGGACACCCAGGTGCACACGCACGAGCGCTGCTCGGGCCATGCCGGCACCTTCGGCGTGAAAAAGGCGACCCACCAGCAGTCGATGAAGATCGGCAAGCCGCTGTTCAAAAAGATGGCCGAGCATTCCGCCGGCGGCGCGCCCGACGTCATCACCTCCGACTGCCCCCTGGGCGGTCACCATATTGCCCAGGGCTTTGAGGTCAACGGCCTGGGCGCCCCCGAGATGCAGCATCCGCTGACCCTGGTGCGGCGCGCCTACGGGTTGAAGTGAAACAGACAAGAGAAGCGAGGAAAGAACCATGCAGCTGACCGGACAAGTCACCGCCGACAGCCTGATGACGCTCGAGGCCTATACCAAGTGGCGCAAGCTGCACAAGGCCGATGTGATCGCGCATCGCAAGCTTCGCTCGGTGCAACTCGGCGAGCATGTGAGCGTGCAATTCGAGAGCGAGACCACCATCCGCTACCAGATCCAGGAGATGCTGCGCATCGAGAAGATCTTCGAAGAAGAGGGCATCGCCCACGAGATCGAGGCCTACGCTCCGCTGCTGCCCGAGGGGAGCAACTGGAAGGCGACCCTGATGATCGAGTACCCGGACATCAACGAGCGTCGCCGCGAACTGGCACGCCTGATCGGCATCGAAGACCGGATGTTCGTCGAGGTCGAAGGCCACGCCCGTGTTTACGCCATCGCCGATGAGGACCTCGACCGCGAGAACGAGGAAAAGACCTCGGCGGTGCACTTCCTGCGCTTCGAGCTGCCGGCTGCGGCCAAGGCCTCGGTCCAGGCGGGCGCCAGCGTCAAGCTCGGGTGCGACCACGCCAACTACCCGGCGCACCTCACGATCTCAGCGGAAACCCTGGCCTCGCTGGCTGGCGATCTGCGCTGAGGTCTTTGCTGAACCCAGCGCGGGGGACTGTGCTGGGGGAGGCGCTGGGGCCCCGTCCTGGTCTGAGGCAGACCGCGCCGCTCAGTCGGGCGCGAACAGGTCCACCCGGTCGGTGATGATGCCGTCGGTGCCCAAGGCCAGCAGGTGGGCCGCCACCGATTCGTCGTTCACCGTATAGGACAGGCATCGCATGCCGGCCGCATGCACGGCGGCGACCTTGTCCGCATCCCAGAGGGCGTAGTTGCACACCACCGCCACGCAGCCCAGTGCGCGGGCCTCGTCCAGCCAGCCTGAGCGCAGTGAGTCCAGCAGCAGGCCGCGTGGCAGTTGCGGGGCGGTTGCGCGGGCACCCTCCAGAGCTTGGGTCTTGAAGGAAGTGAGCAGCGGAGGCACCGCGGGCGCCGATAGGGCATCGGCCCGGGCCCTTCCCACGTCCCACAAGCGGGCAGCTTCCAGAGCCACAGCCTCACCGGTGGCACGCTCGGTGCCCGGTGTGGGCTTGATCTCGATATTGAGGTGGTGCCCATTGGCCAGGCAGTAGCGGGCCAGGGCCTCGAGGGTGGGGATGGCCTCGCCGGCGTAGGCGCGCGAATGCCAGCGGCCGGCGTCCATACGCGCCAGTTCTCCCCAGGGTCTGTCACCGGCCACGCCCTTGCCATTGCTGGTGCGATCAAGCGTTGCGTCGTGCAAGAGGAAGGCCACCCCGTCGGCCGAGAGTTTGGCGTCGCACTCGAACATGCGATAGCCGTGGGACGCGCCCAGGCGGAAGGCCGCCAGGGTGTTTTCGGGGGCGAGCTTGCCGGCGCCGCGGTGGGCGATCCAGCGGGGGTAGGGCCAGGCGGGCAGAGTGGCGGAGGTCATGGGCGTGGTGTTGCGGGACGCTGGCGTTTCAATCGGGCAGGCGTTTGCCGGTTTCGGCGTCGAACCAGTGCAGGCGGTCCGGGCGGGGTGCCACCGTGAGCGTGCTGCCGGGCGCTGGCGCGCCCCGGCCCTCGTCCAGTCGCAGGATGAGGCTCTCGCCGCCCAGGCGGCCATAGACCAGCCGCTCAGCGCCCAGAAGCTCCACGGTCTCGACCTGGACCTGCCAGCCGCTGCCGGCCACATCGAGGTGCTCGGGGCGCACGCCCATCAGCGTGCCAGGGCGGCTGCCGGGCGCGGCCTTGAGCAGGTTCATCGGCGGCGAACCGATGAAGCTCGCCACATAGGTCGTGGCCGGACGGGCATACACCTCCTCGGGCGTGCCGAACTGCTCCATCACACCGGCATTCATCACGATCATGCGTTGGGCCAGGGTCATGGCCTCGACCTGGTCGTGGGTCACGAAGAGGGAGGTGATGCCCAGCTCGCGGTGAAGTTTCTGGATCTCCAGCCGGGTCTGCGCGCGCAGCTTGGCGTCCAGGTTGGACAGCGGCTCGTCAAAGAGAAAAACCTGGGGCTGGCGCACGATGGCCCGGCCCATGGCGACCCGCTGGCGCTGGCCACCCGAGAGCTGGCGCGGCTTGCGATCGAGCAGTTGCGACAACTCGAGAATGCCGGCCGCCTTGTCCACCCGCTGGCGGATCTCGGCGGCGGGCAGCTTGCGGATTTTGAGGCCATAGGCCATGTTCTCGAACACGCTCATGTGGGGGTAGAGGGCGTAGTTCTGGAACACCATGGCGATGTCGCGCTCGGCCGGCTCGACCTCGTTGACCACCCGGCCGCCGATGGAGATGTCGCCACCGGTGATCTCTTCGAGGCCCGCCACCATGCGCAGCAGGGTGGACTTGCCGCAGCCCGAGGGGCCGACGATGACGACGAATTCGCCATCCGCGATCTCGGCGTTGACGCCGTGAATCACCTGCACCGCGGTCGGCCCTTTGCCGTAGCGCTTGACGATGTTTCGAAGTGAGATGCCTGCCATCTTGATTGAAGCCTTGTGCGGGTGCGGCCGGGGCGCGCTATTTCTCGGTATCGACCAGGCCCTTGACGAACCACTTTTGCATGCCGATGACCACCAGGGCTGGCGGCACCATGGCGAGCACGCCAGTGGCCATCACCATGGGCCAGTCGGTCTGCGCCTCGCCGCCGGAGATCATGCGCTTGATGCCGATCACGATCGGGTACATGTCCTCGCGCGTAGTGACCAAGAGCGGCCACAGGTACTGGTTCCAGCCGTAGATGAACTGGATCACGAACAGCGCCGCCATGGGCGTCACGGATAGCGGCAGCAGCACGTCGCGAAAGAAACGCATCGGGCCCGCACCGTCGATCCGTGCGGCCTCGACCAGCTCGTCGGGCACCGTCATGAAGAACTGCCGGAACAAAAAGGTGGCGGTGGCCGAGGCGATGAGGGGAATGGTCAGTCCCGCGTAGCCGTCGAGCATGCCCAGGTCGGCGACGACTTTGTAGGTGGGCGCGATGCGCACTTCCACCGGCAGCATCAGGGTGATGAACACCGCCCAGAACACCGCCTTGCGCAAGGGGAAACGAAAGTAAACGATGGCGAAGGCCGAGAGCAGGGAAATCGCAATCTTGCCGAGGGTGATGGTGAGTGCGGAGATCAGGCTGACCACCATCATCCGGCCCACTGGCGCATGCGAGCCTGGCCCGGTGTGCTCTCCGAGCAGCACCGTGCGGTAGTTCTCCCAGAAGTGGCCGCCTGGCAGCAGCGGCATGGGCGCCTGCACCACCGCCTCGTTGGTGTGGGTC
>CANFQF010000131.1 GCA_947449025.1 Comamonadaceae bacterium
GACGCCTGCCTGGCCTCGCTGGCGGTCGGCAGCCGGCGCCTGTACGAGTCTTTGTCCGTCGACGGGCTGCTGGGCTTTGCCACGCCGGCGCAGTTGGTGGTCCCGATACCGGGATCGCCCCGGATGGCCATCAATTCAGCGATCGAGGTGGACCTGGCCGGGCAGTTGAACGCCGAGCTGCTGGGCGATCGCTACGTCGGCACGGTGGGCGGCCAAACGGACTATTTCCGCGCGGCAAGGGCCAGCGCAGGCGGGCTGGCGATCGCGGCGCTGGTGTCTGTCACCGGGCAGGGCACCAGCCGCATCGTGCCGCGCTGCAGCCATGTCACCTCGACGGCCACCGACGTTGACCTGGTCGTCACGGAGCATGGGGTGGCGGACCTGCGTGGCACCACCCTTCGGGAGCGCGGCGCGCTCATCGTGGATCTGGCCGACCCGCAGGCGCGCGAGGCGCTGCGCCGCGGGGCAGCGGTCTGAGGGGGGCCGTGCCGTCGGAAGGCAGGTGAGGCCGTTGACGCCGTCGCTCCGCCCTCAGGCGCTGAAATCCAGCGCCATCCCCGCCTGCTCGCTGGCGCAGCGGGCGAGGTGACCAAAAAACTCGCCGTGGCCCTTGGTGTCCATCCAGCAGGCACCATCAAACTTATAGTGGTACCCGCCCGCGCGGGCAGCCATCCAGACCTCCTGCAGCGGCTTTTGCAGGTTCACGATGATCTGGCTGCGATTGGGAAACGTGAGCGTGACCATCCCGCCGACCCGCTGGTTGTCGATGTCGGCGTCGGTCTCGTCGTTGAGCCGGTCA
The DNA here is from genome assembly GCA_947449025.1 of Comamonadaceae bacterium. Taxonomy (GTDB): domain Bacteria; phylum Pseudomonadota; class Gammaproteobacteria; order Burkholderiales; family Burkholderiaceae_C; genus Ramlibacter. The sequence continues at coordinate 800 of CANFQF010000131.1, forward strand.
CAGCTGGCCTCGACACGGCGCAGCAAGGCCTCGGCATGGTCCAGGTACTCCAGGTCGGTCATTACAATTCTTCGATGTTTCCCAAGTCGTTGCCGATTCTAGGCCTCGCCCTCTGCGTCGCCGCACTCAGCGGCCTATCGGCCTGCGGCCAGAAGGGTGACCTGATCCTGCCGCCCTACAAGCCCCAGCTTCAGCCACGAGGCCCGGCATCCGCCCCCACCGCCCCCACCTCTCCCGCCTCCGCCCTTCCCGTCCGACAGCCATGACCCAGCCCCATGTCTCCTCCCTGCCCGGCGCGCCGCAATTGGCGCGCCGCGGCCATGAACTGTGGCTGGAGGGCTGCCGACTGGCCGACCTGGCGAAGGTCCATGGCACGCCGCTGTTCGTGTATTCCAAGGCATCCATGCGCTCGGCCTTGGCCGCCTATCAGCGCGGATTCGCCGGCCGCCAGGCCACCATCCATTACGCGATGAAGGCCAACTCCTCGCTGGCGGTGCTGCAAGTCTTTGCCAGCGCAGGCTGCGGCTTCGACATCGTCTCTGGCGGCGAACTCAGGCGCGCGCTCACCGCTGGGGCCGACCCCGCAAAAATCATCTTTTCCGGCGTGGGCAAAACCCGCGCCGAAATGCGCCAGGCGCTGCAGGCTGGTATTGGCTGCTTCAACGTCGAGAGCGAATCCGAGCTCGAGGTCTTGAGCGAAGTCGCCCAAGGCCTGGGCCTGCGTGCACCGGTGAGCATCCGCGTCAATCCCAACGTCGACGCCAAGACCCACCCCTACATCTCCACCGGCCTCAAAGACAACAAGTTCGGTGTGGCGCACGAGCGCACCCTGGCGGCCTACCGGCGCGCCGCCAGCCTGCCCGGGTTGAAGGTGGTGGGCATCGACTGCCACATCGGCTCGCAGATTACCGAGACCGGCCCCTACCTGGACGCCATGGACCGGGTGCTCGAACTCGTCGAGGCGATCGAGTCCCAGGTCACGCGCCTGGCCCACATCGACTTCGGCGGCGGCCTGGGCATCAATTACAAGGGCGACACACCGCCCGAGGCCGATGCGCTGTGGCAGCAACTGCTGGCCAAGCTCGACGCGCGCGGCTTCGGCGACCGCCACCTGATGGTGGAGCCCGGCCGCTCCCTGGTGGGCAATGCCGGCCTGTGCATCACCGAGGTGCAGTACCTCAAGCCCGGCGAGCAAAAGAACTTCTGCATCGTCGACGCCGCGATGAACGACCTGCCGCGCCCGGCCATGTACGAAGCCTTCCATGCCATCGTCCCGCTCACCGAGCGCCAGGCTGCCTCCACCGTCTACGACGTGGTCGGCCCGGTCTGCGAAAGCGGCGACTGGCTGGGCCGCGACCGCGCCCTGGCGGTGCAGCCCGGCGACCTGCTGGCGGTACTCTCAGCCGGTGCTTACTGCATGAGCATGGCCAGCAACTACAACACCCGTGGCCGCCCGGCAGAAGTGCTGGTCGATGGCGAGCAGGCGCACCTCATTCGAGAGCGCGAGACGGTGGAAGACCAGATGCGCGGCGAGCGGCTGGTGGGCTGACGGCACGCTCCGAGCCCGGAAAGGGGCCTGCCGGCGCCCTTGGACTTGTACAATGATCCGGTACAAAACCGGGACCGGCAAAGATGATCATCGAAACCACCTACAGCCAAGCGCGCGAGCAGCTCAAGTCGCTGATGGACCGGGCGGTCGCCGACCGGGAGGTCGTGATGGTGCGTCGCCGTACGGGCGGTGATGTCGCCCTGATCGCGGCCGACGAGTTGCAGAGCCTGGTGGAAACCGCGCACCTGCTGCGCTCACCCAAGAACGCGGCCCGACTGCTTGCCGCCCTGACCCGCGCACGCGCACGGTCGCTCAAACCGACCTCATTGACAGACCTGGCCAAACGGGTCGATCCCGATGCGTGACGGAGGCCGGGTCGCCGTCTGCCACCCGGAATTTCTTGAGGACCTGCAGCACTGGGTTGAAACCGACCGCAAGACCGCCAAGCGGCTGTTGGAGCTTGTACGCGCCGTCCTGAAGAATCCGTTTGAGGGCATTGGCAAGCCCGAACCCCTGAAATACCTGGGAGCCGATGTCTGGTCACGCCGCATTACTCAGGAACATCGCTGCGTCTACCTGGTCAAGGCGGAGCGGATCGAGTTCCTTCAAGGGCGCTACCACTACTGACGCAGTGCTCCCGCGTCGCGCCGATCCTGCCAGGCATGGCGCACCCGCCAGCCCATGAGAAAGCCTAGCACCAGGGCATAGACCACCACCTCGGCGACGTTGTTCTTGGCCGAGCGCATCCAGTAAAAGTGCAGCAGGGCCAGCACCGCGATGCCGAACACCGCCTTGTGCAGGATGCGCCAGCGCACCGCTCCCAGGGCTTTAACTGCCCGATTGAACGACGTGGCCGCCAGGGGTAGTAGCAGGGCAAAGGCCACCATGCCCACCAGGATGAATGGGCGCTTGGCGATGTCGCGGGCGATGTCGTCCAGCTCAAAACCCATGTCGAACCAGGCATAGGCCAGCAGGTGGTTCAGCGCGTAAAAGGCCACGAACAGGCCCAGGGTGCGGCGCAGGCGCCCCAGCGTGGGCAGTTGCAGACCCACGCGCAAGGGCGTGACCGCCAGGGTCAGGCAGAGAAATCGCAGCGCCCAGTCACCGCTGGCGCGGATCAGGGCCTCGGCCGGGTTGGCGCCCAGCCGGTCGGTGAAGGCCGCGCCCAACAGCCAAGCCAGGGGCAGCAGGCACAGGGCAATGAGCAGCGGCTGGGTCCAGCGAGCGATCAGCCAGCGGTTGATCCGGGTGCGCAGCGTCAGTGCGGGTGCGAGCTGCTTCAAGCCGCGCGGCGCAGTCCCGCCGGGGGACGGGTGAGGCGCCTGTGAGGGTCGGACGGCCGCTGCCGATGCCGATGCCGAGGATGGCGCAGGGGCGGACATGGCCAGCCGCCTCAGTAGTTCTTGCGCAGGTCCATGCCCGCGTAGAGCTGCCCCACCTGGGTTTCATAGCCGTTGAACATCAGCGTCTTGCGGCGCTTGGCAAAAAGGCCATCTTCACCAATTCGCCGCTCGGTGGCCTGGCTCCAGCGCGGGTGGTCCACAGTCGGGTTCACATTGGAATAAAAGCCGTACTCGTTCTTGGCCGCCTTGTTCCAGGCGGTGCCCGGCTCCTGCTCGGTGAAGCGGATGCGCACAATGGACTTGGCGCTTTTGAAACCGTACTTCCAGGGCACCACCAGACGCACCGGCGCGCCGTTCTGATTGGGCAGCACCTCGCCGTACATGCCAAAGCCCAGCAGGGTAAGGGGGTGGCGGGCCTCGTCCATGCGCAGACCCTCGACATAGGGCCAGTCCAGCACGCCAGAGCCCACAAAGGGCATGGTCTTGGAATCCGCCAGGGTGGTGAACTCCAGGTACTTGGCGCTGCCCAAGGGCTCGACCTTATCGATCAGCTTGGACAGCGAGTAGCCCACCCACGGAATCACCATGGACCAGCCTTCGACGCAGCGCAGGCGGTAGATACGTTCTTCCTGCGCGCTGAGTTTGAGCAGGTCTGCGATGGCGTAGCGGCCGGGCTTGCGCACCAGGCCATCGATCTCGACCGTCCACGGTTGCGTCTGCAGGGTGTGCGCGTTACGCGCCGGGTCGGCCTTGTCGGTGCCGAACTCGTAGTAGTTGTTGTAGCTGCTGGCGTCCCGGTAATCGGTCGCCTTGTCCATGGTGGCCGCGCCCGCGACCGAGGAGCGCTGACCCGGCAGAGGCGCCAGCTTGCCCGGTCGGGCAGAAGCCGATTGGGCCAGCGCCTCACGCCCCGCCCAGGCGGCCAGACCCGCGCCGGCCGCGCCGCTGGCCATCCAGCGCATCAGGTTGCGCCGCTCCTGGTAAACCGCCTGGGGCGTGATCTCGCTGGGCCGCTCGTGCAGAAATCCGTCGCGATGGGTCTTGATCAACATGGCTTGTCTCGCTTCACACCAAGGCGCGTCGCCGGATGGCCCGCGCATACCGATTGATACCACGGAACTCATGCCCATCGGGACGGCCCGGCCAAGCCCCATCGGACCCCGCAGGCCTGCCAGGGGCTGCTCGCACCCCGGCGCCGCACCCGTTCAAAGCGTGCCGTAGCTGTGCAGCCCCGAGAGGAACATGTTCACCCCCAGGAAGGCGAAAGAGGTCACCGCCAGGCCTGCCAGCGCCCACCAGGCGGAAAGGGAACCACGCAAACCCTTCATCAGCCGCATATGCAGCCAGGCCGCGTAATTGAGCCAGACGATGAGGGCCCAGGTCTCCTTGGGGTCCCAGCTCCAGTACCCACCCCAGGCCTCGGCGGCCCACAGCGCACCCAGCACGGTGGCAATGGTGAAGAAGGCAAAGCCGACCGCGATCGCCTTGTACATGACGTCGTCGAGGACTTCCAGCGCCGGCAAACGCTCGGCGATACGCCGGCGCAGCGCCAGGATGCCGGCCACGATCAGGGCAGAAATTCCGAAGTAGACCGCCCAGTAAGCACTGGCGCCGCCAGCGCCCGCCGCGCCCCCGGCCGGCGTCGGGGACTGCCGGAACACCAGCGGCTCGAAGCACAGCACGATGCCCAGCAGGCCCAGCGGGGCCAGCTTCCACCAGCGTGTTTCGCTCGCCTGGACCTTGATCAAATAGGCAAAGGCCACCATGGCCGCCAGGGCGAAGGTGCCGTAGCCGACGAAGTTGGCAGGTACATGCAGCTTCATCCACCAGCTTTTGAGGGCCGGCACCAGGGGCTGGATCTCGTGCGCCTCGCGCACCAGGGTGTACCAAAGCAGGAAGCCGACCGCAGCGCTCACCACCAGCATCACGAAGGCGCCCAGGGCCCGCGTGTCGTACTGGCGCTCGAAGTACAGGTAGAACAGGGCCGTCATCCAGCAAAACAGCACGAAGACTTCGTAGAGATTGCTCACCGGGATATGGCCGATGTCGGGCCCGATCAGGTAGCTCTCGTACCAGCGGACCATGGTGCCCACCAGGGCCATGAGCACCGCAGCCCAGGCCAGTCCCGAGCCGATGCGCTCGAACGAGGCGGTAGTGCCGCGCAGAAGGAGGCCGCCCCAGTAGAAGACGGTGCTCATGAAGACCAACATGCACATCCAGAGGATGGCCGACTGGCTCGACAGAAAGTACTTCAGCCAAAACACCGTGTCGGCCCGGGCCAGATCCCCCCGGTAACTGGTGATGGCCAGCAGGGACAGGGCGGCTACGGCCACCATCAGCACCCGCAGTGGGCGCCAGAACCAGCCCATCCAGATGGCAGCCGGCATGGCGCCGAGCAGGATGCCCTGCTCATAGACGTCCATCGATGCGTGATAGCGGAAGAAGGCGAAGCCACCGCCTGCCAGCACCAGAAGGGCGAACAGCCAGTCCAGCGGGTTGCGGCGGGTCAGGAAGCCGCTCTCGAGGGTCAGGGTGGTGCTCTGTGCGGTGTTCATGGTGTCAATGGTGCGCCGGACCGAGGATCTGGTCGCGCAAACGTTCGAATTCGCGGTCGGTATCGAGGGTCTTGCGGTTACTGGACAGGGCCAGGCTGGCCTGGGCCCGTGTGGCGCCGGGCTGCGCCGGCGCCAACCAGACCCAAAGCCGGCGTTCGCGCACGTACAGCATCGCGAACACGCCGAGGATGAGGAAGGCGCAGCCCAGGTAGACGATGTTGCGCCCAGGCGCACGGGCCACCTGGAAAACGCTGGCCTGCACCTGCTGGAAGTCCTTGAGCTGGAAGACCAGAGGCACCGGGTAGAGCGAGAGATCGCTCAGGGCCAGCACGGCCTGGTTCAGGAAGGCCTGGGTTCGGACGTCGGCCGGCAGGGGGGCGAGCCCGGCGCGTTGCTGGGCCAGCTGGGCCAGCTCGAAGAGCGTGCCGCTGAGGATGCGCACCACCACCTCGCCGGCGCGGGCGCGCTCGGCTTCAGGGACCTTGGTCTCCATGAATTCCGACAGCGCCTGCAGACCGCGGACGCTCGCGGCCTGGCCCGGCGCCGGCTCTGCGCCGGCGAACAGGTCCAGCGCCCGCGCAGCCGAGCCCGCCAACTGCTCGGCCACCTCGGGCCGGCTGCCTGCGGCGGCCTGGCGGGCATAGCGGCGCACGGCCTCGGCGCGCAGGGTGGCGTCCTGCAGGGCCAGGTTCAGGCGCATGAAGCCTTCGATCGAGTCGTCGGCGTCGGCGGGCAGACGCAGATAGCGAAAACCATCAGCCTGGCTTTCGCGCACACCGAGCAGGAAGACCGAGGGCTCACCCTCACCGCCGAGGGCGACCGGCTGCATGTAGTTGTGAAACTCCCGCGCCTGACCCGCCGCATCGCGCAGCTTGTAGCCGATGCTCGGTCCGACGTTGCGCAAGGTCTTGCGGGTGCTCGTCTTGTGCCCGGCGCCCAGGTGGGATTCAAGGGCTTGCGCCAGGCCGGGCGCACTGGCCGGGGTGGCGGCCGCGCCGCCATCGGCGTCGGCCAGGTTCTCGACGTTGAAGACACGCAGGTCGGTGTACTCCAGCGTCATCTTGTCGGCATCGGCGGAGGCACCACGGGCCAGCGGGGTGCTGCCGCCGATCACGCCCTCGACCTCGAAACGCTTGCCGCCGCTGGCCAGCGGAATGGCCTGCAGCGTCACCCGTGAGCCGCCATCGTTGAAGCTGGACTGGTAAATCTCGATGCCACGCCAGCGCGCCGGGTGGTTCACCTCCACCCGCGCCGGCTGGCTCTCGCCGGTGACTTTGTCGTGAATCACGATCTCGCTGGCGAACAGCTTGGGCATGCCGGTGGAGTAATGCTCGACGACGAACTTCTTGAGCTCGATCGCGAAGGGCAACTCCTGCAGCAGCACACCGTCGCTCTGGTCGAGCAAGGCGGTGGCCGATTGCATGCCCTCGGCCACCATCAGGTTGCCGCGGAAGGTCGGATTGGTGTCGGGAAGGCGATGCTGTGCGGGGACGTCAGCGATCATGCCGCCGCCGGAATAGGGCGTCTTGCCGCCCCACCACATCTCGGCGCGAACGATGAGGTCGCCGTCAAGCAGGCCGCCGATGCAGATCAAAACGATCGCGCTATGGGCCGCCAGGTAGCCCAGCTTGTTGGCCGCGCCGGCACGGGCAGCCACCATCCAGCCGGCGCCCGCCTCGCCACGGTCACGGCGCTGGAGCTTGACCTTCCAGCCGGCGCCCGAGAGCGCGGCGCCGATGCGCCGGGCGGCTTCCTCGGGGCTGGCAGCCACCTCTCCCTGCGCCCGGTGGGCAAAAGCCTGCAGCGACTGCTCGCGCATGTTCTCCTTGGCCGAGCGCAGATCGACCAGGATCTTGGGCGCATTGCGGGCGATGCACAGCGAAGTACTGAGCACCAGAAAGGCCAGAATCAGAAGAAACCACCAGGCGCTGTAGACGGCATTGAGGCCCAGCGAGGTGAACAGTGCAGCCCAGAAGGGGCCGAACTGATTGACGTAATTGGCCGCTGGCTCGTGTTGCTTGAGGACGGTGCCGATGACGGAGGCGATGCAGATGACGGTGAGCAGCGAGATCGCAAAGCGCATCGAAGACAGCAGCTCCAATGCCGGTCGCAGGGCCTGGCGGCCCTCAGGGGCGGAGGGGCTGTCGGAGATCGTCGTCATGGCGTCGGGAGTATGCGGGGGCGGGCGACACCGGGTCAGCAGCAGGGACAAAAAGCACAACAGGCGGCCGCCACGTGAGCGCTCCGCCTGTCGGGTGTGGGAGGCCGGCGCATGCCGCCCTGCCTCAGCTCAAGCCAGCGCCTTCAGCGCAGGCCGGCCACGTAGTCGGCCACCGCGCGGATTTCGCGGTCATTGAGCTTGGCCGCGACCTGGGTCATCTGAATGCTGTTCTTGCGGACACCCTCACGGAAGCCGGTGAGCTGGGAGAGGGTGTAGTCGGCATGTTGACCCGCAATGCGCGGGTACTGTGCGGGAATACCAGCGCCGTTGGGCGAGTGGCAGCCGGCACAGGCGGCGATGTTGCGGTCGGCCACGCCGCCGCGCCAGATGCGCTCGCCCAGGGAGACCAGCTCTTTGTCCTTGGCGAAGCCGGCCTTGGGTTTCTGGCTGGCGGCCCAGGCGGCGATGTTTTTCATGTCGGCGTCGGACAGGCCGGCGGCCATGCCCTGCATGACGGGGTTAGCGCGCTTGCCGGACTTGAATTCCTGCAGCTGCTTGGCCAGGTATTCCGGGTGCTGGCCAGCCAGCTTGGGGTAGGCCGGCGTACCGGAATTACCGTCGGCGCCGTGGCAGGCAGCGCACATGGCGGCGAAGCGCGCTTCGCCAGCAGCCAGGTCGGGCTTGGCGGCGGCAGCCTTCGCGGGGGCGGCAGGGGCCGGCGTGTTCGCCAGGGAGGGCATCGCGGACGCCGCCAGCAGGGCAGCCACGAGCAGGGAAGCGTGCAACTTCATGGTCGGATCTTGGGGTAGGCGCAAAACCTGCGGATTCTACAATGCGCACATGACTGCTGCCCCGGGCCCGACCCGCCCCCTTCCTGCCGGCCCCGCCGGCGCCATCGGACCCGTGACCACCGTGCAGGCGTTGGGATGGATGCATACCGCCCGCTTTCTCACCACCGCGCCGCGGCTGGAGTTCCTGCCCGACCACCCTCACCCCGAAATCGCCTTCGTCGGCCGCTCCAACGCCGGCAAGTCCACCTGCATCAACACCCTCACCCAGCAAAAACGCCTGGCCTTCGCCTCCAAGACGCCGGGCCGCACCCAGAGCATCAACCTGTTCACACTGGGCAAGCAGAGCGTGAACGACGCGGTGCTGGCCGACCTGCC
>CANFQF010000132.1 GCA_947449025.1 Comamonadaceae bacterium
GAGGCGCTGGCCGTCCTGCCAGATCCAGTGGGTGTCGATCGCGGTCACCTTGCCCGGCGCGGCCGCGCCGACATGGGTGAACATGGCCAGCGACACGTCAAAGTGGTTGTTGGAGTGCGAGCCCCAGGTGAGGCCCCAGTCGCGGCAGGTCTGAGCCACCCGCACCGAGCCGGCCAGAGTCCAGAAATGCGGGTCGGCCAGGGGAATGTCCACCGCCTGCAAGGCCAGTGAGTGCGCCAACTGGCGCCAGTCGGTCGCGACCATATTGGTGGCGGTGAGCAGGCCAGTGGCACGGCGAAACTCGGCCATCACCTCGCGGCCGGAGAAGCCGTCTTCCGCGCCGCAGGGGTCCTCGGCATAGGCCAGCACGCCATGCAGGTCGCGCAGCAAGCGCACCGCGTCTTTGAGCAGCCAGCCGCCATTGGGATCGAGCGTGACCCGGGCCTGCGGAAAGCGCGCGTGCAAGGCGCGGATTGCTTCGACCTCCTCCTCGCCACGCAGCACCCCGCCCTTGAGCTTGAAGTCCTGAAAGCCATAGCGTCGGTGGGCGGCTTCGGCCAGGCGCACCACGGCGTCGGGCGTCATCGCCGCCTCGTGCCGCAGGCGCAGCCAGTCATCGGACGCGACCGACTCGCCGGCCGGATCGCTGGCCGGATCGACATAGGGAAGATCGGTCTTGTTGCGGTCACCGACGAAGAACAGGTAACCCAGCATCTGCACCGCGTCGCGCTGTTGCCCCTCGCCCAGAAGGGCCGCCACCGGCACCCCCAGGTGCTGGCCCTGCAGGTCCAGCAGCGCCGATTCAATGGCGGCCACTGCATGAATGGTGGTGCGCAGGTCAAAGGTCTGCAGACCGCGTCCGCCGACATCGCGGTCGGCGAAACGGGTGCGAACGTCCTGCAAGATGGCCTGCAAATCGCCTACGGTACGCCCTTCGACCAACGGGCGCGCGTCTTCCAGGGTTTGACGAATTTTCTCGCCGCCGGGTACTTCGCCCAGACCCGTATGACCGGCGGTGTCGGTGGCGATCACCAGGTTGCGGGTGAAGAAGGGCGCGTGCGCACCCGACAGATTGAGCAGCATGCCGTCGCGTCCGGCGACGGGAATGACCTGCAGGGATGCGATACGGGGTGCGGAAGACAGGGACATGGGGGCTTTCTCAGTCGGCAGTGATCTTGCGGCTGGTGATCAGGCTTTGCCAGCGGGCATATTCACCGGCTTGGAAGGATGCGAACTGCTCGGGGGTGTTGAGCACCATTTCGAAACCAAGCTCGAGCAGCTTGGCCTTGGTGGCCGGATCGTTGAAGGTGGCCAGGGTGGCGGCGTGGATCCGGGCCTTGATGTCGGCGGGCAGACCGCGCGGCGCGGCCAGGGCCTGCCAGGAGGTGACGCCCGCGTCCCGAATGCCCAGTTCATCGAGCGTCGGCACGTTGGGCAGCAGCGGCGAGCGCTTGGCGCTGGTGATGACCAGCGGCCGCAACTTGCCCGCTTGGATTTGCGGCATCGCGGTGTTGATGTTCATGAACGACGAATCCACCTGGTTGCCCAAGAGGTCGTTCATCACCGGGCCACCGCCCTTGTAGGGAATGTGGATTCCAGTGGTGCTGGTCTGCTGCCAGAACAGTTCGGCAGTGAGGTGGTCGCTGCTGCCGTTGCCCGAGGAGGCGAAGGCCATCCTGTTCGGGTTGGCCTTCACGAAGGCCATCACATCAGCCATGGTCTTGTGCGGCGAGGCAGCCGGCACCACCAGGACGTTGGGGGCCTGCACGATGATGGTGATCGGGTCCAGGTCCTTGAGCGCGTCATAGGGCGCCTTGATCAGGTGCGGCGCAATCACGAAGGGGCCTAGCGATGACACCAATAGGGTGTGGCCGTCGGCCGGGGCTTTGGCCACCTGGCCGGTGCCGATAGTCCCGGTGGCGCCACCGCGGTTGTCCACCACCACGGAGGAGGCGCCCAGGCGCTCTTGCAGCTTGGGCGCCAGTACGCGGGCGATCAGGTCGGTGGAGCCGCCGGGCGGAAAGGGCACCACCAGCGTGATGGGCTTGCTCGGAAACGGCTGTGCAGTAGCGGCCAGTGTGACCAGGCTGGTCATCATGGCAACGATCAGTTTTTTCATCATTTGTCTCCTGGGTCGTGGGTCAAGGTCGGGGCGCCGGGGCGCAGGCCGGCGTCCGCGCCGGTCCGGCTGCTCCCGGCGGTGGGGGCATCGAGACGGATTGCCCTGCCTCGGCGGACACCGGGCAGAGGCTCACACGAGAGATAGGACATCATACCTCTTATGGGCTGGATGGATGATGGGCGGGGTTGGGGTCGATAGAGTCCCGGCCATCGGTCGGCATCACGCGGTCCGCCGATCAGCCCTTGGGCATCGCCCGCCGCCGCCGCTCGCGGCTGTTGCTCAGATGGGTGCGCATGGCCGCCCGGGCCGCGTCGGCGTCCTGGCGGGCAATCGCCTCGTACAGGCTCTCGTGCTCGGCATGGACCCGCTGCAGGTACTCCCGCCGCTCGGGCGTCAAAGGAACGGCGGGCTCGAGCCGGGCGCGCGGAATCATCATGCCGCCCAGGGCAGCCAGCAGATCCGCGAAATGATGGTTGTGGCTGGCGCGGGCCACCTCCAGGTGGAACTGGAAGTCGGACCCCACCGCATCGCGCCCCTCCTCCACCGCCAACACAAAGGTGTCCAGTGCGGATCGCATGGCCTGCAAATTCGCTGCATCACGCCGGCTGGCCGCCAGGCCCGCGGCCTCGGTCTCGACCGCGATGCGCAACTCGAGCACCCCGATCACCTCCTGGAGCGTGACGACCTGGTCAGGCGCAATACGGAAGCTGCTGGCGTCACCCGGGCCCACCACGAAGGTGCCCACGCCGTGACGGGTTTCGACCATGCCGGCTGCCTGCAACTTCGACATGGCCTCCCGCACCACCGTTCGGCTCACCCCAAACTCGACCATCAGGTCGGCCTCGCGGGGGAGCTTGCTGCCAGCGAGCAGGCGACCGTCGCGGATGCGATCGCCCAGGGCCTCGACGAGGTCGGCGGTGAGAGAACGGGGTCGGCGAAGGGCGGTCGTGCTCATGCCCGGATTATGGAGCCGTTGATGTACGACCTCTCATCCAACTTGGCATCTGACACCTCCGATAAGCAATCTGCAATCTGCCAGCTGTGCCAATAGGGTCTGGCCGTCGGTAATGAGTCAAGTGTGGCCCGCGCCGGAACCTTAAATTCCGCGGCTTCGTCACTCCCACCGAAAGGATGCCCAACTATGCGCATACCCCCAGGCATGAAAGCCAAGCCGAACCCCATACGCCTCACCGTGACCCCCGATTCGGCAGGGCAGTGGCGCGAACAGAATCAGCGCAAAGCCGAAGCAAGCGAAGGCGCACGTGGCAGCCAGGCGGCGCTCCAGGCGTCCATCCTAGCCGTTGCCTCACTTCCCAGAAGGTATGCGCAGGTACGGGATCTCGCGCCAGATACCTCTCCGCTTGAGACACCCTCACTGGCCCAGCGGCATGCGCCTCAAGACATCAAGCACGACCCGACATCGGTCCACAAGGACCTTCTGGCCCACGTGAAGTGAAATACAGCGGTGCAAGAGGCCGTGGCCCCAAACCAGTAGGCCGAGGTCTTTGTCACCCTGCGTTTTCACGGCGAGGACGTTTTTTTCCAGGCCGATAAGAGGCTGTGCAGGCTCGGCGAGCCGACGCCCGCTCAGCGCGCCGCGTACTCGGGCACCCGAGCCATGAGCCAGGAGCGCACCGCGCCAGCCTCGGGCGCCGGGCCGGCACCCACGATCCAACCCTCAACCGCATCCAGGTCCAGCGACTGAAGACCCGAGACCCGCGCCACCCGCAGCTTGGGGTGAGGCGTGGGCTCGGTGGTCTCGTCGTCGGCCAGCAGCTCCTCAAACAGTTTTTCGCCGGGGCGCAGACCGCTGAAGGTAATAGGTATTTCTTCCTCGGTCTTGCCCGAGAGCCGGATGATCATGCGGGCAAGGTCCAGGATCTTCACCGGCTCGCCCATGTCCAGCACGAAGATCTGGCCCGAGCTTCCCATGAGGCCGGCCTGCAGCACCAGTTGCGCGGCCTCGGGAATGGTCATGAAGTAGCGCACGATGTCCGGGTGCGTCACCGTCACCGGCCCGCCCTTGGCGATCTGCGATGTGAACAGAGGCACCACCGAGCCGCTCGAGCCCAGCACATTGCCAAAGCGGACCGACACATACTGCGTGCCCGTGTTTTCGGCCGCCACGGCTTGCACCACCAGTTCGGCCAGGCGCTTGCTGGCCCCCATGATGTTGGTCGGGTTGACCGCCTTGTCCGTACTGATCATCACAAAGCGGCGCACGCCGCACTCGCCGGCCACCCGCGCGGCGTTGAGGGTGCCCAGCACGTTGGTGCGCAAGGCCTCCACCTCATTGAGCTGCTCCATCAGCGGCACATGCTTGTAGGCCGCGGCGTGAAAGGCGACCGAAGGCGCATGCCGCTCGAAGATGGCGCGCAGGCGCTCGGCCTCGCGCACATTGGCGGTGTAGTAGACGCCTTGCAGCTGCGGGTGGGCCTCGCGCAGCTCCTGCTCCAGCGCGTAGATGGCGTACTCGGACACATCCACACAAACCAGCCGGGCGGCACCCAGCCGGGCAATCTGCCGGCACAACTCCGAGCCGATGGAACCACCCGCGCCGGTGACCAGCACCGTCTGCCCGGAAATCATCTCGGCGAGTCCGGCCACGTCCAGTTGCACCGGGCTGCGACCCAGCAGGTCCTCCAGCGCGACACGACGCGGACCAGAAGCGGCCGAGGGGTCAGCCTGCAGCCAGGCGTCCGCGCGTGGCAGTGTGAGCAGGGTCAGGCCCGCATCGGCTGCCTGCAGCATCACTTCGCGGCGCTGCGGGGTGCCGGGGCTGCTGGCCACCAGGGCGGCCTCTGCGCCATGGTCCTGCGCGGCCTCGGCCAGGGAGTCGGGCGTCGCCACCACCGTCAGGCCCTGCAGGCTGCGGCCCACCTCTTGCGGCAGCGGCGAGACGATGCCCACCGCCCGCCAATGCTGTGAGCCCTTGATGGCGCGCAGGGCCTCGGCGGCCTCCTGCAGCGTGCCCACCACCAGCAGGCGGCGCCCGGCGGGGGCTGCGCCGCTTGCGCCCGCTTCACGTTCGGCCAGCGAACGCGCCAGCGCGCGGACGCCGGCGAGGACCACCAGCACCAGCAGCGGATGGATCAACAGCACTGCACGTGGGAACTGCGGCAGCCGCAGCATCAACACGCCGGCGGCGGTGAGCGCAGCGCCCAGACCCAGGGCGCGAGCCAGTTGGCGCAACTCGGGAAGACCGGCGTAACGCCAGACATGCCGGTCGACACGCAGCGCCAGCAAGGCCAGCGCGTAGGCCGCCAACGGCACCCACACGCCCTGCCAGGCGAGCTGCGCATAGTCGTCGGGCAGGTCGAGGTTGAAGCGCAGCCAGAACGCACCGGCCCAGGCCCAGGCCACCAGCACCAGATCAAGTGCGAGTTGGGCCAGGGTATGACGCGATCTCAACACGCGCCGCCTTCACGGGCCAGGAAGCCGCGCATCAGATCCAGCACCCGATCGAGATCGGCGTCGCTGAGGTTGGAGCCCGAGGGCAGGCATACGCCAGCCTCGAACAGGGCGCGCGAGCAGTCCTGGCCCGGCGTGTGCTCAAAGTAAGGCGCCCCAGCGAACAGGGGCTGCAGATGCATCGGCTTCCACACCGGCCGGGCTTCGACCGCATGCCGCTCCAGAGCCAGCAGCAGCCGATCGCGACGCGCACGCTGCGCGTCGAGGTTCTCACCGGCCAGGGTGCAGCAGGACAGCCAGCGGGTGGCGTAGTGGCCGTCGGGCTCGGGCATCCATTGCAGCAGGGGCTGATCGGCAAAGGCCGCGCGGTAAAGGTCAAAGACGCGACGACGCGCCTGTACCCGCTGCGGCAGCACCTTGAGCTGGCCGCGACCAATACCGGCCAGCACATTGCTCATACGGTAGTTGAAGCCGGTCTCAACATGCTCGTAGTGCGGCGCCGGCTCGCGCGCCTGGGTGGCGAGCTTGCGGGCCCGGGCCATCAGGTCGGCATCATCACAGACCATCATGCCGCCGCCGGAGGTGGTGATGATCTTGTTGCCGTTGAAAGAGTAGACGCCGATGCGCCCAAAGCTGCCGCTGGCGCGGCCTTTGTAGCTGGCACCCAGGGACTCGGCGGCGTCCTCGAGCACCGGCACGCCGTACTTCTCGCAGATCGGCCCGATCGCGTCCATGTCTGCGCTCTGGCCATAGAGGTTGACGACGATCACGCAGCGGGGCAGCCGGTTCTCGCGCCTTGCCCACTCGAGGGCCCGCTCGAGCGCCTGGGGCGACATGTTCCAGGTCTGCGGCTCAGAGTCGATGAAGACCGGCCACGCGCCGCAATAGTTGATCGGGTTGGCGCTGGCCACAAAGGTGAGCGAAGAGCAGAACACGGTGTCGCCAGGCTTGACCCCCAGCAACAGCAGTCCAAGGTGCAGGGCTGCAGTGCCCGAGCTCACGGCCGCCGCGTGGCCCATGCCCACATGGGCGGCCAGTTCCTTTTCGAAGGCATCCACATGCGGGCCCAGCGGCGCGATCCAGTTGGTGCGGAAGGCCTCGGCGACGAAGGCCGACTCTTCCTCGCCCAGGTGGGGCGAGGACATCCAGACCCGCTGACCCAGCTCGCGCCGGGTAATCAGATCTATCGCCCTCCCGCTGCTGTCGATCACCGGCACATGATCGATCAGGTGCTTGTCCATCAGCGCCAGGGCGGCAGCGGCAGGCGCCTGGTCGGGAATGGACAGGGGCGCCTGCGCCGGCAGTTGCGCCAGCGGCGCGCTCACCGGTACCTGGGCCAATGCGGCGCGGCGCAGGTCACCGTCGGTGACGGTGCGCACGAGCGTGCCGTCCGCCTGCACCACCAGCAGCACACCACAGGCGGTGGCGTCCAGCCGGGCCAGGGCCTCGCGCAGGTTCATGGCGGGCGGCACGCAAAGGGCCGCAAACTGCACGGGGGTCATTAAAGTCTCCGAGCCGGCACGCCGGCGTAAGTGCCGGGCTCGGCGATGTTCTCGGTGACGACTGCGCCGGCGCCGACAGTGGCACCCGCGCACACCGACACGCCGGGCAGCAGCCGGGCACCCGCGCCTACCAGGACGCCCGCGCCGACAGACACGCCACCGGCGAGAGTGGCGCCAGGCGCGATGTGGGCGAAGGCGGCAATTTGGCAATCGTGGTCGACGACCGCACCGTGATTGACGATGGCGCCGAGCGCCAGCGAGGCGCGCGGCGCGACCACGGCCTGGGCGGCAATGAAGCAACCGGGCGCCACCTGCGCGTGTGGCGACACGCTGGCCTGGGGATGGACCACGCTCACCAATTGGCCCTTGGGCAGGGCCAGGGATTCGCGCCGCCGCGCGGCGTTGTCGCCAATCGCCACATGAACCGGCTGCATTCCATGTGCCGTCAGGGCCGCCGCGCGGACCTGCTGGGGCACACCGGGCAGTAGCTCGCCACTGACCGCCGCGTCAGCGCCGCTGGCGGACACCGCGGACCAAGCGCCCTGGCGCAGGGCAGCGTCGGCCACCACGCAGGCATGGCCTCCGGCACCCAGGAGCAGCAGGTTCGGCACAGGCTTGTCTTTCAAAAGGTATTGGATTTTTCGAGCAGGGCCGGGTCGAGCGGCAGGGTCGCCAGCAGCGCTGCGATGCGGCCGGCCGCCTGGCCGTCACCGTATGGATTTTCCCATGGCCGTCGGCCCAGGGCCTGCACCTGGGCGAGGCCAGACGCCAAGGCCTCCTGCTGCGGCTCGGCGTCGACCACATTGCCCGCGCGCTCGCGCAGGCGCTGGCGGTCGCCGACATTGAGCACCGGGGTACCGAAAGTAGCCGCCTCGATGATGCCGGCCGAGGAGTTGCCGGCCAGCCATTCGCAGTGCGCCAGGGCGGCGGCGAACAGCGGCCGCGAAAGGTGGGTGACACGGCGAGAACCGGCTGGCCAATTCGAACCGCCCTGCCCCTTTGCGTGGTCCGCTGCGTGCCCCGCTGCCTGAGCCTCGTCCAGCGCCTCCAGCACGCCCCGTGCGCCAGCGTCGGCATTGGGCTCCAGCCAGACCAGAGGCAGGCCGGGGGCGGACAGGGCCCGGGCCAGGGCCGAAGTCTGTTGCTTGGCGGAAGCCGCCTGCTGCACCACCGGGTGAAAAACGACCAGGCCAAAGCGCGCATCGGTCGCGAGGCCCAGGGCCCGCAAGCAGTCGGCACGGGGCATGGCACCCAGTGCACGCAGTCCATCCAGGCCGGGCGCACCGGTGACGTGAATGCGGGCAGCGTCCTCGCCCATGGCGATGAGGCGCTCGCGCGAGGCGGCGGTGGCCACCAGGTGATGGGTGGCCAGCTTGCTGATCGCATGGCGCACCGGCTCGTCGACCGTGCCCGAGCGCTCGCCGCCATGCAGATGCACGCTGGGAATGCCCAGGTGCAGGGCGGCAATGGCGCCTGCCAGCATCTCGCCGCGGTCACCGAGCAGCATCAGCAGGTCGGGCTTGCTTTGCGCCAGCGCGTCGGTGACGCCGCGCAGGCAGTCGGCAATGCCCAGGGACATGCTCGCCCCGGTGCGGGTGCTCATGTCCAGGGGAATCTCGGCGGCAATGGCCAGACCGCTGGCGCGGATTTCATCGACCGTGTGGCCATGGGCCGCGCTCAGGTGCTGGCCGGTGACGATCAACTCCAACGCAAGCCCGGGCGTGGCGGCGATCTGCAGCAAGGTGGTGCGCATCAGGCCGAAGTCGGCGCGGGTGCCGCTCAGGTAGGCGATGCGGCGCGGGCCGCCGCGGGCCTGAGCCCCGGCCTCGCTGCCAGCCTGACCGACACCGCTCATGTGGGTGCCCCACCCTTGCCACTGGAGGCCGAGGGGCCGCCAACCTCAGCGCCAGAAGCCTTGCCAGCAGAAGTGCCGGGCCTGTCGCTGGCCGCAAGCTGCCGCCACTCCAGCACGGTGAAGGCGGCCATGTCCTCCAGAACGCGGCGGCCAATCACCTGCTCCAGATCGCGCGGCGCGATGCCGGTGGCCGGCCGGCGGCAGACCAGCATGTCGGCGGTGAGCACCGTGCCTGCGGCGACGTCACACCCGACCGCAACGCTGCGGCGCGCGACGCGGGCGGTGTCGCGCTCGGCCTCGGTTGGCGCCTTCACGCCCTGCCCGCGCATCGCGGCGGCGCGACGGATGCCGGCCACCATGCGGGCGAATTCCTCCGGCTCAAGGGACGCGGCATGGTCCGGCCCAGGCAGCGCCCGGTCCAGCGTGAGGTGCTTCTCGATCACGGTGGCACCCAATGCGACCGCGGCGATCGAAGCCTCGACCCCCTCGCTGTGGTCGGAGTAGCCGATGGCCACGCCCAGGTCGGCCTGCATGACGGGAATGGCCGCCAGATGCAGGGAATCGTCGGGTGCGGGGTAGGCGGAGGTGCAGTGGAAGACGGTCAC
>CANFQF010000133.1 GCA_947449025.1 Comamonadaceae bacterium
CAGCGCTTCACGCCTGCGGGCGAGGCGGCGGGCCCGGCGGAACTGGTGGACGCTTTTCTTTTTAGCAACCGCCTCGAGGGCGGAGGTCGCACCCTGGGGCCGCCTGCCATTGGCCAGTGGGGGGACGGCAGCTTCATGGTGACCTGGGCTGACCTGCGGACGTTTGGAGCCTTTCCCGGCTTGGCCGCCTCGGTCCGGATCCGCCGCTATCACGCCAATGGCTGGCCAGTGGGTCCTGCGCAGACGGTGGCCACGAGCAACCGTGAACAGACCTTCAGCTTCGACGTTCCGCCGGCCAGCGGCGGTTACGTGATCAGCCATGTACAGGCGCCGCTGGCGCCTTTCCATCAGGCCATCTTGCCTATGGAGTTCTGGAACCCTCTGCCCGCGCCGCGCTTTGAAGGCCTGCTGCCGGGGTCCTTTTTTCTTTCACTGGGCATCTGCGGCAGCTTGCTCTTTGCCGGCCGCATTGATGCGGCGAGCGGCCGCCCGGTCTACACCCGTGAGCGTTTTGAGTACAGTGGTCATTCCGTGGGCGCGCCAGCGCTGCTGGCCAGCCTGCCGCTCGGCGGGGTGGCGCTGCAGAACGTGGAGTTCCTCACCCTCGGCGCGTCTGCCCAGGCCGGAGAGCGCCAGGCCCGGCGCATGGACAAATATGGCCGGATGATCGGCACCCCATTCGACTTGCCTCAGGGGCCGTCTCTGCTGCTGAGTGACGGCTCCCTGCTTGTGGCCTGGGCCGCATCAGCCGCAGTCGGCAGTTCCGCAGGGGCTGCAGCCAGCCGGCTGATGCTCCAGCGATTCGTGCCCAATCCCCTCTCGCCGGGGCTGGCCGGCATGTGAGGCACGGCGTGGGGCGTGCGCAACGGGATTGCGGTTCGACACGGCCCGGTCGGGCTGTCATCGGTTTTGCATACACTTCGGGCCTGATTCATTTAATGCGCCCACCCGGGCGCTGCCGGCCGCGCCCATGAAATTCCGCTTTCCCATCGTCATCATCGATGAAGACTACCGCTCCGAGAACTCCTCGGGCCTCGGCATTCGTGCCATGGCGCAGGCCATCGAAGCCGAAGGCTTCGAGGTGCTGGGCGTGACCAGCTACGGTGACCTGTCGCAATTCGCGCAGCAGCAAAGCCGGGCCAGTGCCTTCATTCTGTCGATCGACGATGAAGAGTTCACCCCGGGCCCGGACCTGGACCCGGCGGTGGTGAACCTGCGCAACTTCATCCAGGAAGTCCGCCGCAAGAACACGGACGTGCCGATCTACATCTACGGCGAGACCAAGACCAGCCGGCACTTGCCCAATGACATCTTGCGGGAGTTGCACGGTTTCATTCACATGTTCGAGGACACGCCGGAGTTTGTGGCCCGTCACATCATTCGCGAGGCCAAGAGCTATCTGGAGGGCGTGCAGCCGCCGTTTTTCAAGGCGCTGCTCGATTACGCCGAAGACGGCTCCTACTCCTGGCACTGCCCGGGGCACTCAGGCGGCGTGGCCTTTCTCAAGAGCCCGATCGGCCAGATGTTCCACCAGTTCTTCGGCGAAAACATGCTGCGTGCCGACGTCTGCAACGCGGTGGACGAACTGGGTCAGTTGCTTGACCATACCGGCCCGGTGGCCGCCAGCGAGCGCAACGCGGCGCGCATCTTCAACGCCGACCATTGCTTTTTTGTCACCAACGGCACCTCCACCTCCAACAAGATGGTGTGGCACCACACGGTAGCCCCGGGCGACGTGGTGGTGGTGGACCGCAATTGCCACAAGTCCATCTTGCATTCGATCATCATGACCGGGGCGATTCCCGTGTTCATGAAGCCCACGCGCAACCACTTCGGCATCATCGGGCCGATCCCGCAGAGCGAGTTCTCGCCCGAGGCGATCAAGGCCAAGATCCGCGCCAACCCCCTGCTGGCAGGGGTGGATGCGGACAAGGTCAAGCCACGGGTCATGACACTCACCCAGTCGACCTACGACGGCGTTTTGTACAACACCGAGACCATCAAGGGCATGCTCGACGGCTATGTCGACACCCTGCACTTTGACGAGGCCTGGCTGCCGCACGCGGCCTTCCACCCGTTCTATGGCTCTTACCACGCCATGGGCAAGCACCGGGCGCGGCCCAAGGAGGCGTTGACCTTCGCCACCCAGTCGACCCACAAGCTGCTGGCGGGCATCAGCCAGGCCAGCCACGTGCTGGTGCAGGACTCGCAGAACCGCAAGTTGGACAGGCACCTGTTCAACGAGGCTTACCTGATGCACACATCGACCAGCCCGCAGTACGCGATCATCGCCAGCTGCGACGTGGCCGCGGCGATGATGGAGCCGCCCGGTGGCACCGCGCTGGTGGAGGAGAGCATCCTAGAGGCGCTCGATTTCCGCCGCGCCATGCGCAAGGTCGACAAGGAGTACGGCAAGGACTGGTGGTTCAAGGTCTGGGGGCCGGACAAGCTGGCCGATGACGGCATTGGCCGCGCCGACGACTGGATCATCAAAGGCGAATCGCGGGCCGCCAAGTGGCACGGCTTCGGCAATCTGGCCGAAGGCTTCAACATGCTGGACCCGATCAAGTCCACCATCGTCACGCCGGGCCTGGACTTGAACGGCAAGTTTGCCAAGACGGGCATTCCGGCCTCGATCGTGACGCGCTACCTCGCCGAGCACGGCATCATCGTGGAGAAGACCGGCCTGTACAGCTTCTTCATCATGTTCACCATCGGCATCACAAAAGGCCGGTGGAACACCTTGCTCACCGCGCTGCAGCAGTTCAAGGACGACTACGCCCGCAACCAGCCGATGTGGCGCATCCTGCCCGAGTTCTGCCAGCAGCATCCGCGCTACGAGCGCATGGGGCTGGCCGACCTGTGCCAGCACCTGCATGGCATGTACGCCAAGTACGACATTGCCCGCCTGACCACCGACATGTACCTGTCGGACCATACGCCGGCGATGAAGCCCAGCGACGCCTACGCCCACATTGCCCACCGCAAGACGCAGCGGGTGCCGATCGACGAGCTCGAGGGCCGTATCACCACCAGCCTGATCACCCCTTACCCACCGGGCATTCCGCTGCTGGTTCCAGGCGAAGTGTTCAACAAGAAGATCGTCGACTACCTCAAGTTCTCGCGCGACTTCAATTCCCAGTGCCCGGGCTTCGAGACCGACATCCACGGTTTGGTGGAGGAAGCCGGCGAAGACGGCAAGCCGGCTTACTTTGCTGATTGCGTCGCAAGGTAATGAAAAAACGCGGCGCGTTTTTTCATTAAGCGTCGACCAGCAGCTGGCCGCGCTCAGCCTTCGGCAGGCTCTGCGATTCCGCCGACGACCTGGCTGAAGCCGCCGTCCACATAGGTGATCTCGGCAGTGACACCGCCGGCCAGGTCGGACAGCAGGAAGGCGGCCACGTTGCCCACGTCGTCAATGGTCACATTGCGACGAATCGGCGAGGTCTCGGCGACGACGGAGAGGATCTTGCCGAAGCCCTTGATGCCGCTGGCCGCCAGCGTCTTGATCGGGCCGGCGCTGATGCCGTTGACCCGCATGCCCTTGGGGCCCAGTGACTCGGCCAGGTAGCGCACCGAGGCCTCGAGCGACGCCTTGGCCAGACCCATGGTGTTGTAGTTGGGAACGGTGCGGATGGCACCCAAGTAGGTGAGGGTGAGCAGGGCCGACTTGTCGTTGAGGTAGGGCAGGGCGGCCTTGGCCAGGGCGGGAAAGCTGTAGGCGCTGATGTCGTGGGCAATTTTGAAGCCCTCGCGCGACAGGCCGTCCAGAAAGTCGCCGGCGATGGCCTCGCGGGGCGCGTAGCCAATGGCGTGCACGAAGCCGTCGAATGTAGGCCAGTGGGCCGAGAGGTCGGTGAAAAGCTTGGCGATCTGGGCGTCGTCACCCACGTCACAGTCGAACACCAGCTTGGAGCCGAAGTCGGCGGCGAACTCGGTGATGCGGTCCTTGAAGCGCTCGCCCACGTAGCTGAAGGCCAGTTCGGCACCCTGCGCGTGGCAGGCCCGGGCGATGCCGTAGGCGATGGACCGGTTGGACAGAACGCCCGTGATCAGCAACTTTTTTCCGGTGAGGAAACCCATGGTCTGTTCCGTGTAGAAAAACTCGGCAGAATTGTCGCATGCGAGATTGGCTTTACCCGCACGCGGTGTCCCGACTTCTGACAGGCGTCCTCCTCATCGGATTGGCCCTGGCCGCGGCATGTCCCGGCAGCGCTCTGGCCGCCCACGCTTATGCCCAGTTCGGGGATGTGAAGTACCCGCCAGACTTTGCCCATTTCAGCTACGTCAACCCGCAGGCGCCCAAGGGCGGCGAAATCCGGCTGGTGCCGCCGACCCGGCCCACCAACTTCGACAAGTTCAACCCCTTCACCCTCAAGGGCACCTCCCCCTACGGCATGGGCGAGCTGATGTTCGAGAGTCTGCTTACCGGCAACTCCGACGAGCCCACCACCGCCTATGGCTTGCTGGCCGAGGACGTGAGCGTCACCGCAGACCGGCGCTCGGTCACCTTCCGTCTGCACCCGGCGGCACGATTTCACGACGGCAAGCCGGTGCTGGCAGCCGACGTGGTGCACAGCTTCAAAACCCTTACCAGCAAGCTGGCGGCGCCGCAATTCCGGTCTATCTATGCGGAGGTGAAGGACGCGGTGGCGGTAGACGAGCGGACCGTCCGTTTTGACTTTGCCAGCCCGAACGCGGAGCTGCCCTTGGTGGTGGGCAGCATGGCCGTTTTCAGCCGCGACTGGGGCGGCGGCAAGCCCTTCGATCAGATCGTCACCGAAGTGCCGGTGGCCTCGGGCCCTTACCGCCTGGCCAGCCCGAAGATGGGGCGCGACGTGACCTATGTGCGCGACCCCCGGTACTGGGCGAAGGACTTGCCGGTGCGCCGCGGCCTGTACAACTTTGACCGCGTCACCTACCGCATCTACCTGGACGAGACCTCGCGGTTTGAGGGCCTCAAAGCCGGTGAGTTTGACTTCATGCGCGAGTTCATCTCCCGCAACTGGGCGCGCCAATACACCGGGCGGGCCTTCGAGTCGGGCGAACTGGCGCGGCGCGCCTTCGAGAACCGCAACCCCGGTGACTTCCAGGGCTATGTGTTCAATCTGCGCAAGCCCAAGCTGCAGGACAAGCGGGTGCGCCAGGCCATCGCCCTGGCCTTTGACTTCGAGTGGATGAACCGGCAGTTGTTCTACGGCCTGTACAAGCGGGCGGACAGCTATTTCCCGAACAGCGAGTTCCGGGCAGAAGGGCCCCCGAGCCCTGAGGAGCTGGCCCTGCTCGAGCCTTTGCGCGCGCAGCTCTCGCCCGAGGTCTTCGGCCCGCCTCCTGCGGTGGCTTCGACCGCGCCACCCGCCAGTTTGCGTGACAACCTGCGCAGGGCCCAGGGCCTGCTGGCCGAGGCCGGATGGACCTACCGTGACGGCGCCCTGCGCGATGCCAAAGGCGAGGCGTTCACGCTGGAGTTTTTATCGGACCAGCCCTCGCTGGTCCGGGTGGTGACGCCTTTCCAGAAGGCGCTCGAAAAGCTGGGAATCCGTCTCACCTTCCGTTCGGTGGACTTCTCCCTGGCCAAGCAGAAGATGGACGCGTTCGACTTTGAGCTCACCTCCCTGCGCATCCCCGGCAACAGTGCCCCTGGAACTGAGTTGGTGGAGCGCTGGGGCTCAGAGGCCGCGCGTACGCCCGGCTCGTCCAACATCTGGGGCCTGGCAGACCCGGCGGTCGATGCCCTCGTGCGCCACGCCACTGCGGCCACCACGCGCGAGCAATTGCGCACCGCATTGCGGGCGCTGGACCGGGTGCTGCTGCACGGGCACGACTCGGTCCCGCACTACTATGGCAGCACCTTCCTCATTGGTTACCGGCCCGGCCGCTTCCAGTTGCCGGCTGTGGTGCCTCCGTACTACGACGCCCACGCCTGGGCGGTGTCCACCTGGTGGGCCGCAGCGGGCAATCGCTGAGACCCGACGAGACCCAAGCAGACCGAAACCCAATCAATGGCCAGCTACATACTCAAGCGCCTGCTGCTGATGATCCCCACCCTGCTGGGGGTGCTGCTGCTGACCTTCATCGTCATCCAGTTTGTGCCCGGCGGGCCGGTGGAGCAGATGGTGGCCCAGCTGCAAGGCCGCGATGCGGGCGGGGAGGGCGCTGCCGCGGCCGGCGCGGGTTATCGCGGGCGCCAGGGGGTCGACGAAAAGCGCATTGCTGAAATCCGCGCGCTTTATGGCTTTGACAAGCCCCCGCATGAGCGCTTCGTGCAGATGCTGGGGCAGTTCGCCCGTTTCGACCTGGGCAAGAGCTTCTACCAGCACAAAGACGTCTGGGAGCTGGTCAAGGATAAGCTGCCGGTCTCCATCAGCCTGGGCTTGTGGACCTTTTTCCTGTCCTACCTGGTGGCGGTGCCCTTGGGGGTGGCCAAGGCGGTGCGGGCCGGCTCGCGCTTTGACCTCGTCACCACGATGTTTGTCCTGGTGGGCTATGCCATTCCCGGCTTCGTGCTGGGCGTGGCGCTGCTGGTGGTGTTTGGCGGGCAGTTGCAGTGGTTTCCGCTGCGGGGACTGACCTCGTCCAACTGGGAGCAGTTGTCGCTGCCGGCCCAGGTGGTCGACTATCTGTGGCACATCGCCTTGCCCGTCACCGCCATGGTGTTCGGCAGTTTCGCGGTCACGGCCATGTTGACCAAGAATGCCTTTCTGGAAGAGATTCGCAAGCAATACGTGCTGACCGCGCGTGCCAAGGGGCTGGACGAGCGCCGCGTGCTCTGGAAACACGTGATGCGCAATGCGCTCATTCCCATCGTCACCGGTTTTCCTGCCGCCTTCATCGGCGCCTTCTTCACCGGTTCGCTGCTGATCGAAACCCTGTTCTCGCTCGATGGCCTGGGCCTTTTGAGCTACGAGAGCGTGATCCGGCGCGACTATCCGGTGGTGCTGGGCACCCTGTACCTTTTCACGCTGATCGGCTTGGTGACCAAGCTGATCAGCGACCTCTGCTACGTTTGGGTGGACCCGCGTGTCAAATTCGACTGAGCCCGTCGCACTTGCTGCATTGCCGCCCGTTCCTCTGAGCCCGGGGCGGCGGGCGTGGCAGCGCTTTCGGCGCAATCGCCTGGGCTTCATCAGCCTGGTGATTTTTTCTCTGATGGTGGCGGCCAGCCTGCTGGCCGAAGTCATCTCCAACGACAAGCCGCTGGTGGTGCGCTACGAGGGGGCTTGGTACTTCCCGCTGGCGCAGGACCTGCCCGAAAAAACCTTTGGCGGCGACTTCGCCACGCCGGCCGACTACCTCGACCCCTTCATCCGCGACCGCATCACCTCGGGCGGTGTGTTCTCCGGCGGCAACTGGGCGATCTACCCGCCCAACCCCTACGGGCCGCGCACCCTCAACTACTTCGCCACCCTGCCCAATCCGGCGCGGCCTTCGAGCGAAAACTTCTTTGGCACCGACGACCGGGGCCGTGACCTGTTGGCCCAACTCATTTATGGCTTTCGGGTCAGCGTGCTGTTTGGCCTGGCGCTCACCGCCATCGGCGTGGTGCTGGGGGTGCTCACAGGTGCGGTGCAGGGGTTCTTCGGCGGCAAGACCGACCTGGCCTTCCAGCGCTTCATCGAGATCTGGGGCTCGATGCCCGAGCTCTACCTCCTCATCATCTTCAGCGCGGTGTTTGCGCCCAGCGTGGCGCTGCTGCTGGTGCTGCTCTCGCTGTTTGGCTGGATGGGCCTGTCGGACTATGTGCGGGCCGAGTTTCTGCGCAATCGGCAGATGGACTATGTGCGCGCCGCCCGGGCCCTGGGCGTGGGCAATTTGCGCATCATGGGGCGGCATATCCTGCCTAACTCGATGACGCCGGTGGTGACCTTCCTGCCGTTTCGTATGAGTGCAGCCATCCTGGCGCTCACCTCGCTTGATTTTCTGGGCCTGGGCGTCCCGCCCGGGACGCCCTCGCTGGGTGAGCTTCTGAGCCAGGGCAAGGCCAATATCGACGCGTGGTGGATTTCGCTCTCAACCTTTGCAGTGCTGGTGCTGACCCTGCTGCTTTTGACCTTCATGGGCGATGCGCTGCGCGACGCGCTCGACCCGCGCAAGGACCCGACATGACGAGCCCCCCAAGCGCCACCCGCAGGGTGCTGAACCCGGGCGACTGGACTGCGAGCGGTGAGCCGCTCTTGCAGGTGCGCGGTCTGTCGGTCGCCTTTGGCGGTAAATCGGTGGTTCATGGCATCGACTTCTCCATTGCTACCGGGGAGAAACTCGCCCTGGTTGGCGAATCGGGCTCGGGCAAGACGGTGAGTGCGTTGGCGCTGCTGCGCTTGGCGCAGGGCGCACAACTTGGCGGGCAGGCTTGGTTAGCAGGGCGGGGGTCGGACGAGGCCCCCTGCGACCTGCTTCAGTGCACCGAGCGCGAAATGCTGGGCCTGCGCGGTGGTGACATTGCGATGATCTTCCAGGAGCCAATGACCGCGCTCAATCCGCTGTTTTCCATTGGCGACCAAGTGGCTGAAGTGCTCGAGCTCAAGCAGGGTCTGTCGCGCCGCCAGGCCTGGTCCGATGCGGTGGCCATGCTCGCGGCCACCGGCATCCCTGACCCTGCGCAGCGCGCTCAGTCTTTTCCGCACCAGCTCTCAGGCGGGCAGCGCCAGCGCGCCATGATCGCCATGGCCCTGGCCTGCCGCCCGCGCCTGCTGCTGGCGGACGAGCCGACCACGGCCTTGGACGTCTCCCTGCGCGGGCAGATTCTGGACCTCCTGTCCGACCTGCAGCGTCAGACCGGCATGGCAGTGCTGCTCATCACCCACGACCTGAATCTGGTGCGCCGCTTCGCTGACCGCGTGGCGGTCATGGAGCAGGGGCATCTGGTGGAGCAAGGCCCGGTGGGCGACATGCTGGCCTGGCCCCAACACCCCTACACCCAGCGCCTGGTGGCCAGCCGTCCGATACGCGAGGTCGACGAAACCCCGCTGCCTGGGGGGACGCCCTCGCTGGTCAGGGCGCAGGACTTGTCCGTCGCCTACCCGGTGCGCTTGCCCGGCTTGCGCGGCTGGTTTCGCAAAGGCGAGTTCCTTGCTGTGACGGGGGCTTCCTTTCGGGTTATGCCCGGGCGGACCTTGGGCCTGGTGGGCGAGTCGGGCTCGGGCAAGTCCACACTGGCCCTGGCTGCCCTGGGCCTGCAGCCTTATCGCGGCGAGTTGCTTCTCGGCGATGCCCGCTGGGGGCGGGGCCGCGCCTCGGACCTGGCCCTGCGCCGCCGCGTCCAAGTGGTGTTTCAGGACCCGTTCTCTTCGCTGTCACCGCGGATGACGGTGGAGGAAATCGTGGGCGAGGGCCTTCGGGTGCATGAGCCCGCGCTGGACGCCGAAGGCCGCCGCACCCGGGTGCGCGAGGCCCTGGCCGAGGTGGGGCTGGACGAGGCTCGCTTTCCGGG
>CANFQF010000134.1 GCA_947449025.1 Comamonadaceae bacterium
CAGCATGGTGGCCAGGGCCTGAAGGATCTGAACCCGCCGCTCACCGGGCTTGGGGCGCTTGCGCGCAGGCGCTGCAGGCGACGCCTGGGCGTCGGCGTCGTGGGGCGGGGAGGTGTCGGCGTCGGACATGACAGACGGGTGGTTCTGGGCATTCTCGCACAGCCAAAAGCGCTTCCCGCCACGGGTTGTCCCGCCCGGGAAAGCCTTCTGAGTACGCGCTCACCTGCGCATCAAGCCGCCCAATGCGTCACCGCAAAAGAGCCGCCGATCAGGGATTGGCGCCCGCGAGGAGGTCCCGCCCACCAGGCCATTCCATGAGCACCTTCAGGCCGCGCCCCCCAACGCCGGGGCCCAACAGGAGGCGGCCCCGGTGGACGCGGGTGATCTCATCGACGATGGCCAGTCCCAAGCCCGTGCCCTCGCCCACGCTGCCAGGCACCCGGTAGAAGCGGTCCAAGAGACGCGGCAGCAGTGCCTCCGGGACGCCGGGGCCGTCGTCCTCGACCGAGAGCCAGGCGTGGCCGCTCGGGCGCAAGCCACCGCCAATGGTGATGGTGCCGCCCTCAGGGGTGTACTTGATCGCGTTGTCTACCAGGTTGGCGAGCAACTCGCGCAGCAGCCACTCCTGAGCCCAGGCACGGGGCGGTTCGGGACCGACCTCGTCCATGGCCAGGCCCAGGTCGATGTGGCGCGTCACGGCGCGGTCCAAATAGGCTTCGAGGACGCTTCCGGCCAATGCCCGCAGGTCCACTGGCTCCATCGGGTGGTCACTGGTGGTGCGGGCCTCCGCGCGGGAAAGGGCCAGCAGCTGGTTGGCGAGTTGGGTCGTGCGACGGGTGGCGCTGCGCAACTTGTCGACCTGTTCAACCGGGACCAGCAGACTGCCACTGGCCCCGGGCGGCACGATGCGCCGCGCCGCCTGGGCCCAGGCCTCCACCTGGGACTGCAAGCCGGCCAGCGGCGTTCGCAGCTGGTGAGCCGCATCGGCAATAAAGCGGCGCTGGTGCTCGGCCTGCTCCGCCAGGAGTGGCGCGAGCAGGCGATGAAGCAGACGACGCTTCAGGGAAACGAGCAGCTCCCGCATGGACGGGCGTCGCGGTGACGGCGCAGGACCTGGGGGAGCCCGCCGATCAGGCGCCTGCACCAGTCGCGCCCAGCGCTGGAAAGACCGTCTCCGAAGCATCCGCCACGGCGGCATCCGCCGGTGGCAGATCGACCGTCGTCACCGCCGGCATCGGGATCGACGGCTCACGCACTTCAAGCCGATAGCCAAAGCCGCGGATGGACTTGAGGCCGACGCCATGCGGTTCGAGCTTGGCGCGAAGCCGCGAGATGTAGACCTCCACCGCATTGGGAGTGATTTCTTTGTCCCAGCCGGTGAGGGCCTGCAGGAGCTTGTCCTTGCTGGCGGGCTTGGGGGCGTTCATGAGCAGGTACTCGAGCACCGTCCATTCGCGCGGCCCCAGCTCAATGGCCACGAAGGTGTCCGGGTCCTTGCGGGCGCCGGCCCGGCGGGTCGCCGTGTCCAGTTCGACCTGCCCGAAGGAGAGCACCGAAGACGTTGCCGCCTGCGATCGCCGCAGCAAGGCCCGCAGCCGGGCCAGCAGCTCGGGCAGCTCGAAGGGCTTGACCAGGTAGTCGTCGGCGCCGAGGTCGAGGCCCTGCACCCGGTCATTGAGTGCGTCGCGCGCGGTGAGTATGAGGACTGGCATGGCATGGCTGGCCATGTCCGGCTTGCGCAGCCTGCGGGTCAGTTCGAGCCCGTCCATATTGGGCAGGCCGATGTCAATGATGGCAGCGTCGAAACTTTCGGCGCGGAGCACCTGCTCCGCCCGCTCGCCGCTGCCCACCCAGTCCACCGCGTAGCCCTCTCCGGAGAGCCCCAGCTTGATGCCGCTGGCCACCATCACATCGTCTTCCACGAGCAAAAGTCGCATCGCCTGATCCCCCTACAGCATTTGGAGACCTTAAGGTATCAGACGAATAGCTTAATTGGAAGAGCTTTGAATAGTTATTAAAGACTAATTTTGACCAACAAGCCCCCAGGCAGCGAACCGCTAGGAGCGAATGACGGTTCCGACGGCCTGGTCGGTTAGAACTGCCAGCAGCAAGGCATGGGGGACCCGGCCGTCGATGATGTGGACATTGCCCACGCCGGCCTTGGCTGCGTCCAAAGCGCCGGCGATCTTGGGGATCATGCCGCCGGAAATGGTGCCATCGGCACACAGGGCGTCAATGCGCTGCGAGCTCAGCTCGGGCAAGAGCTGACCGGCCTTGTCCATCACCCCGGCAATGTTGGTCAACAAGAGCAGTTTGTCGGCCTGCAGTTCGGTGGCCAGGCGGGAAGCGACGACGTCGGCATTGATGTTGTAGATCTCGCCGGCCTCACCAAAGCCGATCGGGCTAACCACAGGAATAAGGCCCGCACCCTGGAGCGAGCGAATGATGCCGGTGTCCATCGAGGTGATGTCACCGACCTGGCCGATGTCGTGCAGCCGGGTCGGGTCCTGCGTGTCGGGCAGTTGCAGCTTGCGGGCCCGGATCAGGCCGCCGTCGGGTCCGGCCAGGCCGACCGCCTTGGCACCGGCCTGGAGGATCAGGCCAACGATTTCCTGCTGCACCTCGCCAGCGAGAACCCACTGAACCACCTGCATCGTTTCGGCATCGGTGACCCGCATGCCCTGGATGAAGTGGCCCTTCTTACCGATTTTCTCGAGCCCTTTTTCGATCTGCGGCCCACCGCCGTGGACCACGACCGGCCGGATTCCCACCATCTGGAGAAAAACCACGTCCTCGGCAAACGCGCGCTGCAAGGCCGGGTCGGTCATGGCATTGCCGCCGTACTTGATGACGAGGGTTTTGCCCTGAAGGCGCTGGATAAAGGGCTGGGCGCGAACGAGGAGGTCGACGGAGCTCATGGCTTTCGGGAATCAGGAGATGGAAAGCAGGAGTCTAGTCGGGCGCGGCGCGGTTGGCGCCGCAGGCGGCGGGAGATCGGGCCGCTGAATCGGGCTACCTCGTGTGGCGACGTTCTGTGCGCAGGGATCGGGCCAGCTTGCCAGCCCGCCAAGAAGTTCAACGCGGGTGCGCGCGCGGTCCGGTGGCCCGGTCCCTGCTCGGCGCGGCTACGGGCCAGTGGCCACGCCCGATCGCGCGACGCCAGGCCTCGCGCGCCCGTCGCAACTTGGTCGCGGACCCAGGATCGCTTGCTGCTGCACGCAGCGCGAGGCGAAAAAAGGCTCCCAGCAACAAGAGAGAAAAAGCGCCCAGCGCTGCGATCAGGGCCACGAGGGCCCGCTTGCGTCCCTGCGGACGATCCGGCAGGGTGGGCGACTGCAGCAGATAGGACTCGTCAACGCCGGAGAGCTGCTTGGCGATGGTCATGCGATCCGCATTGAGCTGATGGGCCGTCGAGATCAGCTGGCCGAAGCTGCGGGTGAGTTCCGATGCCACGGAGGGTGGCAAATCACGCAGGCGGTTCGAAAGCGCCTGAATCGGGCCGTCAATCTGTTCCTCGCGCCGATTGATGTCGGCAATTTGGGTCTCAAAGCGCGCTCTCTCGGGGCCTGAGGGGGCCGAGGCAATTTTGAGTTGCTCGAAAATCCGTTGGCCAAGGGATTGGGCACCCGCAGGGGAGTCGTCCTCAACAAGAAGCGTGAGTACCAGGTCCTTGGGGTTAAAGCTTGCCTTGATGCGGGCCCGAAGTTTTTCGACGGCTTCGTCACCAGACTGGCCCGCCGCCAGCCCCTGGGCGCGGGCCACCGGAAGCAGGACAGCCGGGCTGGTGATCACGGTGACGAGCGTTGGATTGGCTCCCCGCAACAGGGTCACGCTCTCCCAACGCTGAGGAAGCAGGCTGCCAATGACCAGTGCCACCAGCGCCGCCACCAGAGGACCGATCGCAAGCACCCGGGCGTTTTCTGCAAGGACGACGAGCAGGTCCATCAGGCCCAGTTCGTCATCGCCACCCGCCTCGTCGACGGCAGCCAAGGCGTGAATCACAGGATCACTCGGACGGGCGGTCATGGCTGGTGCTCAGCGGCTGTTGACTGCACCAGGCAGGACGGAGCGGCGCGCACGCCAGAACCATGAGAAACGAACGAGCCGCAGGTAAGCGATTGCGTAGAGCAGACCAAAGAGCAGCGTCGCCGCCATCAAGCGCGGGGTACTGTCACGAAACAGGAGTCCGCAGACGGCGGGCGCAGCCGCCAGGCCCCAGACGATGGGAGAAACGGCTGAATTCTGGAGGGTGGCCGACAGGGGTGCGAAGCGCTTGCGAATGATCCGCCGATTGATCAGGCTGTGAAGGTGCAGGCGGTCTGGATGACCGGCGGGGTACTGTCTGCGGATACGACGCACGACACTGAACCCCACCTCCAAAATGGGGTAGGCACAGGCCATGAGCGCGGCCCAGGGCGAAATTTGAGGGTTGCGGGTGCTCACCAAAACCGCCAGCGCGGCCAGGAGATACCCCAGCAAGTAAGCGCCGCCATCGCCGAGGAAGATTTTTCCGAGCGGGAAGTTGACCAGACCAAAGCCGAGGACCGCCGCGCCGACAAGCCAGCAGACCGAGGCGACCGCCGTGTCGCCCACACCTTGGGCCAACAGGCCCAGGGCCGCCAGCGCAATGAGCAAGATGCCAGCGGCCAGCCCATTGAATCCGTCGACGATGTTGACCGCATTCGCGACGCCACCCACGGCAAATGCGGTAAAGACCAAGGAGAGCGGCGCCCAGGCCAGCCAGGCATCGACCACGGGGATATCCAGACGGCGCAGCGCGGCATCGGCCAACCACCAGGCCAGTGCACCACTGGCCATGGTGGCCAAAAGACGGGTGCGGACACTGACCCGGCGGGTCAGGTCTTCGCCCAGGCCAGAGAAAAAAGCGGGAATCGCACAGAGCAGAAGGGCGCCAAGAATCTGGGCGACCGCGGGCTCCAGCATATTGCGTGAAACCACCAACCCGAGGGCAACGCCCAGGCCGCCGATACGCGGGGTTGGCGCGGCATGAAACTTTTGCACCCCGTCGGTGCCGTCCAGGGTGAAGTGGCCATGCCAGCGACGGGTCATCACGATCAGGAGGCAAGTGGCAAATGCCACGCCACCGGCGACCCACGCGGCCAACCATGCCTGTTCACTCATAGGTTCTCATCCACACCGAAACTCACCCCCTGAAAATTCCACAAACCGCCCTGCGCAGTCTGCACTTTATGCAGACCGCCACGAGCCCCTTATTAGGGCACAAATCGCCCCGCTGGCGGTGGCACCGACTGTCAATGACGACGGGTTCAGTACTGCGCTTCGCCACCCCCGATCAGCGACACCTACCGGAGATACCGACCCGCGGGGATGAGCAAATCAGCGCAGGGACTGGAGATCCCCGATACTGCGTCACTTCCATCCCTCACCCTGCATCCACCCGATGTCCGACCTCAGTAACCGCTTTCAGGCTGCAGTTGCCAACAGCCGCAATATTTCGCAACGCCCCGACAACGCCACGCTCTTGACGATCTACGCCCTTTACAAGCAGGCCACCGAGGGCGATGTGACCGGCGACAAGCCAGGTTTTGGCGATTTGGTGGGCCGTGCCAAATGGGACGCATGGAATAAGCTCAAGGACCTGCCACAGGAAGAAGCCATGCAGCAGTACGTAGACCTCATCGACTCCCTGGCCTGAGCAAGGCCTGCAGCGCTTCTTGCCGCGCCGGCGCTGGCAGGGCGGCCAGACGGCGCACTGCGTCGTAGAAGGGCCGCCAGTCGGACCCTGCGCCGACTTCGCGCGCGAACAGCGCCTCAAAGGCCGGCACCCACTGGTCATAGGCGCCCTCGGCGCCCAGGCTGGCGTTGCTCGCCTCCTCCACCCAGCGGTCGGCCGGCAAGACCCGCGCAGGGTCGACGCCCCAGAGCGCACGAAGCTGCCAATAGGCATGGCGCAATTGCGCCAGGACCTGCGCCTTGCGGCTGAGACGGTCCGCGTCCGACAGCCCGGGCTGGGCATAGACCACTGCCAAGCGCGCACGGGCCTCTCGCTTGATCGTCCGGAACGCCTCACGCCTTTGTTCGGCCTCGGCATAGGTCTGGCGCAGGCGCTCATCACCCGCGTCCGCCAGCCAGCGAGCCAGGCCTAGGCGCTCGACCGCGGTCGCGAAGGACTCGTTGAAGGCGGTGTCGTCCTTCAGATAGATCAACTGGTGGGCCAGTTCGTGAAAGAGCAGGCGCGCCAATTCGACCTCTCCCCCCTGGACAAAGGTGTTGAGGAGCGGGTCGCCCCCCAGCCAGTTCGACCAGCCGAGGGTGGAATAGGCGGGCACCGGGTAGACCGCCACGTCCAGGCCGCGGGCCGCAAGGCGGGCAGCGGCCTCGCGCGCCCGGGCCTCGTCGAACCAGCCCTGGTAGCCGATGCAGCCGGTCACCGGGTGGCACCAGGTGCGAAGCTGCAAGGAGAGAGGTGGCGCGGCTACCAGATTCCAGAGCGCCGCCGGCCGGTTCAGATCCGCGTAGCGGGTGTAACTGGCGTTGTCGGGAAGGGCCAGCGCCTGGCTGGCAAAGTCACGCAGGCGCTGGGCGAGCAACAAGCGCGTCTTGAGCTGCTCGGGTGCGCCTTCGTCCGCCAGCCAATCCTTCACCGGCCGGGCAGCCGCCAACAGTCGCAGGTGACCCTCGGCCGACTGCCAGTAATAGGCCAGCGGCGCCTCGACCGGCTCCGTGTCGGGCGGCGGCTTGTGGGCGCAGGCAGCCAGGCCGAGGGCCAGGGCCAGGGGAAGGAATACGTCCACGACCCTCGCCGTCCAACCCCCGCCCCTTTTGCTTGTGATCCTGCCTACCATCGTGCCGTTTTCCATCGCGCTGCCTCGCCTCAGGCGACCTCGATCTGTACCAGGCAGTCGTAGAACACCGGCGCGCGTCCCAGGTCAGTGAGCTTCTGGCTGGTAAGTTCATTCACATTGGTCCCGCGCGGGCCCAGCTTGCGCCACCAGATGCCTAGGCCGTGGACGACGCCTGGCCGAGCCCTGTCGCTGACCTCGGCCTCGCAGTGGTACTCGCCCCTGTCGTTGAACACCCGCACCAGGGTGCCACTGGTGATGCCCCGCGCGGCCGCGTCCTGGGGATGAATCTCCAGCAAGGGCCGACCCTCGATGTCACGCAGGCTCTTCACATTGACGAAGGTGGAATTGAGAAAGTTGCGCGCTGGCGGCGAGATCATGGCCAATGGATGGCGCGGGTTGCTGCCAACCGGTTCGTGGTTGGCAAGCCAATCGGGCAGGCCGTCCAGGCCCTGCGCCGCCAGGCGCGCGCTATAGAACTCGCAGCGCCCCGAGGGGGTCGGAAAGCCACCCTCGGCAAACGGGGCGTCGGGAACCGGCAGCGGCGCGAAGCCCTGTGCCAGCAGGCGCTCCCAGTCCACAGTCTCGCCAAAGGCGGCCTGGCAGAGTGACTCGTCATCCTCACTGAAGCAGGGGTCGGCCCATCCCATGGCCCGGGCCAGTCGGCGAAAGATTTCGCTATTGGGCAGGGCCTGTCCGACCGGCGCGATGGCGGGCCGATTGAGCAGGACGTCGGTGTGGCCGTAGGCCATATGGATGTCCCAGTGCTCCAGCTGGGTGGTAGCCGGCAGCACGTAGTCGGCGTGGTCGGCGGTGTCGGTGAGGAAATGCTCGAGCACCACGGTGAACAAGTCCTCGCGGGCAAAGCCCTGCGCTACGCGGGAGGACTGGGGCGCCACCGCCACCGGGTTGCTGTTGTAAACCACCAGGGCCTCGATCCGGGGACCGAAGTCCGGCGAGCTCTCGCGCAACAGATCGTCACCGATGGTGCTCATATTGATCGTTCGCGGCCGGCGGTCTGCCAGCAAATCGGGGCGCTGCAAGGCCTCACGCCGAACCGGGAATCGGCTGGAGTTGGACAGGAGCAGACCGCCGGCCGGATGCCGCCAGGCGCCCACCAGTGCCGGCAGACAGGCCACGGCCCGCACCGCATTGCCGCCGCCACGGGAGCGCTGCATGCCGTAGTTCAGGCGAATGGCTGCGGGCTGGGTGTGGGCGTAGTCGCGGGCGAGGCGGCGAATTTGTTCGGCCGGCACCCCGCAGACGGCGGCGGCACGCTCGGGCGGCCATTGCAGCGACCGTTCGCGCAGGGGCTCGAAGCCCAGGGTGTGACGGGTGATGTAGTCGTGGTCCAGCCAGTCATGGACCACCAGCTCGTGCATCAGGGCCAGGGCGAGGGCGGCGTCGGTGCCGGGCAACGGGGCGATGTGCTCGTGGCACTTCTCGGCGGTTTCGGTGCGACGCGGGTCGATGCAGACCAGGCGTGCGCCCTGGCGCTTGGCCTCCTGCGCCAGGCGCCAGAAATGCAGGTTGCTGGCGATCGCATTGCTTCCCCAGATGAGGATCAGCTTTGAATGGGCGAACTGCTCCATCCGCATGCCGACCCTGCCGCCCAGGGTGTAGGCCAAGCCCTCACCGCCCGCAGAGGCGCAGATGGTGCGGTCGAGCAGGGAAGCACCGAGTTTGTGGAAAAAGCGACCCGCCATCGCCTCCCCCTGCACCAGGCCCATGGTGCCGGCGTAGCTGTAGGGGACGATGGCCTCTGGGTCTCGGGCTGCGATACCCGCCAGCCGGGTCGCGATGTCGGCCAGTGCCTCTTCCCAACTGCAGGGGATGAAGCGGCCAGCGCCCTTGGGCCCGACCCGACGCAGCGGGGTGAGCACACGCTCGGGGTGATACGCACG
Organism: Comamonadaceae bacterium; assembly: GCA_947449025.1. Classification (GTDB taxonomy): domain Bacteria; phylum Pseudomonadota; class Gammaproteobacteria; order Burkholderiales; family Burkholderiaceae_C; genus Ramlibacter. Next base: position 8,729 of record CANFQF010000134.1, read on the forward strand.
CTCGGTGTAGCGGGATACCTTGGTGCAGAGCACGCCCTCGGTCATGGGGTGCTCTGGGTTGCCCTGGACGCGGACTGCCCGGCCATCCTCGACGGTCGTGATCAGCGCGCAAGTGTCGGGGCAGTCATGCGGACAGGCCCCCCGTACGGTCCGGTTCGCGCCCTGACGGGTGTCGGCGGGCGAGGCATCCGTCTGGGCAGACGCCGCCGGTGCGGCAAACGGCTGGGGCGAAGCGGCTGCGGTGGCAAGGGAGATGGCCATGTGGGGATTCTGGACCAGCCGTCGACCGGCTGCACATCCCCCGCTAGACTGATGTCATGACCGGCGCCGGCGCCGGGGCGGGCCTGGGGTCTGCTGCGCCGATGCCGGCGGAGCCTGACCCGCCATGAAACTGATCGACTCTCTCGTGACCCAGTCGGCTGGGATCGCTGCCCTGCGCCGCGATCTGCACGCCCATCCTGAACTTTGCTTCGAGGAGCACCGCACCGCCGACTTGGTGGCCGCGCGCCTGACCGAATGGGGCATTCCCATCCATCGCGGCCTCGGCCGCACCGGCGTGGTGGGCATTGTCAAAGGCGGTGACTCCCCACGCGCCATCGGCTTTCGAGCCGATATGGATGCCCTGCCCATGCAGGAGTTCAACACCTTCTCCCATGCCAGCCGCCACCCGGGGAAGATGCACGCCTGTGGCCA
>CANFQF010000135.1 GCA_947449025.1 Comamonadaceae bacterium
CACCAGGCCGCCCTCGAGCATGGTCTGCTTGGAGGTGGCCGTGGCCAGCGAGGCCGAGAGGCTGATGGCCTCACGCATGGCGCCGGGCTGGGCGCCGGCCACCCGCGCTGCGGCTGCGGCGGCGCCGATGGTACCCCAGGTGCCGTGCGGGTGCAGGGCGCCGCGCAAGGCGCTGGCTGCGCCGAGGCGGGAGCCGACTTCGTAGCCCGCCACCATCGCCGCCAAAAAGGCTTCGGCCGGGCGCTTGCGCTCCTCGGCCAGCGCCAGCGCTGCGGGGATGGCGTGCACCGCGGGATGGCCACGCGAGAAGCGGTTGCCCTCGTCCATCTCCAGGAAGGTGCCGGCCGTGCCGTTGACGAACGCCGAGGCTTCGCGGTGGCTGCGCCGGCCCAGGCCCACCATCAGCGCGCCCTCGGCCTCCACCGATCGGGGCTGACGCGCCGCCAGGGCGCGCACTTCCGGCTCGGCCGAGCCGCCGGCCATGGCAGCCACGGTGTCGGCCAGGATCCAGCCGGCCTGCTCGCGCTGGGCCTCGTCCAGGGCGCTGTAGTCGAGGGATGAGGCAAATTGGCTGAGGGTGTCGAGGTAGTCCATGGCGGGTATGCGGCAAAGGTGAATGTGGGTGCAGCGTGTGGCAGCGTGGTGCGGTGCAGCTTGGTATGCGTGGTGCGGTGCAGCTTGGTATGCGTGGTGTGGTGTGGTGGGGTGTGGTGGGGTGGGGGTCAGGTCCGTCAGCCCGTCGGCACTGCAAGGCCACACTGGCGGGCCAGATTGCCGGGCAGGTCCCAGGTCAGACCGGGAATCGTTTTCAGATCGGCCAGCAACTGGCGCAGGTAGGTAATGCGGCTGGGCATGCCCCAGACCCAAGGGTGCAGGCCCAGGCCCAGCACTGCCGAGCGCCCGGAGCGGGCGCATTCATCCGCCAGGCGCCGCGCACCCGCGAGCACCGCCTGCGCATGGGCCCAAGGCTCCATGTTGCGCATCCACTGGGCCTGCACGTCATCCCATTCGGAGGAAAAAGGCAGCGCGAGCAGGCGCCGGCCCTGGGCACCGGCCGGCTCCATCCAATAGGGCTGGTCGTCGTTGCCCCAGTCCAGGGTGTAGGTCAGGCCCGCGTCGGCCAGCAGGCCGAAGGTGTCGGAGGTGGTGCCCCAGTCCTGGCTCAGCCAACCTGCCGGAACGGCACCGGTGGCGGCGTGCAGGGCGTCGACCGACTGACGCACCTGTTCGCGCTGCTCCGCCACCGCCTGCCCGGCGTGCATGAGGCGGGTGGCCGCCAGGCCATGCCCCACCCACTCGGCACCCGATTGCGAAAGCGCCGCCACCAGCTCCGGCACCCGCGGCAACACCAGCGCGTTGGCTGCCACGGCCGGCGCAATGCCCTCGCGCGCCAGCAGGTCCATCAGCCGATGGATGCCGATACGAAGACCGTATTCACGTTGAGACCAACTGCGCCAGTCGGGATTGAAGCTGCCGAACTCGCCGACAAAGCGCGGATCACGCACGGACCCTTGCGGTGCATCAAAGTCCCAATGCTCCAGCTGTAGCACCACGAAGGTGTGCAAACCCGGCGCCAAAAGAGCCTGAGTGCGCCCTGGCAGTGCGCTGTAACGGTAATGCGGGTGGTCCATGGTGCACTGGCGAGGGCTTGGGCGGGCAGGGTCAGGAGGCGTCGGTCGATTCAAGAACAGTGTCGGGCTTTACCGCTTGACTTCGCCGCCGGAAGGTTGCAGAGTTGCGCCTAATTGTTCTATAAATGGGACAATTTAATCAAGCCCCCACCTACCCGTAAGAGGATTAACCATGACATCCCAAACCCGCCTGTCTCGTCGATTGATCCTGCAAGCCGGCGCCGCCAGCGCCGCATTTGGCGCTCCTGGCCTGCTGCTGGCGCAACCCAAGCCGATCAAGATCGGTCTGGTCCACCCGGTCACCGGCGGCCTCGCCTACAGCGGCGGCCAATCGCGCCTGGGCGCCCAGATGGCCATCGACGAGATCAACGCTGCAGGCGGCATCAAGGCCATTGGCGGCGCCAAGCTCGAAGCCGCTCTGGCGGACTCGCAGTCCCGCCCCGAAGTGGGCGTGTCTGAAGTCGAGCGTCTGCAGCAAGAAGGCGTGTCGGCCTATGTCGGCTGCTTCGCCAGCGCGATCGCGCTGCCCGCCACCCAGGCTGCTGCCAAGTACAACACCCCCTTCCTGATCGACGTGGGCGTGTCCGACGCCATCGTCTCGCGGGGCCTGAAGAACGTGTTCCGTCTGGCTCCCGGCAACGGCAAGTGCGTGGATGACGCCTTCGCAGGCCTCGACGGCGTGAACAAGGCCGCTGGCGGCATCGCCAAGACCGCAGTCATCGTGCACGAAGACTCTGAGTTCGGCACCAGCACCGCCAAGCTGCTGCAGTCCAAGCTCTCCGGCATTGGCATCGAGGTCAAGGAAGTCCTCAAGCACGCCACCCCGACGCGCGACTTCACCAACCTGGTTCTGCGCATCAAGTCGGTCAAGCCGGACATCGTGATCATGTCCAACTACCAAAACGAGTACGTGCTGATCGCCCGCACCATGCACCAGCAGAAGGTCGACGTGGCCGGCATGTTCAGCGTGCTGGGCGGCGGCTTCAACTACAAGCTGGTGCAAGAGCAGCCGGACGTGGCCCAGTACATGATGGACTTCAACCACTGGTACAACCCGCGCAACCCCAAGTCGGCAGAAATGCGCAAGCGCGTGGAAGCCAAGGGCGGCCTCTTCACCTTCGAGGTGTACTGCTCCTACAACTCGGTCAAGCTCTACGCCGACGCCCTGCAGCGCGCCGCCTCCGCCGACAAGGAGAAGGTGATCGCTGCGCTGGAAACCAGCACCTGGTCTGACCACTTCATGCCCTATGGCGCAACCAAGTTCGTCAACGGCCAGAACCAGGGCGGCCGCGCCGTGCTGCTGCAGGCCAGCAAGACGGACATCGACGTGGTGTTCCCCAACGAGTTCGCTAACGTCAAGGCGGTCTTCCCCCGCCCGAAGTTCAGCTAAACCCACGCTGGCGCATCAACCGGGCGTGCTGCCCGGTTGTGTGATGCGGCCAGGCGTACTGCCTCGTTGTACGTTTCAACCGGGCGTATCGTCTGGTTGCATCCACCCAAGCGGGCCGCCTCCAGCGGCCTGCTTGGGCGCAGCCTTGCCAAAGCGGCAGCGCATTGACTCACCACAGGGGGAATCCACTTGGACCTGACCATCTTCGCAGCGGCCCTGCTCAATGGCATCCTCATGGGCGGCATTTACACGCTCGTGTCCTCGGGCCTGACGCTGATCTACGGCGTGCTTCACATCATCAACTTCGCCCACGGCGCGATGCTGATGGTGGCCATGTTCGGCGTCTACTACCTGCTGATAAAGCTGGGCATAGACCCCTATTTGGCACTGGTGATCATGGTGCCTGCGATGTACGCGCTGGGCTACCTGCTCTATCGGTACATGATCGGCAAACTCTCACTGGGGCGTGACGAGAACATCTTGCTGATCACTCTGGGCCTGTCGATCCTGATCGAGAACCTGGCGCTGATGTTCTTCAAGGGCGACTCCCGCACGGTTTCCCTCTCGTACAGCGATAAGGTGCTGGAGTGGGGGCCGCTCATGGTCAGCCTGCCCAAGCTGATTTCCTTCGTCGCCGCCATGGTGCTGTGCGGCCTGCTGGGTCTGTTCATCTCCCGCACCGACACCGGCAAGGCGATTCGTGCGGTTGCCAAAGAGCGCATGGGCGCGCGGCTGGTGGGTATTGATGTCGACAAGGTGTTCGCCGTGTCCTTCGGCATTGGTCTGGCCACTTTGGGCGCAGCCGCCTGCCTGCTGATGCCGATCTTCTACGTCTCTCCGACCATCGGCCACGTGTTCGTGATGGTGGCCTTTACCGTGGTGGTGCTCGGCGGAATGGGCAGCTTTCTGGGCGCCGTTGTTGGCGGCCTGATCGTCGGCCTGACCGAGTCCTTCGGCGGCCTGTACCTGGGCGAGAGCCTGGGGCAGATCGGCATCTCGCTGATCTTCATTCTCATTTTGCTGTTCCGCCCGACGGGCCTGTTCGGAGGCAAGCGATGAACAAGTCCATTCCCCTGTGGGTCCACCTGGCGCTGCTGGCCGTGGCGGTCCTCTTCCCCTTCGTGCTGGGGTCGGCCTTTTGGGTCAACTTTGGCGTGCTGGCGCTTTTTTACGCCTTCATCGGCCAGTCATGGAACATCGCCGGCGGCTTCGCCGGGCAACTGTCCTTCGGGCATGTCGCGTTCATGGGTGTAGGTGCCTACGCATCGACCATCATGCAAATGCGCTTCGGCTGGAGCCCCTGGCTGGGCCTGCCGGTGGCAGCCCTGGCGGGCGCGGCAGCTGGCTGGCTGGTGGCGGCGCTGAGCTTTCGCGCAGGCCTCAAGGGCTCCTACTTCGCCCTGATCACCCTGGCCTTCGCCGAGGTGTTTCGCATCGTGGCCAACTCGATCGAGCTCACCGGGGGCGGACTGGGCATGCTCATTCCGATGAAGCAGACAGCGGCCAACTTCCAGTTTGGCGACCGGCGGGTCTTCTACTTCATCATGCTGGCGCTCACCGCGCTGTCGGTGGCGATTGCGATCTGGCTCAAGGCCTCGCGCTTCGGCGCCCGGCTGGCGGCCATCCGCGAGAACGAGGACTCGGCCATGGCGCTGGGCATCAACGTCTACAGCGAGAAGGTCAAGGTGCTGATGCTCTCGGGCGCCATCGCCGGCGTGGGCGGATGCTTTTTTGCCCAGTACTTTCTCTACATCGACCCAACGATCGCGTTTGGAACCGACAAGTCGGTGGAGATGCTCCTGGTCAGCATGATTGGTGGCGCCGGCACGGTCTACGGTCCGCTGATCGGCGCTGTCTTGCTGGCCCTGGTCAGCGAGGTGACCCGCTCCATGTTCACGATTCAGGGCCTGTCCCTGGTGATCTACGGCACGCTGCTGGTGATCATCATCGCCTTCCTGCCCAACGGGCTGGTGGACCTGTTCAAACGCCGCGACAAGCGCCAGCTGGGGCGGCTGTCCTCCGGGGCATCCGGAACCTCCGCGGCCTCCGGCAAGACGGGAGACGCCTGATGCTGCGCATTGAAGGACTGACCAAGATCTTCGGCGGCCTGCGCGCTGTCGACAACGCCTCGCTGAAGGTGGACGCGGGCCAGATCGTGGCCCTGATTGGCCCCAACGGCGCGGGCAAGACCACGCTGTTCGCCTCTATCGCAGGCTTTCACAAGATCAACGCCGGCCGGGTGGAGTTTCTCGGCCAGGACATCACCGGCCTGGCGGTGCACGAGATTGCCCGGCGCGGCATGGTGCGCACCTTCCAGATCACCCAGCCCTTTGCCAAGCTCTCGGTGCTGGAGAACATCATGGTCGGCGCCTACCAGCAGTTCCCGGACCGTGCCTCGGCTGAGGCGCATGCGCGCGAGGTGGCGCAGAAGGTGGGCATGGCCGCCATCCTGGATCAACCCGCGTCGGATCTGACCGTGGCTGCGCGCAAGCGCCTGGAACTGGCGCGGGCTTTGGCCACTGGCCCGAAGTTGCTGCTGCTCGACGAGGTGATGGCGGGCCTGAACCCGCAGGAGATCACCGAGATCATTGGCGTGATCCGCGCGATCCGCGACACCGGCGTCACCATCTTGCTGATCGAGCATGTGATGCACGCAGTGATGAGCCTGTCGGAATTCATCTACGTGCTGTCCTACGGAAAGATCATCGCCGAGGGCGCGCCGCGCGAGGTGGTGAGCAACCGCGAGGTGATCGAGGCCTACCTGGGCCGCGGCGCCGCCGACCAGATGCCGGCGACCGACCCAACCGGTCACAGCCAAGAAGGTCACAGCCAAGAGGGCCAGAGCCATGCTTGAAATCCGCAATCTGCGTGCCGGCTACGGCCAGGTCGAAATCCTGCGCGGCGTCGACCTCGACGTCGGCGCTGGCGAGATCGTGGCCGTTTTGGGCAGCAATGGCGTGGGCAAGTCCACGTTGAACAACAACATCTCGGCGCTGTACAAGCCCTTTGGCGGCTCGATCCGCTTCCAGGGCGAAGACATCACGCAGCTGTCCTCCAGCGATGTGGTCAAGCGCGGCCTGATCCACGTGCCCGAGGGCCGGCGGATTTTTCCCAACCTCAGCGTGCTGGAAAACCTGGAGTTGGGAAGCCTGGTTCGCGGCAAGGAGCGCCGCAGCCAGAACCTAGAGCGGGTGGTGGGCATCTTCCCGCGTCTGAAAGAGCGCTTTGGCCAGTTGGCGGGCACCCTGTCGGGCGGTGAGCAGCAGATGTTGGCCATCGGCCGCGGGCTGATGTCCGAGCCCGTGCTGATGATCATGGACGAGCCGTCCCTCGGCCTGTCGCCGCTGCTGGTCGAGCAGATGTTCGACCTGATCCGCCGCATCAACCAGGAAGGCCTGGCCATTTTGCTGATGGAACAAAACGCGGTGCAAACCCTGGCAATCGCGCACCGGGCCTACATCATCGAAAACGGCGTGATCGCGATGCAGGGCAAGGCCGACGAATTGGCGCGCGACCCCGAACTTCGCCGCAACTATCTGGGCCTTTGAGCAACCCACCGACCATGGCGGCACCCTGCACTCTCCCCATTGACGGCCCAGAGCTGGCCGGCCGCCGCGCCCTGGTGACGGGCGCGGGCAGCGGCATTGGCCTGGCCACCGCACAAGCTTTGGCCCGCCACGGCGCCCAGGTGGCAGCGGTGGTGCAAAGCGCAGACCAGGTCGCGGCGGTCCGGCAATTTTTGCCGCAGGCGCCGGTCTTCGTGCAAGACCTGCTCGACGACGCAGGCTGCGCCGCGCTGCCCGCGCGTGCCGCCGAGGCCCTGGGCGGCCTCGACGCCCTGGCCTGCTGCGCCGGCATCTTCTACAAAAAAGGCTCGGACGACACCACGCTCGAGGAGTGGCGCCGCACCCTGGCCCTCAACCTCGACGCCACCTTCATCCTGACCCGCGCTGCCATCGCACACATGCGGCGCACGACGGCCGCGGACGCGAGCGTGGTGGTCATCTCCAGCCAGATCGGCCTGGTGGGCCATGCGCGCGGCGCCGCCTACGCCGCGTCCAAGGCGGGCCTTCACGGCATGGTGCGTTCGCTAGCGCTCGAGTGGGCCGACCAAGGCGTGCGTATCAACGCGGTCGGTCCCGGCCCGGTGGAAACGCCGATGGTCGCTGCAGTCAAGGCCGACCCTCATGCGCTGGCCGCGATGGAGGCCACCATCCCCATGGGGCGCCTGGGCCAGGCCTGGGAGATTGGCGAGACGGTGAGCTTTCTGCTCTCGCGCCGGGCCTCCTTCATCACCGGCCAGGTGCTCTGCGCCGACGGCGGCTTTACCGCGCGCTGAGACAGATTCGCAGGGACCGAACGGCCATGACTCACCTGTCCGCGTCACCTCCCGCAACGACTTCCGCTATGACGGCGGTGACGACGTCCCCAACGTTGCCCACAACCTTTCCCATCACCCCGGTCACCCTCGCTCAATTGGCCCGGGTGGTCCGCAGCAAAAACGCCGGCCCGACCTGCCTGACCATCGACCTGTTCTTCCCCGATGCCCAGGCCTACGCCCGGGCCGCTGCCAGCCTGGCGCTACAGCCGCCGGCGGTGGCCGCGCGTTACGGCGTGCCCAGCGGCCAGGTGCGCCGCTACGAGCTGCCCGACATCTTCGCCCTGAAGCTCTCGATGCCCCGCCGCCGCTGCGCCGGCGACCCGGGCGACGGCGACTGCTATGGCGCGCAGCAGCATGTGCCGCTGCTGGAGGTGATGCTGTGACGGCCACCGCCACGCTCACCGTCCTTCCCACCTCCGGCGCCCTCCCCGGGACCGAGGGCGCCGTCGGCCGCCTCCTCCGATCTCACCGACCCGGCGCGGAGCCGCTGCGGGTGCTGTCGGCCTCGGGCCAACTGGGCTACGGCATCGTCGAAGCCTCTCTCGAGCGTGGCCTGGCGCGCCAGCCGCATTTCATCGGCTGTGACATGGGCTCGATCGACCCCGGCCCCTACTACCTAGGGTCTGGCGCGATGGCCGCCCCCGAGGCCATGGTGCGCCGCGACCTCGCGCTGGTGATCGCCGCTGCGCGCCGGCACGACATCCCGCTTCTGATCGGCAGCGCCGGCACCGCGGGTGCACGGCCCCACTTGGCTGCCACCCTGGCGCTGGTGCGCGAAGTGGCGCACGCGCAGGGCCTGACGCTGCGCCTGGCCCTGATCGACAGCGATGTCGACGCCGCAGTGCTGACCCGCGCACTGGACGAGGGCCGCCTGCAGCCGCTGGACGACGGCGAGGGACCGCTGCCCCTGCCCACAGCGGACGACATTCACGCCTGCGGCCACCGCGTCGCCCAATGTGGCACCGAAACCTTCCGCCGTGCGCTCACACCCGAGGTGGACATGGTTCTCGCCGGCAGGGCCTGCGACACCGCGATCTTCGCCACGCTCCCCGAGATGCTGGGCTACGACGCTGGCCTGGCGCTGCACATGGCCAAGATCGTCGAGTGCACCTCACTGTGCTGCGAGCCCGGCGGGCGTGACGCCATCCTGGCCGAGCTCTGGCCCGACCACTTCGTGCTGGAAAGCATGAACCCTGCTCTGCGCGCCACGCCGGCCTCGGTCGCCGCCCATGCGCTGTACGAGCAGGCCGACCCCTTCGTGGTCGAAGAGCCCACCGGCACCCTGGACCTGCGCCAAGCCCACTACGAGGCGGTGGACGCGCGCCGCACCCGCGTAACGGGTGCCCGCTTTTTTACCCGCTCCCAGCCCACCCTCAAGGTCGAGGGCGCTCGCTGGGTCGGCGCCCGGACCGTGCTCCTGGCCGGCATTGCCGACCCGGTGATGCAAGGCGAGCTCCCCACGGCACTCGCACAGGTCGAGGCCAAGGTGCGCACCCTGATGCCGCTTTCCGAGGGCCAGGTCTGGACCCTGCACCCCCATGTTTATGGGCAGGGCGCAATCGCGCCGCTGCCGGTGGGTCAGGCGCGCGCGCCGGAACTGGGCTTGGTGCTCGAATTCATTGCCAGCGATGCGGCCCTGGCGCAGACGGTGGCCGCGGTGTTCAAGCAAAACCTGCTGCACCACGGCTACCCCGGACGTCTGTCCACCGCCGGCAACCTGGCCTTTGCCTTCACGCCCAGCGAGCTGGCTGCGGGTGAGGCCTACCGCTTCGCGATCTATCACCGGCTCGAGGGCGAAGACCCGGCGCAAATCTTCCAGATCCGCCAAGAGGATCTGGGCAACACCGCCAGCGCCACGCACTCTGCGAACACCCCCGCCAACACGGAGGCCTGCCCGGCATGAACGAGCGCCTGCCCCTCACCAAATACCACCAGATCTATCTGGTGCTGCGCGAGCAGTTGCAGG
>CANFQF010000136.1 GCA_947449025.1 Comamonadaceae bacterium
GCTCACGGACCAAGAGCTGCAGCCCCTGGCGGTGGCCAAGCTCCTGAAGGCCCTGGTCGACAAGGAGCAGCCGCAGCTGGTGATCCTGGGCAAACAGGCCATCGACGACGACTGCAACCAGACTGGCCAGATGCTCGCCGCCTTGGCCGATATGCCGCAGGCCACGTTTGCCTCCAAGGTAGAAATTGACGGGAACAGTGCCAAGGTCACCCGCGAGGTTGACGGCGGCCTCGAGACCCTGCAGCTGTCGCTGCCGGCGGTGGTCACCACCGACCTGCGCCTCAACGAGCCGCGTTATGTGACGCTGCCCAACATCATGAAGGCCAAGAAAAAGCAGCTCGACACCTTCAGCCCGGCGGACCTGGGCGTGGATGTGGCCCCGCGCATCAAGACCTTGAAGGTCAATGAGCCCCCGAAGCGCTCGGCCGGCGTCAAGGTGGCCGATGTGGCCACCCTGGTGGCCAAGCTCAAGACCGAAGCCAAAGTGATTTGAGGAACCCCGACATGACCTGCCTTGTCATCGCTGAACACGACAACGCCTCGATCAAGAGCGCGACCCTCAACACCGTGACCGCTGCCGCTGCCTGCGGCGGCGAGGTCCACGTTCTGGTGGCCGGCCACAACGCCGGCGCCGCCGCCCAAGCGGCCGCCCAGATCGCCGGCGTGGCCAAGGTGATCCACGCCGAGGGCGAGGGCTTTGCCCACGGCCTGGCCGAGAACGTGGCCACCCAGGTGCTCGCCCTGGCTTCCAGCTACAGCCACATCCTGTTTGCGGCCACCGCCAGCGGCAAGAACGCCGCCCCGCGCGTGGCGGCCAAGCTCGACGTCGCCCAGGTCTCGGACGTCACCCAGGTAATCAGCCCCGACACCTTCGAGCGCCCCATCTACGCCGGCAACGCCATTGCCACCGTGCAGGCCGGCGACGCCACCAAGGTGATCACCGTGCGCACCACCGGGTTTGATCCGGCCGCTGCCAGTGGTGGCTCGGCGGCGATCGAGACCGTCACGGCCGTGGCGGCCAGCGCCAAGAGCCAGTTCCTGGGCTCGGAGATCGCCAAGAGCGACCGGCCCGAGCTCACCGCAGCCAAGATCATCGTCTCGGGTGGCCGCGCTTTGGGCTCGGCCGAGAAGTTTGCCGAGGTCATGACGCCGCTGGCCGACAAGCTCGGCGCCGCCATGGGCGCCAGCCGCGCCGCGGTCGATGCGGGCTACGCGCCCAACGACTGGCAGGTGGGGCAGACCGGCAAGATCGTCGCGCCCCAGCTCTATGTGGCCGCGGGCATCTCGGGTGCCATTCAGCACCTGGCCGGCATGAAGGACTCCAAGGTGATCGTGGCGATCAACAAAGACCCCGAGGCCCCCATCTTCAGCGTCGCCGACTACGGCCTCGAGGCGGATCTGTTCGCCGCCGTGCCGGAGTTGGTGCAGTCGCTTTAAGCCGCGTCTGGGGGCCAGTACGCCCCCCGTTTGAATGAAATTCGCCCCCTGTCTGCAGGGGGCGAATTTTTTTGAAGGCCCAGAGTCAGGCCAGGCCACAGGTGGGGCCCTGCGCGAGGGCCCCGACTCAGAAGGCGACTTCCCGCGCGCGCCGGATCGACGGCAACACCACCACCACCATCAAAATGGCGGCGAGGATCAACAGCCCCAGGCTGATCGGTCGGGTGAAGAACACATAGGGGTCGTTGAGCGACACCTGCAGGGCGCGGGTGTAGTTCTGCTCGAGAATCGGCCCCAGCACAAAGGCCAGGAGCAGCGGCGCCGGTTCACATTGCCACTTGAGCAGCAAGTACCCCACGAGACCGAAGAGGACCAGCAAGAAAACGTCAAAGCCGCTGTTGCCAATGGTGTAGACCCCAATGCACATGAAGACCAGGATCAGCGGGTAGAACAGCCGGTAGGGAATCTGCAGCAGCTTGACCCAAATGCCCACCAGAGGCAGGTTGATTACCAGCAGCATCAGGTTGCCAATCAGCATCGAGGCGATCAGGCCCCAGAACAGATTGGGGTTCTGGGTCATGACATTGGGCCCCGGCGTGATGCCGTGAATCATCATCGCGCCGGCCATGAGCGCGATGATCGCGTTCGACGGAATACCCAGGGTGAGCAGGGGCACGAAGCTGGTCTGCGCGCCGGCATTGTTGGCACTCTCGGGTGCGGCCACGCCTTCGACCGCGCCATTGCCGAAGCGGCTCGGCTCCTTGGAAAGTTTTTTCTCCAGGGCGTAGGCAGCGAATGAAGAAAGCATGGCGCCACCACCGGGCAGCAGGCCTAAGACAGAGCCGAGGGCAGTGCCCCGCAGCACCGCAGGCCAGCAGCGGCGGAAGTCATCGCGGTTGGGCCATAGGCCCTCCACCTTGCCAGAGACGACGGTCATCGGCTCCTGCTTCTCCAGGTTGGCAATGATCTCGGACATGCCAAACAGACCCATCGCGATTGGCACCACGCCAATGCCGTCGGCCAGGGACTGCACGCCCAGGGTCATACGATAGGCGCCGGAGATCACGTCGGTGCCGACAGTCGACAGCAACAGGCCCAAGACGAGCATGGCCAGAGCCTTGAGCACGGACCCCTGGGCGAGCACGACGGCCATGATGAGGCCGAGGATCATCAGCGAGACATATTCCGCTGGGCCGAACATCAAGGCGATCTTGGCCATCGGCGGCGCGAACAGCGCGATGAATACCGTCGCCACGATGCCAGCGAACACCGACCCAAGTGCCGCCACCGCCAGGGCCGGGCCGGCGCGGCCCTGCAACGCCATCTTATGGCCGTCCAGGCAGGTCACCACCGAGGCCATCTCGCCAGGGGTGTTGACCAGAATCGAGGTGGTCGAACCACCGAATTGCGCGCCGTAATAAATGCCGGCGAGCATGATGAGAGCGGCTTCCGGTGTCAGGTGAAAACTGATCGGGAGCAGCATCGCGATGGCGTTGAGCGGCCCGAGGCCGGGCAAAACGCCGATCAGGGTCCCCAGCAGGCAGCCTGCCAGGCAATACATCAAGTTCTTAAGCTCGAAGGCGATCGCCAGGCCATGACCCAGGTTCCCCAGGTTGGTGAGGATCTCCATCAGTGAACTCCGAGGAAGACAGGCCAAAGGGGAATCTGCAGACCCAGCCCCTTGAGAAAAAGCAGGGCCGAGACGACCACCGTCCCTGCCGCCAGCGCCAGCGTCTCCCGAAGGCGGGCCTCGGGATTCGCAGCGCAGGAGATCAGGACCAGACCTGTCAAGGACACCACCAGACCGAACGATTCAATCGTTGCGCCGAAGAAGGCGACTGACCCCAGCACCAGGGCCACGGGCCGCAGGCGCCAGGGTTCCGAGGCCTGCGGTGATGGGACCCGCAGGCCCTGGACCACCAGGGCTGCGCCCAGCAGGATCAACAAGCCAGACAGCGTCTTGGGCAGAAAGCCAGGGCCCACCCCGATGTCGGTCCGGCTGCTAAGCGGCCAGGCCAACACAAAGGCACCAATCGCGACCAGGATCAGGAAGACCCCGGTGAAGATCTCGTTGAAGTTGCGCTGTCCAGCCATCGCTCTTTATTGCTGAATGACGATCTTTTCGCGGTCGACGACCGTCTTCCAATTGCGGTTGTCCTGAATGGACGCACGGCGGAAGTCTTCGCCCGTCAGCGGATTGGCTTCAGGTGCAGCCTTGGCAGCGGACTGGTATTTGGCGATCGCCTCCGGGTCCTTCAGGACGGCGCTCACTTCAGCGATCAGGCGGTCGGCGACGGGCTTGGGCATGTTGGGGGGGCCAAACAGGCCGAACCACACATCCCAGCTGGCGCCCTTGATCCCGACTTCATCCCAGGTCGGCAGGTTCGGGTAGAGCGGGCTGCGCTTGGTGCCGGAGCCACCGAGCACCTTGAGGCCATCAGGCGCCGGCGGGGAAGCGGTGGTGAAGTCCAGGTTACCGGCCATCAGGTCCTGATAGACCGGCGCGATACCGGCGTAAGGCACGTGGACGCCCTTCACGCCTGCGGCGCTCTCCAGCATGGCGGCTGCTAGGTGGACGATTGCGCCCACGCCCGTGCTGCCGTAGCGGACCTTGCCCGGATTGGCCTTCATGTAGGCGATCAGTTCCTGGGTGTTGTTCACGGGCAGCTTGGGGCTGCCATAAACCACCGTGGGGTACACGAAGGGGCGCACCAGGTACGTCATCTCGTCGTACTTGTAGGGCATGTCCTTGCGCACGGCCGGCAGCAGCGAAAACTCACCGCCCACAAAGAGCAGGGTGTAGCCGTCGGCGGGGGCCTTGGCGACGAAGTCTGCGCCAATCACGCTGGAAGCACCGGGGCGGTTCTCGACCACCACCGACTGCCCGATGCGCCGCTGCAGGAATTCAGCCGTCACGCGGGCCAGGATGTCGGTACCGCCGCCGGGCGGCACCGGAACGACGATCTTGATCGGTTGCTTGCGCGGCCAGTCTTGCGCCATGGCCGGCGAAACGGCCAGCACCAAGGCTGCAGCGAACAAAGCCAGGTACTTCTTCATGGTTTGTCTCCAGTGGGTTATTGAAACGTAGCGAGGGGGAAACAGGGAACAGGGTATGCGCGAAGGGCGCTGACTCCTTGGTGAGGTTCAGTCCAGGCGCGCGAAGATCTCGCGTGCTTTGGCGGCGGCGGTCACCGCGCTGGGCCAGCCCGAGTAAAAAGCCATGTGGGTGATCATTTCGATCAGTTCATCCCGGGTCACGCCATTGCGCAGGGCGCGGGGGAAGTGGGTGGTCATCTGCTCGGTGCCACCGAGAGCCACCAGAGCGGTGCAGGTGATCAGGCTGCGGTCCCGCTTGGACAGGCCCGGCCGCTCCCAGATATCGCCGAAAAGGACTTTGTCCGTTAGCTCCGCCAGCTTGGGTGCGGTTTCTTGCAGCGCCTGGTGCGCTGCTTTGCGGACCGGGTCCACGTTGTCGTTCATCTTGTCTCCTTGCGACCTGTCTTGTGCAGGTGCTCGGATCGCATTGAAGCGCCGGCGAATTACCGCGTCAACGCAGCATCTTCAATTGTTCCGTACTTTGGAGAATCAAGCCCCGCAGACCTTGGTCGGCGACAGCGGCGCTTAGACCAGAGGCGGCGGCGGGGTGAGGGTTGTCCCTGAGTGCATCGCCAGATTGCCACCATCCGTGTTCATGATCAGCCCATGAACGGCCGATGACTGCGCGCTAGCCAGGAAGGCAATCGCTTCGGCTTGCTCGATCGGCTCGGCGGCATGGCCCAGCGGAATACGGCGCTCGCGCTCGACGAACATCTGGGGGTTCTTTTCCCGATCGGCGGAGGACAGGTCGGTCCAGGTCATGCCCGGGCACAAAGCGTTGATGCGGATGTTGTAGGGCCCCCAGTCGAGCGCCAGGGCCTTGGTCAGCCCCACCACCGCATGCTTGGAAGCCACATAGGCAGCGCCGTTGGGAATGGCCACCATGCCCGCTAGAGACGCCACGTTGACGATCACCCCCTGCCGGCGAGGCAGCATGGAGCGGGTGGCAACCGCATGACACCAGTAGAAAACGCTGTCGAGGTTAATCGCCATCGTCCGCCGCCATTGCTCGGAGGACAGTGCATGCCCCGAGGCCCGCATCATGATGCCGGCGTTGTTCACCAGAACATCAACACGCCCATGTCGCTCGATGATCGAGTCGACGCCCGCGCGCACCGCGGCTTCGTCACTCACATCGGCCGCCAGCGGGAAAGCCTGGCCGCCCTGGCTGCGAATCCGGTCGACCACGGTCTGGACCCGCGCGGGATCGATGTCGTTGACCACCACCTGGCCGCCCTCAGAAGCAATCAGTTCCGCAGCTGCGCGGCCGATACCGCTGCCGGCGCCGGTGACGACGACGATTTGGTTGGCAAAACGCATCATGCTTCCTTTTTGTACATTATCTATGATGCACGATGCATGAAATCGCAGGTGGTGGGCCCAGGCTTCCGGCTTCAGGCTGCTTGCGCTCAAGTACCCGGGCGCCCGCCCCCACGATCGAGACGCGTCGACAAGCCAGCGCCAAGGGCTGCCATTCCCGCGGTGATCAGAAGCACGGCGGTCTGCCCCAGCAAGGCGCCCAGAACGCCGAAAGCGATGGGCATCACCACGCTCGTGGCGCTGTAGGTCATCATGCGAAGCCCCATCGCCTCCCCTAGCTTATCCGTAGGTGTCTCGTCGGACAGGGTGGTCAGGAGCAGGACCTGCACGCTGCCCAGGGTCAGGCCCAGCAGCGCCGCGCAGAGGATGTAGGCCCAGCCCGCCTCGACCCAAACCAGGGCAGCGAAGATAAGGGCGCAGCCCAGGTTGGTTCCGATCAGCAAAAAGCGGCGGCGCACTTTGCGCATCAGGCGCGGCAGCAAAGGGCGGCTGACCGCGGTGGTAATGGAAAACGCGCCGAAGATGGCGCCGATCAGGGTCGCGCTCAGACCTCGCTCATGACCCAGCACCGGAATGACCAGGAGAAAGGCGTTCCAGCAGGTGAAGGACAAGGTGTTGACCACCAGCACCGCCCGAAAGCGGGGATTGGCCAGCAGGGCCCAGCGCCCGGTCGACGCTGCCTGCGCTGGCGCCGCAGGCAGCGAGGAAGGCGGCGCCGCGACGCGCTCCGGCACCGACCGGACGATCCACTGGCTGCCTAAAGCCAGGAGCACCATCGCCACACAGACCGCCCACAAAGCCTGTTGGTCGGCCGGCGCCAGCCCCGCACGATCGAGCAATACACCCATCAACATCGGCCCGATGAGCGCGGCGCCTGCCGGCGCCATCATGATCCAGCCGATGGACTCCGCGCGCTCCTGCGAGTTGGCGCTGGAGACAAGCACATGGTGCTGTGCGGCCATTTGTGAGAGCGCGGTGCTCGTTCCCACCAGCATCGCCGCCAGGCACATGCCGACCAGGCTGGGCCAGGCAGCGCACAGCACCGCGGCGAACAGCGCCAGCCAGACACTGCACCGCCACGGAAACTGCAGGCCCCTGCGGTCAACCAGGCGCCCGATGGGCACCGACAGCAGCAAGTTGGAAGCGGAAAAGCCCGCCACGATGAGGCCGATGTCGGTGACGCCATAGCCCTGGTGCAGCGCGTAAATGGGCAGGGCGGCGCGCAGCCCCGACATGCTGGTCTGGGACACTGACTGACCTGCGACCAGCCTGATCAAAAAAGGCAGCACGCGGATCAGTCGGCCGGCGTGGCCTCGGGCCAGGCCAGCACCTTGTCGATGCGCCTGCCATCGAGGTCCACCACCTCGAAATTCCAGTCGGCGCAGGGGATGCGCTCACCCACCTTCGGCAGGTGGCCACTGACCGACAACAGCAGGCCGGCCAGGGTGTTGTAGCGGCCCCGGTCCTCCTCGGGCAACTCGCGAATGTCCAGGCGCGCACGCAGCTCGGACACCGGCATTAGCCCGTCGAGCAGCCAGCTGCCGTCGGCCCGCTGCGTCGCCCAGGCCTCGGCCTGCGCCACGGGCTGCAGCTCGCCGGTGATGGCCTCTAGCAAGTCGTGCGGGGTCATCAAGCCCTGCACCACGCCGTACTCGTCGACCACGAACACCATGCGCGCCGACTGCACCCGAAACTGCTCGAGCAGTTCCATGCCGGTGAGGGTTTCGGGCAAAAAGACCGCGGGTGCCGCCAGGGACTCGAGCAAGCGCTCCGTCTGGCTGGCCTGCGCGAGGATCTGGGCCATGCTTACCACGCCCACCACGTCGTCAAGGGAACCACGGCACACCGGGTACCAGGAATGGGCGCCCGAGGCCCCCGCACTGGCGAGGGCTTGGCCCACCGTGAGCCCGGCGGACAACCACTCGATGTCACCGCGCGGCAGCATCATCGAGGTGAGGTTGCGGTCGTCGAGGTGGAAGACGTTTTGCACCATTTGCCGCTCCTGGTGCGCGATCACGCCCGCGTCCACGCCTTCCTCCAGGCTATGGGCCAGCTCCTCCTCGGTGATGGTGCGGGCCTTGCGGTTGTCGATGCGCAGCAAGCGAAGCATGCCTTGGGTGCAGGCCGACAAGAGCCGAACGAAGGGCCCGGCCGCACGCGCCAGCCCGTTCATCGGCCGGGCGACCCAACGGGCCACGATCTCGGGATAGAGCTGACCGATGCGTTTGGGCACCAGCTCCCCGAAGATGATGGTCAGGAAGGTGATGACCGTCACCACGACCGCGGTGGCCGTAATGGACACGGCGCCCGGCGCCAGCCCCACGCTGCGCAGCCAGTGGGCCAGCCCCTCGCTGAACGCCGCTTCGCCGACGATGCCGTTGAGAACTCCGATGGAGGTGATGCCCACCTGCACGGTGGACAGGAATTGGGTGGGATGCTCCATCAGCCGCAAGGCGGCCTGAGCACCGGCATCACCCGCCTCGGCCAGCGAGGCGAGGCGGCCTTTGCGGCTGGCCGTGAGCGCCATCTCGGACATGGCGAACGCGCCGTTGAGAATGATCAGCAGCGCGATCAGCAAAACATCCATACAGAAGGGGCCAAGGCGCAAAGCGGCTTGGGCAGAATCGGAGACCATGGCACTCTACCTGATCGGTGATGTCCAGGGCTGCGACGCGGCCCTGGGACGGCTGCTGGATACCGTGAATTTCTCAGCCAGCCGGGACACCGTGTACCTGCTGGGCGATTTGGTCAACCGCGGGCCGGCGTCGGCTGCGGTGCTGCGCCGCATGCAGGCCCTGGGCGACTCGGCGCGCTGTGTGCTGGGCAACCATGACCTCAGTCTGCTGGTGGTGGCCGAGGGCTTGCGCTCGCCCCGGCCCGGCGACACGATGGACGAACTGCTGCAAGCACCGGACCGGGACGCCCTGCTGACCTGGCTACGCCACCAACCCCTGGCCCTGCACGCGCAGGGCCTGCTGATGGTCCATGCCGGCGTGCTGCCATCGTGGGATCTGGCCCAAGTGCTGTCCCTGGCGACCGAGGTAGAGGCCCAGTTGCGCGGGCCCGACCTGCGGGGCTTTCTGGCTACCCTCTTCGGCAATCAGCCGGACCGCTGGAGCGACCGTTTGCAGGGCCCGGACCGCTGGCGGGTGGTGGTCAATGCCCTCACACGCATCCGCTTTTGCACGCCAGAGGGGGCCATGGAGCTCAAAGCCTCGGGCCCACCCGACCAGGCACCGCCCGGGCACCTGCCCTGGTTCGATCTGCCAGGACGGCGCACCGCCGGCCTCACCATCGCCTGCGGCCACTGGTCGGCCCTGGGCGTGCGCAGACGGCCGGAC
>CANFQF010000137.1 GCA_947449025.1 Comamonadaceae bacterium
CTGCATCCACCGGCCCCGGCGCTTCGGCCCCGGGCAGGCGCGCCGCCACGGTGAGCCGCGGGTCCGACGGCTCCAGCTTCTCGTTCAATTCCGGGGACGGCCTGCCGCCGAGAATGGAACTGCCCGGGCGCCAGGCGTATCTCGCGCGCGCCGGATCGACCGGGAGCGGCGGCTCGCCCCTCGATGATCGGCAGTCCATCGTCTTGCCCGCCAGCGAGGGCCAGAGTGGCAAAGGTTGCCTCCGCTCCGCCATCGCCATGCTCCCCGGGGACCCTCCCGAACCCGGTGCGCCTCGCCGGCCGCAGACCGAAGGCGACAGGCGAGCCATCCAGCAATTTCTGGATGAGGGCTACATGCCAATACCCATGTTCAACCCCACATCCGACAGGACTGGCGCTCC
This sequence comes from Comamonadaceae bacterium, assembly GCA_947449025.1. GTDB lineage: Bacteria > Pseudomonadota > Gammaproteobacteria > Burkholderiales > Burkholderiaceae_C > Ramlibacter. Next base: position 401 of record CANFQF010000137.1, read on the forward strand.
CCAGGAGTTGTTCACCGTCTACATGAAACTCTGCTACGACGAGAACGCGGACGGTTCGGACGAAGACGAGTTGACCGTCACGGATGACACGATCACCGTGACGAAGCGAGACCGGGCCAGTGCCAGTGCCAGTGCCAGTGCCAGTGCCAGTGCCAGTGCCAGTGCCAGCTCGAGCTCGAGCTCGAGCGCCGGTGCCGCCGCCGCGCCAGCCCCTGAAGCGTCAGGCCGCTCGGCTGCGCGTGCTGAGCCCGCCAGCGACGCGAGCCAGGGCGAAAGAAAACGCCAAAAGCGTTCAGCGGTAACGCGCGCGCCGGAGGCGCGGCGCAGGGCCACCGCTCACACGACCGGCGTGCGCCCGCCCCAGGCAACCCCTTCGTCACCTGCGACGACGCCTGCCCCAGGCGCCGCCACGGGAACGTCGTCCCCGATCGGCGACGGCGTCATACCGCGCTGAGCGCCGCCTCCCGGCCCCGCGTCACGTTGACGCGGGTCAGCAGGACCAGGCCCGCGATGAACAGGGCGGTGGTCGAGAGGATCGCCACGCGTTGGTTCCCGCCCGTCATCCAGGTGATAGCGCCATAACTCAGGGGCCCGATGATGGACGCGAGCCGAATGGCCACCGTCCACAGTCCGAAGAACTCGGCCAGTTGACGCGGCGGTGCCAGCAAGCCGGCCATGGCCCGCCCGGCCGATTGGCTCGATCCCATGCACACGCCGGCGATGGAAGCCGCCCACCAGAAGTCGCCCTTGCTGGTGGACAGCGCCGCAATCACGCAGGCTGCGACCCAAGCCACCAGGGTCAGGCCCAGGGCCAGCTTGTGGCCGATGCGGTCTTGCAGGTGACCCCAGGTCAGGGCACCAGCCATGGCGGCGGCGTTGAGCGCAAAGACCAGCACCATGGTCTCTTGCGGCTGGAAGCCGATCACCTGCTCGGCGTAGATGGCGGCCAGGGCAATGGCCACCGCCACCCCGCCCTGGTAGCAGACAGCGCAGGCCATGAGCCACATGAAGTCGCGGTAGTTTCGCGCCTGGGCGAAGGTGCGGCGCAGCTGCTGCCAGGAGGCCTTCACGCCCTGAGCCTCTCGCGCATCGGCGCGGGGCGGGGAATGCTCCTTGAGCAGGGCAAAGGTCACCAGCGCCGGCAGGCCGTACATCACCGCGGTGACAAGCATCGTCACCGGCACGAATTCACTGGCGGGCAGGCCTTTCGACTGGGCCCACAACACATAGGCGAGGCAGATGCCCAGCGTGAGCATGCCGCCCAGGTAGCCCAGGCCCCAGCCCCAGCCGCTCACACGGCCCATGGCCTCGGGCCGTGCGAGTTCGGGCAGGAAGGCCGCGGTGAGCGACTCGCCCCAGGAGTAGAAGGTGTTGGAGACGATGATCAGCAGCACCGCCAGGGCGACGTCCCCCGGCCCGGGCAAGGCCAAGGCGGCGGTGGCGACCACACAGCCGGCGGTGACGATCATCAGGAGGCGCTTCTTGCCGGCGCGCAGGTCGGCCCAGGCGCCCAGGGTGGGCGAGGTCAGCATGACCAGGGCATAAGAGACGCTGAGCGCCGCAGTCCAGGCGAAGGTGGCCCAGGGCGCCTTGCCGGCAATGCCGCCCACGAAATAGGCGGCGAAGACCGCGGTCAGAACGACCGTGGTGTAGCCCGAGTTGGCGAAGTCGTACATGGCCCAACCAAACACTTCGCGCTTGCGCACGCCAGGGTTGAGGGCAAGGGAAGAACGGTCGGTCATGAAGGGCCTGGACAGGGTTGAGCCTGGCGCAGGATAGCGCAGCCCCCGGGCAGAAGACCCCTCAGGCCCGTCGGATCCGTCAGGCCCGTCAGGCCCGGATCTTCAGTGCAGGTGGCGCGGCCGGCGGCCGCCGCCATGGCCACCGCCTCCACCGCCAGGCCCACCGCTACCGCCACCAGAGCCGCGCGGGGGCTTGCCCAGCTCGAGCGAGCTGACCAGGGCGTCAAAGCGCTGGTTGAACAGTTTGTCGATCTCGGCCACCACACCGCCGAGTTCGGCGCCGTCGAAATGGCGCTCCATCAGGTGGACCACGTCGTCGACGAGCAGGTCGCGTTGCACCTGCATGATGGCCGCGGGCGTGGGACCGACAAAGACCATGAGGTAGTCGTCGCGGGCTTCTTCTTCGGGCTGAGCCTCGTCCTCGTCGAACTCGGTGTCGTAGAAGGAGACCTCCAGCGCTGCGCCTTGCTCGGCCAGTTCGTTGAGACCCATGCACATCTCGTCGACGGCCTGGCGAAAGTCCTGGTCACCCGGGACCGTCCAGCACAGGGTCAGCAGGTGCTGCGGGGCGTCGAAGCGAATGCCCGGCTCCTCCTCGTAGGCACTTTCAGAGGCATCGGCGAGCGACCGGGCACCGGCGTATTGCCACAAGGGCTTGAGCGCCTCCTGCAGCTGCGCGTAGCTCACGTCGGCGCGCAGCGGCACCTCGCCGTGCAGGTGAATTTCGAAGGGGGCGTTGAATTGCGACATGTTGGGTCGGCCGCCATGAACGGACGGAAAACTGCGGACCTGAAACTGCGGACCTGAAACTGCATAACAGACGGGTAAACAGTACACCGTCGGGCCATTCTGGTGCCCCGGGCCGGACTTGAACCGGCACGCCGCCTTTCAGCAAGCGGCGGATTTTAAGTCCGCTGTGTCTACCGATTTCACCACCGGGGCGACGGGCCCTATTGTGCATCGCCCGGCCGCGGAAACCGCCAGGGCACGACTGGCTGAGGTCAGGCCCGCAGGGCCAGGATGTACAGCGTCACGATCAGGCCGTGCCCGACCACCCAGACCAGGGAGCGCAGGCTGGCCCTGTCGGCGAGGTAGCAGGCGATGTAGGCCAGCCGAACGATGACGAAGGCGCTGGCAATCTGGTCGACCCAAAAGGCATCCGCACCCGCATGCCACGCCGCCAGCACGCCGACGGCGAAAAAGGGAAAGGCCTCCAGGCTGTTGCTCTGCGCTGCGTCAGCGCGCGCACGCCAGCCGGTCAGGCCACGGAACCACTCCCGGGGGTGGTGGTTGTCGTACTCGCTGAGTCTGGACTTGGCGATGCCGGCGCAAAGTATGGGCAGGAGGCCCGCCACCAGGACCATGAACAGGGACAGCTTCATCTGGAACTCCTCAATGCACAGGAAAAGAGGGAAGAGTATGGCCCAAGGCCTGGGCACGGTCCGCAGCGGGGCCCAACGCAAAAAGGGAGTCCTGATGGACTCCCTTTTAAGAAAATTGGAGCGGGAAACGAGACTCGAACTCGCGACCTCAACCTTGGCAAGGTTGCGCTCTACCAACTGAGCTATTCCCGCGGAAGGCGGCATTGTACCTGATCAAAATCCCCTGCCCCGCGGCCCAGGTGCCGCATCACCCGGTAGTGCCAACTTCGAGCGGCGCAAATCAAACGCAGGCAAGCCGCCTAGGGTTTGTCTGGACCCAGCCGAGCTGGCGAACAGGCAGACGCGAGCAGTCCCGTCAGTACACTGGTGTATCGAAAGCCGCAGCCAGCATCGGACACGCATGGAAAGACCCTGGATTCAGAGCTACCCGCCCGGTGTTCCCGCAGAGATTGCGCTGGACGATCTGGCCTCCATCGGCGACTACTTCCTGGAAGCTGTGGCCCGCTTCCCGCATCGCAAAGCCTTCATCAGCGGTAGCACCGGTACGGCCCTGGACTTTGCCGAGCTCGAAGCGCTGACCCGCGACCTGGCGGCCTGGTTCCAGAAGGAGGTCGCCCTGCCCCCCGGCAGCCGGGTTGCGCTGATGATGCCCAACCTGCTGCAGTACCCGGTCTGCCTGTTCGCGCTGCTGCGGGCCGGTTACGTGGTGGTCAATGTGAACCCGATGTACACCCCGCGCGAGCTTGCGCACCAGCTGCAGGACAGCGGCGCCACCGCAATGGTGGTGGTGGACTTGTTTGCGCATGTGCTGGAAAAGGTCATTGCCAGCACCCCGGTTCGGCATGTGGTGGTGACGGGCCTGGCCGACATGCTGCCCTCATGGAAGCGCCACCTTGGCCACTTCGTGATCCGCCGCCTGCGCAAATTGGTTCGCCCGTATCAGTTGCCAGGGCATGTGGGCCTGCGCGAGGCATTGCACCAAGGCAGCCTGCACACCCTCGACCCGATGCCGGTCGGGCCACATGACGTAGCGTTTCTCCAATACACCGGCGGCACCACCGGCGTGTCCAAGGGAGCCATGCTCACCCACCGCAACATCCTGGCCAACGCCCGCCAGGGTAAGGTCTGGAGCGACCCCTTCCTCGAGCCCGACGAGGCGCTGGTGAGCATCACCGCCATTCCGCTTTATCACGTGTTCGCCCTGGGCAGCTGCCTGTCCTTCTTCGGCATGGGCGGCACCAATGTGCTGGTGGCCGACCCGCGTGACACCGCCGGGTTCATCCGGGTGCTGTCCCGTTACCGATTCACCGGCATGCCGGCGGTCAACACCCTGTTCAACGACCTGACCCTGCACCCCGACTTCGCCGGCGTTGATTTCAGCCGACTGCGCTTTGCCATTGGCGGCGGTGCCGCTATCCAGGAGGCGGTGGCGCAGCGCTGGCAGCAGTTGACCGGCAAGCCACTGGTCGAGGGCTACGGACTGACCGAGTGCTCCCCCACCGTCACCTGCAACCCGCTGGACCTTGCCGCGCACAACGGCTCGATCGGCCTGCCCATGCCCTCGACCGAGGTCTCGATCCGGGGCGAGGCAGGTCAGCCGCTGCCCCTGGGCCAAGCGGGCGAGCTGTGTGTGCGCGGGCCGCAGGTGATGGCCGGTTACTGGCAAAGGCCGCAGGACACTGCGCGGGTGATGACGGACGATGGCTTCTTGCGCACCGGCGACGTGGCGGTGATGGACGCGCGCGGCTTCATCCGCATCGTGGACCGACTCAAGGACATGATCCTGGTCTCCGGCTTCAACGTCTATCCCAATGAGGTCGAGGAGGTGGCCATGCTGCACCCCGGCGTTCGCGAGGCAGCGGCCGTCGGCGTGCCCCACCCGCACTCGGGCGAACGGGTGAAGCTTTTTGTTGCCCGCACCGACCCGGACCTGGATGCCGAGGCGCTGCTCACGCACTGCCGACGCAACCTCACGGGCTACAAGGTGCCGTCCGAGGTAGAGTTCCTGCCAGAGCTTCCCAAGAGCCCGGTCGGAAAAATCCTGCGCCGCGAACTGCGCGAGGGAACCCTCTCGCAAGGCGCCTGATGCAGTGGGCGGCCGCACGGATGCTGGCAGCAGGGGCGTGACAATCAGAGAGACAAGGGGTCGCGAGCGCGAGTGCGAGTGCGTGTACGAGTGCGGGCCCATGACAAAGAAAAAATGAAACTCAAACGCATCCTGTTGTGGACGGCTCTGACCCTGGCGGTCCTGGGCGGGCTCGCCTACGCCAACCGGCTCACCATCCTCATGTACTCGCTCGGGTGGTACGCCGACATCATGTGGCCGCGCGGGCCCTATCAGCCCACGAACTGGCAGCCAGGGCCGCCCCAGGCCGAAAAGCCGGCTGGCCAGCGCCCGCCCAACATCATCGTGATCCTGGCCGATGACATGGGGATCAACGACCTGAGCATGAACGGCGGCCATGACGGCATCACCACGCCAAACATCGACGCCCTCGCCCGGGCCGGCGCCAGTTTCGACAATGGCTATGCCGGCAGCGCGGTATGCACCGTCTCGCGCGCAGCCCTGATCACCGGCCGTTACCCCTGGCGCTTCGGCGTCGAGTTCACGCCAACACCCGGTGCCATGGCGAGGGTGGCGGTCAAGTTGTACGACAGCGACCCGCCACCCCTCATTGACCAGCGCTTAGCAAGCCAGGCCAAGCCCCTCAACGACCTGGGCATGCCAGGGTCAGAGGTCACCCTGGCCGAGCGCCTGAAGCCCCAGGGCTACCACAACATCCACATCGGCAAATGGCACCTGGGCAGCACCCCCACGATGCGCCCCAACGCCCAAGGCTTTGACGAAACCATCTTCATGGAAAGTGGGCTCTACCTGCCCAAGAACCATCCAGATGCAGTCAATGCCTACCTGGACTTCGACCCGATTGACCGCTTCCTCTGGCCCAACATGCGCTTTGGGGTGAGCTACAACGCAGGCAAGTGGTTCGAGCCGAACAAGTACCTCACCGACTATTTCACCGACGAGGCGGTCAACGCGATCCGCGCCAACCGGAACCGGCCCTTCTTCATGTACCTGGCCCACTGGGGCGTGCACTCGCCGCTGCAAGCCACGAAGGCCGATTACGACGCGATGGCGCACATCCCTGACCACCGCCGCCGGGTCTACGCCGCCATGGTGCGCTCGGTGGACCGCAGCGTGGGTCGGGTGATGCAAACCCTTCGCGAGGAGGGTCTGGACCGCGACACCCTGGTCATATTCAGCAGTGACAACGGCGCGCCGGGCTACACCGGCATTCCCGACACGAACCGTCCCTACCGGGGCTGGAAGCTGTCCTTCTTCGAGGGCGGTATTCGGGTGCCGTTCATCGCCCACTGGCCGTCGCGCATCGCCGCCGGCACACGCCATCAGGCGCCGGCGCACCACACCGACATCGTGCCCACCGCCATGGCAGCGGCTGGCCTTGCCTCGCCCGGTGCGCCTGCGGTGGACGGCGTCGACCTGCTGGCGCAGATGAAAAACCCCAAACCGCCCGGGCGGCCGCTGTTCTGGCGCGACGGCGACTACCGCGCAATGCAGGAAGACGGCTGGAAGCTCATCTCCGCCAGCCGCCCGCGCAAGGACTATCTTTTTCACCTGGCCGCAGACCCGACCGAGCGCCATAACCTGGCGCAGGAGCAGCCACAACGCCTGGCCGATCTGAAGGCCCGCCTTGCCCAGCACCACCAGGGCATGCCCGCGCCGCTGTGGCCGTCGTTCATCGAGGTCCCAATCTTCATCGACAAGACCCTGGACCAGCCAACCACGCGGCAAGATGAACATGTCTTCTGGATCAACTGAGCCCCGGCGCAAGCGGACGGTCACACGGGTCCTGGGCCTTACCACCGCGCTGGCCGGCGGGCTCGCCGTGGTCGTGGCCTTGGCGATGGCCGCAGGCTGGGTGCCCGGCTGGGGCCTTCCCGGCATCGGCCCCAAGCTCAGTGCGCAAGGGATGATTGGCAAGACCCACACCCGTGCCTCTCGCATCGCCTGCGCCCTGCCGCCTCTGGCTGCACAGCGGACCGGCGCGCCTGAGGGCATGGCCTGGGTACCCGGAGGACGCCTGGCGCCCGGTGACAGCGTCTACCCCGAGGAGGCGCGCGGCAAGCCAGTGCAACTCGCTGGCTTCTGGATGGACCGGACCGAGGTCAGCAACGATCAGTTCGCCCGCTTCGTCACCGCCACTGGCTACGTCACCGTGGCCGAGCGCGTGCCCGATGCCAGCCGCCTGGTCGGTGCGCCGCCCGAGCTGCTGCAGCCGGGGGCGCTGGTGTTCCAGGTGCCGCGCAAACTCGACGGACCGCCCGACCCGCTGCAATGGTGGCATTACCTGCCCGGCGCCAACTGGCGCCAGCCGGGAGGCCCTGGCACCCACCTCGAGGGACGCGGCAGCCTGCCGGTGGTCGCGGTCACGCTGCAAGATGCCCAGGCCTACGCGCGCTGGGCGGGCCGCCAATTGCCCACGGAGGCGCAGTGGGAGTGGGCAGCAAGGGAAGCGCGCGAGCAGGCGGCACCACAGCACGAGCAGCCGCGCCAGGCCAACACCTGGCAGGGGCGCTTTCCGATGGAGGACGCCGGCAGCGACGGCTTCGCCGGTGTCGCGCCTGTGGGTTGCTACACCGGCAACGCGCTGGGCCTGCACGACATGATTGGCAACGTCTGGGAGTGGACCCGCGACGCTTGGCGCCCCGGCCACGAGGATGCGCCGCCGCCCGCCTTGCAAGCGGCGCGAGCCACCGCGATCAGTGGTCCGCCGCCTCAAGGCGTGATCAAGGGCGGCTCGTTTCTGTGCTCGCCCGACTGGTGCATGCGCTATCGGGCTGGCGCCAGACAACCGCAGGACCTGGACCTGGCGACCAGCCATCTGGGGTTTCGCACCATCCTCGAGGTCCGATGAGCGAACACGCAAAACGACGGGGCGGTGCGCTGGCACGCATTGCGGTCTGGGTGCTTGCCCCGGCGCTCGCACTGGCGGTCGCGCTCGCTGGGCTGCTGTGGCTGCAACGCGAGAAGATCCAGCTAGGCGCTGAAGGCTATCTGTACGGACTGCCCCTGGTGCTGATGGACCTCACACGCGCCGAATTCGCCGGCCAGCAGCCCAAATCGGATCCGCTGCGCCGCGTCCGCCAGCCACCCACGGCGGCCTTCCGCGAAGTGGTGCGCCCCACCGTCGACCTTCTCTACACCTCGGCCTTCATCGACCTGGACGCGGGCCCCTGGGTGCTGCGGCTGCCGCCCAATCCCGAGCATTTCGAGGTCTTCTCGGTGTTGGGCGCCTGGACCGATGTCTTCGCCGCGCCGGGCACGCGCAGTCATGGCGCTGCCGGCGGCACCTACCTGCTGGCCGGACCCCGCTGGCAGGGGACAGTGCCCACGGGCATGACGCTGCTGCGCGGAGACACCCGCATGGCCTGGATGATCGGCCGCACCCAGCTGCGCGGCCCACAGGACCTGCCCGCGGTGCACAGGCTGCAGGATGGGACCTCGCTCCTGCCGCTAGCGCCTGCAGGCGTGCCCGCTGCATCCACGACATCCGAAACTTCTGCCATCGCGAACACTCCCAGACCTGCGCCGGCTCCCGAGGGCAAGGGCGCGGGCGCGGGCACGGGCGACA